>JACQVB010000081.1 GCA_016209985.1 Gemmatimonadota bacterium | reverse complement strand
GGAACAGGCCGAGCATCGCATGCTGCTCGACCTCGCGCGCAACGACCTGGGACGGGTGGCGGATTTCGGCTCGGTCGAGGTGAGCGAGCGCGAAGTGGTCGAAGAGTACTCGCACGTCTTTCACCTGGTGAGCGAAGTGCGGGCGCGCCTGTCCGGCTCTCGCAGTCCGTGGGAGCTTCTCTCGGCGGTCTTCCCGGGCGGCACCATCACCGGGGCCCCCAAGGTGCGCGCCATGGAAATCATCGCCGAGCTGGAGCCAGCGGCGCGCGGGATGTACACCGGCGCGCTGGGCTGGGCCGACCAGGAAACTTTACAGTTCAACATCCTGATCCGCTCCGCGGTGATGCGCGGGACGCAGGCCGTGGTGCAGGCGGGGGCGGGCATCGTGTGGGATTCCGATCCCGCGCGGGAATGGCGAGAGAGTCTCCGGAAGGCAGCGGCAGTGCGGGAGGCGCTGGGGGTATCGGAGGCGCCGGTCTAGATATCGGAATCTTCAGGTGTCAGGTGTCAGGTGTCAGGTTCCAGGTGTCAGATACTGAGGTGCCAGGTGTCAGGTGCCAGGTGCCAGGGTCTTCCCGTAAAGACCTGACACCTGGAACCTGACACCTGACACCTGATCAGCTGGCACCTGACACCTTGAAGGATATGGAATTCCTTACGTTGAGGTCATTCTGCATCCGCGCCCCGCCGCTACATTGCACCCGACCACCAGAGGAGTTCCCCATGACTCGACTCCGATTTTTTCTTTTCCTGTTCCTCCCTTTCGCCACGCACACGCCCCTCTCCGCACAACAACCCGGGAAACTCCGTTTCGAGATCACAGTCCCGCGTGCGGTCCGCTCGGAACCGCTGACCGGACGGGTGTTCGTGATGATCTCCCGGAAGAACGACCCCGAGCCTCGACTCCAGATCGGGCGGACCGGGGTTCCGTTCTTCGGTCGCGATGTCGAAAAGCTCGCCGCCGGTGGCGTCGCCACGATCGATGAAAGCGACCTCGGCTCCCCGGTCGTGAGCCTCAAGGAGATTCCGGCGGGCGACTACTACGTGCAGGCGATGGTCAGCGTCTACTCGGAGTTCCGCCGCGCCGACGGCAAGGTCGTCTGGATGCACGACGACCAGTGGGAGGGTCAGCAGTGGAACCGCTCGCCGGGCAATCTGCGCAGCGCGGTTCAGCAGGTCCATCTGGACCCGGCCAAAGGCTACGTCGTGCGCCTGGTTGCCGATCAGGTCCTTCCGGCCGTCCAGGTCCCGGCCGACAACGAATGGGTCAAGCGGTTCAAGATCCAGAGCCCGATCCTCACCAAGTGGTGGGGGCGGCCGATCTACCTGGGCGCGACGGTGCTCCTGCCCCGGGACTACGAGCGCGCGACGATCCAGTATCCGGTGAATTACATCCAGGGCCATTTCGGGCTTGGCGCGCCGCTCAATTTCTCGGCGACGAGCGACCTCTATAAGGAATGGGTCAAGGACGATTTCCCACGGATGATGGTGGTGACATTCCAGCATCCCACGCCGTACTTCGACGATTCGTACGCGGTCAACTCGGTCAACGTCGGGCCCTACGGCGACGCCATTCTCCAGGAGCTGATCCCGGAGGTGGAAAAGCGCTTCCGGGCCATTCCCCAGCGCTACGCGCGGGTGCTCTCGGGCGGATCCACCGGCGGGTGGGAGTCGCTGGCACTCCAGGTGTTCTATCCTGATTTCTTCGGCGGGACCTGGTCCTATTGCCCGGACCCGGTGACGTTCAGCAATGTCGAGGGCGTCAACTTCTACCAGGACGAGAACGCGTTCTACAAGCAGAAGGAATGGTTCCGGGTCCCGACACCCAACAGTGTCGAGATCAACGGGGAGATCCGGCTCACCTCGCAGCAGCGCAACTATTTCGAGCTGGCGAGCGGCACCAAGGGGCGCTCGGGGCAGCAGATCGACATCTGGTCGGCCGTCTGGGGCCCGTTGGGGGAGGACGGCTACTTCAAGCCGGCGTTCGACAAGAAGACCGGTGTGATCGATAAGGCGGTGGTCGACTACTGGAAGAACAATTACGACCTGCTCTACTATCTCCAGCGGAATTGGGCCACGGTCGGCCCCAAGCTGGTCGATATGCTACGCATTTACGTCGGCGACATGGACACCTACTATCTGAATAACCCCGTCGTGGAGCTGGAGGCGTGGATGAAGACCACGCAGAACCCGCACTACGAGGGCTATTTCCTGTACGGCTGGCGCAAGCCGCACTGCTGGAGCGGGCCGGTGACGCCGGCCGAGCGGTTGAAGGAGATGGCGCAGCACATCAAGCGGTATGCGCCCAACGGGGTGCAGACGGAGTGGTGGAAATACTGAGGTGCGTGGTGCGTGGTGCGTGGTGCTATGTGTCGGATACTGATCGGGCAGACCTTTCCAGGAGGAAGGTGACCATGCGGTTCGTCGTTGCAGCATTCGTCATATTGGTTGGAGTTCCGCTGCGCGGTGTCGCCCAGCAAGCGGCGCCGCCGACGGCCCCTCCGCCGGTGCCGGCCAATTCAGTCTGGAAGGGCGATCCGGCAGATGTGGGATCGTTGGACGCGATCATGAAGGCGGTCTACGACGTGATCTCGGGGCCGGCCGGCCAGCGGCGGAATTGGGACCGGATGCGCTCGCTGTTCGTGCCCGGGGCGCGATTGGGTCCGGCGGCTCGTACGCCCGACGGCCGGATCGTTCCCCAGATCGGGACGCTGGACGAGTGGATCGCGGGTGCCGAGCGAAGCTTCGCCGTCCGAGGCTTCTATGAGAGGGAAGTCGCCCGCCGGGCGGAGGCGTTCGGCCGGATCGCGCACGTGTTCAGCACCTACGAGTCCCGGTCCCGTCCCGACACGCTCCCGTTCGCGCGCGGTATCAACAGCTTCCAGCTGCTGAATGACGGAACCCGCTGGTGGGTGGTCTCGATCTATTGGGACAGCGAGCGGCCGGATAATCCGATTCCGCAGAAGTATTTGCAGTCGGGGCAGTAACGGAGGGAACGGGTGCTGGGTGCTGGGTCATCGGGCCTTGATAGTCTGCCTCGGACCATTCCCAGGCCCAGTATCCGACACCCAACACCCAGCACCCCTGTTTGTTGACCCATCTTTTCTTCCCCGCTAGGTTCCCCTTTCGGGCGCGGTTTTGCGGCGTCCGTCATGGTGGCTGTAGCTCAATCGGTTAGAGCGCCGGACTGTGGCTCCGGAGGTCGGGGGTTCAAGTCCCCTCAGCCACCCTGCTCGAGCGGGGAGTGGGGAACGCGGAGCGGGGAGTTGCAGGGTCAAACACCACTCCGCATTCCGCGCTCTCAACTCCGCGCTTGGGATAGGTCCGTAGCTCAATTGGTAGAGCACCGGTCTCCAAAACCGGGGGTTG
>JACQVB010000004.1 GCA_016209985.1 Gemmatimonadota bacterium | reverse complement strand
GTGAAGATGTTCTTGCTCACGGGGTCCGGCGGCACCAGCCCCTTCTCGATCCCGTCCAGCCCCGCCGCGAGCTGCACGGCGAGCGCCAGGTAGGGGTTCGCCGACGGGTCCGGCATGCGGAGCTCGCACCGCGTCCCGGCCCCCCTGCGGTCGGGGATCCGGATCAGGGGTGAGCGGTTGCGCATGCTCCACGCCACGTTCACCGGCGCCTCGTAGCCGGGAACCAGCCGCTTGTAGCTATTCACCAGCGGATTGGTCACCGCGCAAAACCCGCGGGCATGCGAGAGCAGCCCCGCGATGTAGCCCAGTCCGATCTTCGAGATCTCCCACTTTGCCTTGGGGTCGAAGAAGGCGTTTTTCCCCGCCTTGAATAGCGACTGGTGCGTATGCATGCCCGAGCCGTTCTGCCCCATGATCGGCTTGGGCATGAAGGTCGACAGGAATCCGTGCCGGTAGGCCACGTTGCGGACGATGAACCGGAAGGTGGCGAGGTTGTCGGCCGTGGTGCGGGCATCGGCATAGCGGAAGTCCACTTCGTGCTGGCCCGGCGCCACTTCATGGTGACCTGCCTCGACCTCGAATCCCATGAACTCGAGATCGTCGATGATCAGCCGCCGGATGGTTTCCGCCTTGTCCACCGGCGTGAGATCGAAATAGCCGCCCGCGTCGTGCGTCTCCAGGGAGGGGTTGCCCCGATCGTCCAGATGAAAAATGAAGAACTCGGCTTCGCAACCGGCCATCATCTCGTAACCCATCTTCCGGGCCCGCTCCATCTGGCGTTGCAGCGTCTGGCGCGGGCAACCGGGAAACGGGGAGCCGTCGGGGTTGTAGATGTCGCAGATCAGCCGGGCGACCCGGCCGCCCTCGTCGTCATAGGGAAGGATCTTGAACGTGTCGAGGTCGGGCTTGAGCACCATGTCGCTCTCTTCGATCCGCACGAATCCTTCGATCGACGAGCCGTCGAACATGAGGTCGCCCTCGAGCGCCTTCTCGAACTGGCTCTCGGGGACTTCCACGTTCTTGTTGATGCCGGTGATGTCGGTGAACTGCAGCCGCAGGAAGTCGACGCCGAATTTCCGCGTCAGCTTCAGGATATCGTCCCGGGCTGCGCCCTTGGTGTTGATCACCTCGCCACGCAGGGATGGTTTTTCGGTAGCGGGGACGGTGATCGGTCTGCGGGTGGGCAATGATTCCTCCTGCAAGGAGGTGTCAGGTGTCAGGTGTCAGGGGCCAGGGGCTCGCAGCCCTGACACCTGGTCCCTGACACCTAGTCATTCAGTGAATCCAGCAGATTCCACAGCTCCTGCGCCGAGAATTCCGCGAATCGTTCGATGACGTCCTTCTCGGCCCATTCCAGGAAGATCCAGCCGGAAAGCAGGTGGGTGCTGCCGCAGACGAAATGAATGCGGCCGCGGACGCTACCCACGCTGGCGTCGGCCACGGTCTCCAGCACCACGTCCCAACGGACCTCGCCGCGCGCCAGCTCACCCATCTGCCGCGCCTTGATGTCGCTGAGTGGCGGATCGAAACGAGCCGGTTTCTGGGCCCCCGCCCCACCGGCGTCCGTAGCCATGGGGGCTAAGATAGGCAGGCGGGTGTCAGGTGTCAGGTTTCAGGTGCCCGGGACTTTCTCGAAGAAACCTGGTACCTGACACCTGGCACCTGACACCTCTATCTTCCGGTCAATGAAATGCCCCTCCTGCGGTACCGAAGCTACCGGGCGGTATTGCCCTAACTGCGGGGCCTCGCTCATGGCCCAGCGCTGCCCCCATTGCAACGCCGAAGTGCGCGCCGGATCACGCTACTGCCAGTCGTGCGGGCGCTCCATGTCCAGCCACGGACGGAGTCGCGCGATTCCCTGGATCGTCGCGGGCGCCACCGTCGCCGCCCTGTCGGCCGTTCTGCTGGTACGGCTCACGTCCCAGAAAGCCGCCGGCGCCGGCCCCAGCCCGCTGCGAGGCGCCGCATCCCAGCCGGCGTCAGACATCAGCAACCTCTCGCCGCGGGAGCGCGCGGATCGACTCTTCAATCGGGTGATGGCGGCGTCGGAGCAGGGCGATACCACTGACATGCGCTTCTTCATTCCGATGGCGCTGCAATCCTATGCGATGCTGGGACCGCTCGATGCCGACGCCCGCTACCACGTGGGCGCGATCGAGTTCGTGAACAACAACTACAAAGGCGCGCTCGCTCAGGCCGATACCATCAGCCGCGCCGTTCCCAACCACCTGCTCGCCAACGCCCTCCGGGCTCAAGTCGCCGCGGCCCGGGGGGATACCGGCGCCCGCAACCGCGCCTATCGGGCGCTCCTCGACGCGTATGACTCCGAAATGGCCAAGCAGCGCCCGGAGTACGCCGACCACAGCACGCTGCTCGGGCGCACCCGCGCTGAGGCGCAACAGGCCCTTGCAAGTGAGAAGTAAGAAGTGAGAAGTGAGAAGGACACGGCAAATACTTCTCACGCCTCCTTCTCACTTCTCACTTGGTAACACCCTGTGACTGTCATCCACGTTGCGCACAGCCCGGACTCCGACGATGCCTTCATGTTTTACGCACTCGCCGAAGGCAAAGTCCCCACCGGCGATCGCCGGTATGTTCATGAGCTGGCGGATATTGAAACGCTCAACCGGCGAGCGCTGGCCGGCGAGCTGGAAGTCACCGCGGTTTCCATCCATGCGTATGCGCATCTGGCCGATCGATACGCGTTGCTGCCGCACGGAGCCTCCATCGGAGACCGCTACGGTCCCCGGTTGGTTTCAACCAAACCCGTGCCGGCCGATCCTCGCAGCGCCATTCGGGGCAAGCGAATCGCGATACCCGGCGTCCTCACCACGGCGTTTCTGACGCTCCGCCTCTACCAGCCATCCTTCGAAGCGGTGATCATGTCATTCGACCGCATCGAAGACGCCGTCCTCGCCGGCGAAGCCGACCTGGGGCTGCTGATTCACGAAGGCCAGCTGACCTATGCCGATCGTGGCCTCCATCTCTGGGCCGACATGGGAGAATGGTGGTTCGGCGAGACCGGCCTGCCGCTTCCATTGGGTGGGAATGTGGTCCGCCGGGATCTCGGAAACGAATTGATCGGTCACATCTCGCGAGATCTCCGCGCCAGCATCGCCTATGGTCTCTCCCACCGTAAAGAAGCGCTAAATCATGCGCTGCGTTACGCGCGGGGCCTCGACCGCGCGCAGGCAGACCGCTTCGTCGGGATGTACGTCAATGACTACACGCTGGATTATGGCGAGAAGGGACGCAAGGCGGTCTCAGCCCTTCTGAGTCGCGCGGCCGCGGCAGGAGAAATTCCGAGACCCGTGAACGTGGGATTTGTTGAGTGACCAATGATGGGGAAATGGCCGTTGACGCTGCGTTGATTCCGACGGCGACCTTCTCAGGGCCTGGAGTGCGGCAAGGACTTGCAATCCGTGCAGCATGCCGCCTGTGGCGCCCTTGGTGTAATGGATAGCATGCTGCGCCGCTAACGGAGTGGTCCAGGTTCGATTCCTGGGGGGCGCGCCCAGGCATTCCGTATTGACAGACCGCGTCGAGAGGGAGATGTTGCTAGTACGTTAGCGGCGGAGCGTGGCCAGTTCCGGCCACGGAAAAAGGACCCTGGGAAACCGGGGCCCTTTTGTTCTCCGGGCGGGGCCGCTCCTCCGTTCACCTCCATCTCTTGAGTCTTCCCAACCTCGACGTCGTCAGCGACTCGGCGTGCACTCCCCGCCGGAAAACCAGGGTGGTATTGGACCCCCCGCTGCCGAGTCCGTTGGGGAGAATCCTGATCACCCGCCGTGAAGCCCGAAGATTGACGCCATCCTTGGCCGGCCCGTCCCTCCGCAAAAACAGCGAATCGTTCGCGCGCTCGTAAACGGCGATCATCGAATCGGGTCCGAATTCGATCCGCACCCGTGAACCCTGTAGAATCGCCCCAAACCGGGCGGCGCCGTAGAACATGGCCGCCTCTCCCACCGCTTTTCGCACGGCCAGGCGGTCCAGCGCATCTCCCACGCGCGGCGCGGCCATGGCGCTCAGCAAACCGATAAGTGTGAGCACCGTCACCAATTCGAGAAGCGTCGCACCCCGCCGCATGGTGCCAATCTGCCAGGCGCTGGGCTTGAAACCGCGACCATAAAAACGCGCGCATCACCCGAAGTACGCTCGACAACAGCGGTTAGCGGCTGTGCTTTATGATCGTGTCCAAGGAGTGTGACAAACACCCTTGCCGGGTGCGAGCGCCAACGTCATACTTGGGGCGACTTGAGACCCGTAATGACCGATCAAAGCCCGAGGCCATTTTGAGCGTTACGCCACTTCCGCGCGCCGATGTGACCTCCATCCCCAATCTCCACACGCCGTTCCTCGAGCGCGCCTCCCAGCCGGGAAACCGCGAGCGGGCGCACGCGCTGGGCGCGTTCCTGGCGCTCCGGGCCGTGGATCGGGTGGCGGAGGACGCTACCGGCGACGGGATCGTCTACCAGCTCCGGGCCGCCAACAACTATCTGGAAGAGCTGCACCCGCAGACCAGAGAGGTCAGCCATCTGCGGGACATCATTCGCGTAGCACAAGAGGTCGTGCGCGTCGAGAATCGGGTGCTGATGTGGGCACCGTTGCTGGCGTTCGCCTTCTGGCTGGAGAATGAGCTGCGGCTGGACGAGGCGCTCGACGTGCTGGAGACCTTGCTCGCCTTCAGCGACGGCGGCGTCTGCGCCGAAGAAACTGCCGCCCGTCTACAGTGGGCCCGCGTGCTCAAGCAGGCGGGACGGTTCGCCGAATCCACCCGAGCCTACGACCAGGCGGCTGCCATGGCCCACGCGCGGGGTGACTGGCGTTCCGAGATGGTGAGCAAGATCGGTCGTGCGGGCATAAAGCAGAGAACCGGTGACCTGCGGCATGCCGAGAAGGAGCTGAGGTACATCCTGGCGAAGGCACGCGAGCGCAAAGACGCGTTCGTCGAGGCCCGTGCTCTGCACGACCTCTCCGCCAATGCTCATTTGATGAAGCGAATGGCGGAGGCAGTCTCGCTGGCATTTCGAGCGTCAGAGTTGTACGAAGATCCCTCGCAGCGCCTTCGTGCTCTCCACGATACCGGCGTCTACTTGAAGGAGCTTGGCCATTACAGCGCCGCTCGCGACGCGTTCCTGATCGTGATGGAAAGCGACACGCCCCAAGAACTGAAATTCAACTCGATGATCGAGTTGTTGGATGTGTCAACGCTCGTGAGCGATCAGCTTGGCTTCGAGCGTTGGAAAAAGGAACTCGAGCGTAGACTCGATCGGATGCCACCCGATGAACGCGTCGAGTTCGAGATCAGGGTGGGCGTCGGTCTGGCAGCGTTCGGGACCGAGCGGGAAGCGCTGGTTCGACTGGAACGCGCAGTGAGCCTAGCCGACGCCCATGGGCTCGGCCAGCGCCTATTTGAAGCGGAAACGATACTCGGCACAATACGAGCAGGGACGCCCCGAGTCGCAGCGTCCCCGCTGATGGTCTTTGTAGAGCCTTCTCCCGAGCTCCAGAGTGCTATCGAAGGTCTGTCAGCACTTAGAGCAGTGGGGGTTTGATTTCAGCAGCCAGAACCGACAGTCCCGCACTCCGCCGGACCGCTGACGTTGGCGCAAGCGGTGGTGCCGAGGGCGAACGAAGCAAGCAGAACGAAGACGAACAAGCGGACGCGGCGGGACATGACTGACCTCCAAAGCTGGGCGTAGGTTGGGAAAAACGACCTGGCCCAACTTGAGGGCATGTGCGCACGCCCGATAGGGCGTTTTTGGGACATCGTATGCTGTTTTTGGGACATTTGCCGGAGCCTGAATGCTCGTTTTAGCCGCCATCAACGGATCCCTCTACTCACGGCTGGACTACGCCGCGCGCGACCGGTTCCGTTTCGTCCCCGCCCGCACCTGGGAGGACGCGCTGTCGGCCATTCTTACCAAGCCCTTGGAACTAGGCGTGTTAGACCCCGCCCTCGAGGGGCCGGCGCGGTCCCAGGAAATCGAGCGGCTGAGAGTCCTGTTTCCTTCATTCCCGCTTATTCTGTATACCCAACTCTCGCCCGCGGTCGCCCCAGTTTTGCTCCGCCTGGGACAGATTGGCATCAAGCACATCGTCCTTGCCCGGCATGACGATCACCCGGCCCACCTGAACGAGATCCTGACGGCCGAGGTCTCCCACACGGTCGCGGGCCAGGTGATGAGTGCGTTGTCGGACCTGCTCGCCGGCTGCCCGGGTGAACTCAAATGGGCCATCGAAAGTGCCGTTCGCGAGCCGGCGACCGTGCAGTCCGTGCAGGATCTCGCCACTCGGGCCCGGATGGATCGGCGCACCTGCCTGCGCTGGTTCGCCAAGGCAAACTTGCCGCCTCCCAGCGTGACGCTGATGGTCCTGCGCGTCATCTATGCACACCGCCTGCTCCAGGATCCCGGCTACACGGTCGAGGATGTGGCTACCAAGCTGGGCTACGCCACACGCTCCCTGGCGCAGAACGTCAAGGAAGTGCTCGGCATGACCCCCCGGGAGCTCCGCGTGTCGCTGACACCGGAAGACGCCCTCAACCGTGTCCGGGAACGCTACTTCACTCCTCCGGCCGCCAGCGCCCTGGCTCGCGTTTCATGAAAGGGCTTCGCGTTCTGGTCGTCGACGACGAGCCGGCAGTCCGGCGCGCGCTGGAAAAGGCGCTCACCCGGAACGGCTACAGCGTCCTGCTGGCGACCTCCGGCGAGCAGGCGTGCGAGATGCTGGCCAGCGAGCCGGTAGATGCGATCCTGATGGATCTCCGCATGCCCAGCATGTCGGGGCAAACGCTCTTTCATCTGATTCTGTCGCAATGGCCGCATCTCGTCCCCAGAATCGCGATCATGAGCGGCGACCCGGAAGACCAGCAGGAGTGGCTGGAGATGCATAACCTCCCAGTGCTCGCCAAGCCGTTCGAGCTGGCGCGGGTCTTCGGAATGATCGACATGCTCACCGCCGCGGAGCGGCGCCAGGCCAACGGTTTCTGACCGGTGGGGACGGTCGGCACGTCTCTGCCCGATCCGCTTCTCGTATTGAGGGAATACCGGCAGCTCGCGCCCTGGAGCCTGCGCGATCTGTCCATGGTTTCGGCAGCGATCCTCGAGGCGTCTGCCGTGCGACCGATCAATGCCGCCGCCAGCGCCCACCCCAACGAGCGAACCATCCGGTTTTACGTCACCAAGGGACTGGTGGCCGCTCCTGAAGGGCGCGGCACCGCCGCGGTGTATTCCTACCGGCACCTGCTGCAGGTGCTCGCCATCAAGCTGCGCCAGATGGAAGGCGGCACCCTCGCGGCCATCGCGCAGGAATTGACCGACGCCACCGGTGACATGCTCGAACGGCGGGTGGCCTCCGCGCTTGGGCCCGGGCTCCCGGTCCCGCAGCGATTACCACTGGCCGAGCAATCTCCGGCCCGGGGTCGCGTGGGCCGCGCGCTCAGCACCTGGCGCGCCCAGCTCGACCGGCCCGAGTCGCCTGCCGGCGCCCCGCCGGCTGCCAGCTGGCACCACATCGTGGTCTCGCGCGGCATCGAGCTGCATATTCACCAGGAGCACCCGCTGGCCCGGCAGGGGGGCCGCTTTGGTGAAATCGCGGACGCGGTTCGGGCGGCCTTGGAGCACCTCTCCGAGACGTAGCGGCGGGGTCGGTGCCGTTGTGCCGTCGTGCCGTTGTGCGGTAGAAACTTGCGACCGGCCGCGTTCGTATCTCTAATTACTTCATTCCCAGTCGAGGGGAGCTTCTCATGAGCGGCATGGTCGTCTTCCTCATACTCGTCGCGGCGGTCGTGTTGTGGGTCATTTCCGCCTATAACCGGCTCATTGCCCTCAAGGGCGAAACCGTGAACGCGTGGAAGCAGATCGACGTCCAGCTCAAACGGCGCCACGATCTCATCCCGAACCTGGTGAACGCCGTCAAGGGAGCGATGGATTTCGAGCGGCAGACCCTGGAAGCGGTGATCCAGGCGCGAAACCAGGCGGTGAAGGTTCAGGCCGATGCCCGGCCCACCGGTGGCGTCAAGAAACTGGCCGCCGCGGAAGCGCAGCTGTCCGCCGCCATTTCCCGCTTCAATGTCGTGGTCGAGCAGTATCCCCAGCTCAAGGCCACCGGCAACATCGGCCAGCTGCAGGAAGAGTTGACCTCTACCGAGAATCGGGTCTCCTTCGCGCGGCAGCTCTACAACGACACCGCCACGACCTACAACGTGCGCCAGCAGCAGTTCCCCACCAACCTGGTGGCCGGACTGGCCCGGGCAGAAACGGTAGAGCTGTGGGAGATCACCGAGGAAGCCGAACGGGCGGTGCCGCAGGTCGATTTGTCGATGAAGTCGAAAGCGTGAGCGACAGCAATCTCTTCGAGCAACAGCGGATCAACCGCCGACGATCGATTCTCTTGATCGCCGGCTTCCTCATGTTCTTCGCCTGGATCGGCTTTGGGGGGGACGCCGCGTTCTACCTCTACACCAGCGACCTCCCGCCGCGGGAGTACCACCACGTGATCCCGATATTCGGGATCGTCGCCACCCTCTTAGCGATCGGCATGGTCTGGTACGGGTGGCGGACCGGCCCGAAACAGGTGCTCTGGGCTGCCGGAGCCTGGGAGTTGGTCAATCCGGGCAAACCCCAGGAACGGGTGCTGGTGAATGTCATCGAGGAGATGTGCATCGCCTCCGGGCTTCGCCGGCCCACCATCTGGATCGTGCCCGACAAGGATCCCAACGCCCTCGCTACCGGCATCGATGAGGCTCATGCCCACGTCGCGGTCACCGAGGGCCTGCTCGAGAGTCTGGACCGCGATGAGCTCCAGGCGGTCGTCGCCCATGAGCTCGCCCATGTACGGAATCACGACGTCCGACTGATGACGCTGCTGGCGGCACTGGTCGGCGTGATCGCGCTCATTTCGGATGGGACCGCGCGCTTCATCGGTCGCGGAGGTGCTCGCGGCGTGCGGCTAGGGCGATCGGGAGGCGGGGGAGGCAAGAAGGGCGGGCAGCTCGCCGCCATCGTGTTCGTCATCTGGCTGATTTCCCTACTCCTCGCCCCGATCATCTCGCGCCTGCTTGCCCTGGCCGTAAGCCGGAAACGGGAATATCTGGCGGACGCCTCGGCCGCTCAGTTCACCCGCAATCCCCTGGCCCTCGCGTCCGCACTCAGAAAGATCGAAGACGCCGCTGCCCCTACCGCTTCCATCCACCGGGGATCGGCCCACCTCTGCATCGCCGACCCCCTCGGCCGCCGCGTCTCCTCCAAAGAAGGTTTCCTGGCCGACGTGTTTGGAACCCACCCACCGATGGCGGTTCGCATCGCACGGCTCAAGCAAATGGCATACGAGTACGAGAAGACGGGGGCGATTCCAGAGACCGTCTGAGGGCATGCCTCTCATGCCTCTCATGCCTTCCATGCTGTTCCGTTGACGCCGAAGCCGTAGGTTACAGTCGTGCGCGTGCCCCTCGCGGATTCCTGGATCCGGCGGATCGCCCTTCGAACCATCCGCCGCTTCGAAGTGCGCCTGGAGCGCTTCAAGCTGGTCAACCGCCGCACCGTCCGCGCGCGGCTGCTGGAAGACCCGGTCGTCCTGCTGGCCGCCCGGCAACACAGCGCGGCGCACGACGTCCCGATCGACCAGGTGCTGCGGCAGGTCCAGCGCTACATCGACGAGATCGTTCCTTTTTTCAACGTCCTTTCGTACTACCGGCTGGGCTACACCGTCTCGCGCGTTCTCCTCCGCGCCCTCTACCGCCTCACCTCGGAGTACCAGGATCGTACGGCCCTGAACGCTATCCCGCGCCAGGACGTCGTCGTTTATCTGATGAATCACCGCTCCAACGCGGATTACGTTGTCGTGGCGTACGTGCTGGCCCGGGAAGTCAGCATCAGCTACGCGGTCGGCGAATGGGCGCGGACCTGGCCGCTCGAGTACATCTTCAAATCCTTTGGCGCGTATTTCGTGCGACGCCGGTTTCGCGAGCCGCTCTATCACGCCGTGCTCGAGCGCTACATTCAGCTCATCACCCGAAACGGCATCACCCAGGGCATTTTCCTCGAAGGCCGGCTCTCCCGCACCGGCGCGCTCGGCCCGGCCAAGTTGGGGCTGCTCGATTACATCGTGCGAACCCTGCGCGACCCCGCCTTCGATCGTGACATCTGGCTGGTACCGGTCGCCCTCAACTACGACCGGGTGCTCGAGGATCGCGTCCTGACCCGCGAGGTGCTGAACCCGGATGGGCCGAGGCCGGGCCGGCTGCGGCAGCTCGCCAGCGTGCTGCACTACGGCCTCTACAACGTCGCGCGCTGGCTCACCAGAACGCTGCGACGGTACGGACGGGTTGCGGTCAACTTTGGTACGCCGTTATCGGTGCGTTCCTGGCTCGGCCCGGACATCGGCGTGCTCGACCTGCCGTGGGAGGCGCGTCACCAGAGACTCCAGACCATGGCCGATGAAGTCATGAGCCGCATTGAAGAAATCATGCCGGTAACGCCGGTGCCGCTGGTGGCGGCGGCCCTGCTCTCCTTCGAGCAGCCCGTCATCCGTCGGGATCAGCTGCTCCAGCGCCTCGACGAGTACCGCGATTATCTGCTCCGGAACAACACGAAATTGGTTCACGCCGATCGGGGGGTCTATGCCATCCTTGACCGCGCCTCACGGATGCTGCGGATGCGCCGTCTGGCCCACGCGGAGGGAGACAGCTTCGTGATCCTGCCAACCCAGCGCCCACTCATGGAGTACTACGCCAACTCGGTGCGCCACCTCCTGCCGGTAGCCCATCCGATTCCGGAGGGGGAGCTGTTGCGTCACGCCGCCATCGAGATGGGAGCGCGATAAACTGTGACCGTGCCGAAACCCGTCGCAATCCCGACTCTTGAATTCGGCGCCCGGGTTCAGGAGACCTTCCTGGTTCTGGAGGTTGATCAGCGAACCACCGGTGAAGGAAACCCCTTCACCGTACTGACGGTGGGAAACGCAACCGGCTCCATCGAAACCGAGCCCTTCTGGCTCGACCGCCAGCCGCTGGTCGCCGGCGTGCGGCGGGGACATGTCGCTCAGGTAATCGGCGAAGTCGAGTCCTATCGTGACCGGCCCCAGCTCAAGGTCACTTCGCTGCGGATTCTCCCGGCCGACAGCGTGGATGTCCGTTCTCTTCTTCCATCGGTCGGTCCCATCGAGCGCTATTGGGAGACTCTGGACTCCTGGCGCGCCGAGATCCGCAAGCCACGGCTTAAGCGCGTGGTGGATCTCTTTTACACCGACGCCGATTTCCGCACCCGCTACGAGCAGTGCCCCGCCTCCGTGCGCGGGCATCACGCGGCCGTCGGCGGCCTGCTCCAGCACACCACCGAAGTCGCCGCCATTGCCCGGACCATCGCCCGCGCTTCCGGTGCCGATGCCGAGTTGGTGTTGGCCGGGGTGCTGCTTCACGATATCGGGAAAATCGAGAGCTACCGATGGGACGGCATTTTCGATTACACGCCGGCCGGGTCACTCGTCGGCCACGTGGTCCTGGGCGCGTTGATGCTCGACCGCCGGCTGGGCCAGGAGGAGCCGCCCCCTTGCACCGACCTCGAGCGGGGCATTCTCCTCCACCTGGTGCTTTCGCATCACGGAAAACTCGAGTTCGGCAGCCCGGTCCGGCCCATGACGCTGGAAGCAGAGGTGCTTCACTGGGCCGATAACGCCAGCGCGAAGACCGCCGGTGTGGCGGAAGCGCTGGCCCACCCGGCCAATTTCCCGGAGGGCAGCCCGGTTTCTTCCAGCCAGCGACGGCTCGACGGGAGGCGCCTCTTCAAGGGCCATGCCGATTGGGGAGCCGGCTGAGGGCGGACTCCGCCCGCCGCAGCGAGCGCCGCATAGCCGTGACGATCGCCGCAGTACTCGCCGAATCCGGGTGGCGAGACAGCAGTTCCACCGCACAAGACAACGCGCGCAGGTTCTCTCGCAGATCGGCCAGGGATGCCGCGCGTGCCGCGTCTCGATCCCTCGGCATGGAAACCAATGGAGTCACGCCCACAAACTACCATCCTGGGCCGCGCCGACCGGTACCTTTCGGACCGGTGAATGGAGCAAAAAGTGACGTACCGCTATCTCCCGCACACGGCCGACGTCAGGATCGAAATCGAGGCCTCGTCCCTGGAGGAGCTGCTGGCCGATAGCGTCGCCGTCGTGCGCGAGCTGGTGGTGGGCGCCTCGCAGGTGCAGGATCGGAGAACCATCCAGGTCTCGCTGACAGCTACCGACGTGGGAGACCTGGTCTGGAAGCTGATCCGCATGGTCCTCGATCAATTCAACACTGAAGCATTCGTGCCCGCGCGCTTGGAAATCGCCGCAGTGACACCGGTACGATTGCGAGGTACGCTGCACGGAGAGCCGGCCGATGCGGCGCGTCACGCTGCTCAGCCCGAGGTCAAGGCGCTGACACGGCACGATTTCCTGGTGGAGCAAACGCCCCCCGGCTGGCGCGCAGAGCTGCTGTTCGATGTGTAGAATTATGTCAGCTCGGGCCAGGCATGACGGCGGCCGAGTAGCGGCTAATCTCTCTCTCCAGAGGGGCCCCAACGTGCTTGCGACTCAGGTGCGGCAAAAGGACAGCGTCTTCTACTTCGTCGCCTACCCTGCCCAGGACCTGCTCGAGAAAGTCCAGTTCGTCAGTCGCTACTATGGCGAGGGCGAGCAGATTGCGCCCGAGCCGGTGGCGGAAGACGACGAAATCGCCCAGTTCATCTCCAAGATCGAGCGGAACGACAAGGCCTTTCAGCGCCAACTGTCGCGCCCCAAGGTCCGTGCCATCAAGAATTTCTATGAGACCGCGGTCACCCAGCCGCCGATCCCCGGCACCATTCTCCTGTTTACCGCGGAGCGGCTGCGCTTCCAGCCCACCAGCCGGTCCGAGACAGCGGGAACCCTGACGGAGCCGGAAGGGAAATACCTCGTCATCGACGGCCAGCACCGGTTGGCGGCACTCGAGTTCTATGCCAAGGAGCGCCCTGGAGAAGCCGGCACGCTGCACGTCCCCTGTATCGTGTTCGACGGCAAGAGCGAAGATTTTGCCACCGAAATGTTCGTGATCATCAATTCCACCCCAACCCGCATCAACAAGAGCCACCTGGTGGACTTGTACGAGCGGGTATCCTGGGCGTCGAGCGACAAGAAGTTCGCCGCCCGGGTGGTCGACCTGCTCTATCGGGAGGGCGACAGTCCGCTGCGCTACCGGATCAACCGGCTGGGCGGCCGCAGCCAGCAGGAAAAGTGGATCCTCCAGGCCGAGCTTTTCAACGAAGTGCACCGCTGGGTATCCGCGGACTGGAAGCGGATCGAGCGCGCTGGCACCGATGCGCGCCACGCCGAGCGGTTCTATCGGATCATCCGGGATTTCCTCAAGGCGGCTGAGCGCGTGTGGGAGGATGCGTGGGGGAATCCCGCGTATTTCGTCACCAACTCGGTTACCCTGAAGGCCATGATCCGGGTGTGCGCCAATCTGGCCGCCACGGATGCCGATCCCGAGGACGGCCGCATGCGGCGGTGGGCCGAGCGGGTGGCCCCCTGGACCGAGATGAGGCGGACTTTCCGCTCCGATGGCTTCTATGAGCGTTTCCCGGCCAAGGGACAGGTAGAGCGGGTAGCGAAGATTCACCGGGAGCTGGCCCGTCAGGCCAGTGTCGAGGTCGCCCGAGAACGCCAGCGTTAAGGCATCTTCCTTCCGACCAGCCAGGAGAATTCTCGATGAGACGGCTCACCCGGAGTTTTGCGCTCCTGTTGATGGCGGGCAACCTGCCGGCTCAACAGGGCCAGTTACTGTTCGTCGAAAACACCCGTGGCGGAGACGTGTCCGTCATCGACGATGCGACCCTCAACGTGGTCGGGACGATCGACATCGGCCTCTCGCCTGACGACATCATTGCGGCCCCCGATGGGAAGACTCTCTATCTCACCCGCATCGTCCGACGCCCGCAGAACCGGCCTGCCGCCCCCGGCGAACCGCTCGGCGAATTGGTCGCAATCGACCCGAAAGCCAGGAGCGTTCTCTGGCGGTTGAATCTGACCGGCTCGCCCAACCATCTGATGCCCTCCCCCGACGGACAACTGGTTTACATCACCATGGTAGACCGGGGGCGGGTGGATGTGGTGGATGTCAGCAAACGGGCCGTGGTCGACACCATCCCGGTGGGCACCGGTCCGCACGACATCGAGATCTCCGCCGACGGCCGGAAGGGATGGGTCGGACTCATTCGCACTCCGGCGGCGGTCGAATTCGATGCCACGGCTCGAAAAGCGCTGCGGACCTTTCCCATGCCGCAGAATGTCCGCCCCATCGCCGTCACCCGTGACGAGAAAACCATCATCCTGCAGTTGTCGCGGACCCACGCGCTCGCCGTGCTGGATCTGGAATCCGGCAGGACACGCATGGTCCCGATGCCGGTGCCGGCGGGGACCACCCTTCCCGATTCGATTCCCGACACCGCCGGTCACGGGCTGCGCATCACGCGCGACGGCAAGATCCTCATCGCCAACGCGAGTATGGTCGACCTCGTCGCGTTTTTCTCGCTCCCCGACATGCAGCTGCTGGGGACCGTTTCCGTGGGCCGCGATCCCAACTGGATCACGCTCACGCCCGACGGAAAACATGCCTACGTCAGCAACCGTGGCTCCGACGACGTTTCCGTGATCGACGTCGCCGCTCGCAAGGAAGTGGCGCGGGTGAAGGCCGGCAAATACCCCCAGCGCATGGCCTCGGTGAGCGTATCGAGCCGGTGAGCGGATCGAGTCGCCGCCGTTTTTTCCTTCAGATCTGGCAGGGTCTGTTCGGGGGAGCCGTCGCGGCCGCGGGCGCTTCCCTGCTCGCCACATGCGCCCGGCCCTCGGCCAGCCCCAGTCCCAGGCCTGGAGTCGCCGTCGATGTGTCCGATCTGCCCGGCGGAAGCACGAAGGTGGCGCCAGCACCGGGACCCGACGGGGCTCCGATCCTGATCGTGCACCAATCAGCCGGTGGGTATCACGCCCTCTCGCTCCAATGCACCCACGAGGGATGCCCGGTGAACGCGACCCCGCTGCAAGGCATCCTCACCTGTCCCTGTCACGGCTCGCGGTTCGACCTTGAAGGACGTGTCGTGCAGGGCCCGGCAGAATTCCCCCTGGGACGCTACGACTCAGCGTACGATGCCAAACATCGCCGGCTGCTGGTGAGGTTCTTGCCCCAAACGATCTGATGCCGTCATGCCGTCGTCCCGTCATGCCGTCCTCGCTAGACTTCCTCTATGTCCGCCTTTGTCGTCGAACAGCTTGATGACTATCGCTGGCGCGTGCCCCGCACCGGCGGCATGCGGACCGATGGCCTCATCTTCGCCGACGCCGAGATGATGCGCGATCTGCAAGGCGACCAGTGCGTACAGCAGGTGGTAAACGTCGCGCATTTGCCGGGAATCGTCGGGCCGTCGATCGCCATGCCCGATATCCACTGGGGATACGGATTCCCGATCGGCGGCGTCGCGGCGTTCGACGAGGACGAGGGTGTCATTTCCCCGGGCGGCGTGGGCTACGACATCAATTGCGGCGTGCGACTGCTCCGCACTCCGCTCTCCATCACCGACGTCCGGCCACGCCTCCGCGAATTGATCGATCACCTCTTCCGCCACATCCCGTCGGGCGTCGGCGCTTCCCGTTCGGACTTGAGGCTCTCCGACCAAGAGCTCGACCAGGTCCTGGAACACGGTGCGGCCTGGACGGCGGATCAGGGATATGGCAACGCCCGCGACCTGGAATGCATCGAGGCCGGTGGACACCTGGAGGCCGATCCTGACCGGGTGAGCGACCACGCCAAGAAACGGGGCCGCGACCAGCTCGGCACGGTCGGCAGCGGCAATCATTTCGTTGAAATCGGCTACGTATCGGAAGTGTTCGAGGAAAGCATCGCCGCGCGCCTCGGCC
>JACQVB010000078.1 GCA_016209985.1 Gemmatimonadota bacterium | reverse complement strand
CGCCAACGGCGCATAGTAGATCACGACCACGTCTGCCGGGCGCGCCAGTGCTTCCGAGAACTCGGCGGCCAGCGCAAGCGCGAGATCCACGTCGCCAGAGCTCGGAACGCGGGAGCGATCCACGTAGACCGCGAAATCCAGGTCCCGGCTCGGACCCCCGTCCACCGCCGAGCCGTAGAGGAACACGGCGGTCACCCCGGGGCGCCCGTCCAAGCGAGGCCGCAGCGCGGCAGCCACGGCCTCCGCAGTCGGCTGGTCGGAGTCACTCGTCACAGGCATATCTCTCAATCAGGGCCTCGACCACACCCAGACCGTGTGTCGAGTCCCAATCTAATGGTCTCGGCCCGCGGCCGGACATGTCACAACCTGGTCGCGATCACCAGGATCGCCACCGTGCTGGCCAATATTTGTGCGAAGCTCCCGACGAATTCAGTGACATTGAACGGAGCGCCCTGCGGAGCCACCGGCACCTTCACCGTACTTCCCGGTCCCGGCGTGGGGTACGAGCTGAAGAAAAGAAACTTGCTCCGCACTCGCCCCGCCCCGTTGGCGTAGTGCACGCTCACCCGCCCCTTGTCTGCGTTCTGTGCGTATCCACCAGCGCTCCCGATGTAATAGCCCAGACCCGCCCCCGGCCGGTACTGCACGCTGGTCGGGCTATTGACCGCTCCCTCTACCCGCACCACCGGATTCAATTCGGGCACTCGTATGGTATCACCCGGCATGAGCACGAGATCATCGGTACTGCCAGGCCGACGAACCGCTTCGGTGAGCCGGATGTCCACCAGTCCCGCGTTACCGAATGGGCGTACCAGGCGCGTCCCCTCGGCGTGCCCTGTCGGCAGCAGTCCCCCCGCCCGCTTGAGCAGATCGCTCAACCGCTCATCCTTGCTGATCAGCGCATACGTACCGGGGAACTTCACCTCACCCACGATATCCACCGTCCGCTGCAGCTCGAACTGTGGCTGCCTCAAGATCAGGACCTGATCGTAGGGCTCGAGCGCAACCTCCGGCGCCCCGCGCGCCGGCGCGGGGAGCCCACGCAGGAACGGGTAGCTGCTCGAGTCGGGCTCGAACAGATAGGTGGAGTCCATCGGTACCCGAATGGTTACCGCCAGCCGGCCGCCGGTGCGGTCTTCCGGCAGCCGCGCCACCTCGGCCGTGTCGAGATAGGCGCCGTCGCGCAGCCCGCGCGCCATCAGCACCAGGTCCCGTAGGGTCATTCCCTTGCGGTAGGGAAACCGGCCTGGCTTGTTCACCATACCCGCGATCCCGACGGTGCGTCCCTCGCGGAATTCCTCCCGTCCATATACGGTCACCACGTCATAATCGACGAGCTGGAGGTCATCGGGATACGGCTTGGTGCTGTCCTCCGGCAGAGAAACCTGGAGCATGTAGCGCGTCGAGTCGGCCAGGTTGAGCCGCTCGATGTGCGCCAGCCCCGAATACACCGCCGGGCGGAACCCTCCGGCGAGCTTCACCAGCTCGCTCAACCTGAGTCCTGGCCGCCAGCCATAGGTTCCCGGATGGTAGACCGCGCCGGCGAGCTCGACCATGCCGCGCTGCGCCGCCGGCACCGCAAAGACGTGGACCGAATCACCCGGCTCCACAGGGAATGGTGGTGCCCTTCCGTCCAGCATTTGAGCGGTCGGCACATCCACCACGATCCGGTCCGGAGCATTCGGCTGCCGCTGGCCTGGCGGAACGATCCGCGAAATGGAGATTCGCTCCAGCGCGGCGTCGGCGCGGAATCCGCCGGCGGCATCCACCAGGTCAGCCAACGTCTGCCCCGGCTTCAGCTCATAGAGGGCCGGGCGGATCACCGCCCCGGTGATTCTCGCACGGGTCCCGTGCGTCGGAATGAACACCACGTCGCCCTGTTCCAGCACCACGTCATTGCCGGTGTTGCCGCCGAGGAGGTAATCGTAGAGGTCGAACGTGTTTATCAGCGATCCCAACCGCCGCACCTCGATCCGGCGGAAGTTGCCGCGATCCGAAGGGCCGCCTGCGGCGTAGAGCGCATTCAGGACGGTGGCCACGGAAGCAAGCTGGTAGGCCCCGGGCTGCAGGACTTCGCCCACCACGAAGACCTGGTTGGTGCGGAGCCGAGCGATGGTGACGTCGAACTTGGTGGTACCCGCGCGAATCCCCGAATACGAGCGCCCCAGCCGCTCCCGCAGCGTCTGCCGCATCTGGTCCATCGAAAGATTGTTGACATAGATCTGCCCGACCTGGGGGATGACGATGAACCCTTCCCGCGTCACCTCCAGCGTGTGGACCATCTCGACGTCGCCCGTGAGCACCAGGACCATCACGTCACCCGGCCCCAATCGGTAGTTGGGCGGAACCGGGCCGGTGAGCTGCGGCTGGAACTGGGTGGTGCGGCCCCGGAAGATGTCGGCGCCGAAGAGCTGAAGCTCGGGGGCCACGGCGGCCGCTGGTGCGGGTCGCTCGGGGCCGGCTGCCGTGGGCACTCGTTCCAGCCCCTGTGGCTGGCCAGGGCCTACGCTCAGCGCATCCAACGCCTTCAGCATTTCCTGGTTGATCGCGGCCTGCGCCGCCACTTCTGGCGCGCCGGAGATGAACGGGTCCAACAAGGTGCGGGCGTAGCCCGCCGCCTGGAGCCGATCCCGGATCTGATCGGGACTCAGGCCGGACTGCTGGATCCGCTGGCGGACCAAGTCGGGGCTTTGCTGCAGCACTTGCTGGACTTGGGCCGGGGAGGGCTGCTGCGCGGCGAGAGGGGCGGCGCATAGCAGGGCGAGGATCGCGAGAAAACAGCGTGAAGAGTTGAGAGTGAAGAGGGAAGAGTAAAACCGCGCCGTCGGCATTCGTGCGACCGGTGCGTTGCCTGCAGGTAGTAGTCTTCCCTCTTCCCTCTTCACTCTGAACTCCTTCATTTCGATCTCCGCTAAACGTTGTGTCCCAGTGTCGTAATGTACTTTGTGGCACAAAGTAATCATCGGAGCCGGTTTTGAGAAGGGACTGGTAACTGTCAGGGGGTCAAGGGGATAGAACGGGTAACGCCCGCTCCAACGAGGTCGTTGGTGAGGTCGTCACCGAAAGTGTCGTAGAGGTTGTGCGGTCGCTCGTCCTTCCAGTTTCACAATCCGAATCATCAGTCTGTAGGTCATACGCTCGATCCGATCGACCTGTTCTTCGAGCCGCTTCAGCTCGTCGGACGTCTTCAATGAAGTCCTACGATCGCCAGTCCCCGCCGCCGAAGATCCACCACGCGACGAATGGATCCGACGCTGCGGCCTTTTGCCTATCGCTCTCCCACCGCGGGCCAGTAGATTCGATCCCATGGGAGCCTTCCATGTCACAATCGAGATCGGGGACCTCGGCGGGCGCCGCTTCGAACGCCTCGACGCGCTGGTGGACACCGGCGCCACCTATACCTGGGTGCCGCAAGACGTGCTCCAGCGTCTCGGACTCGAGCCGGAAGAAAAGCGACCCTTTATCCTCGCCGACGGCCGGGAGATGTACTACGGCGTCCGGTGGGTGGGCGCACGCATCGGCGGGCGCTTCACCCCGACGATCGTGATTTGCGGCCATCCCGGATCGGAGTCGCTCCTGGGGGTCGTCACCCTCGAGGAACTGGGCCTCGGCGCCGATCCGGTAAACGAACGCTTGATTTCCGTGCCCGGCCGGCTCAAGCGAGCGAGCTGAGCGCCCGGCACGCAACGCTCGCGCGGCGATGGGTTCACGCTGAATCAGGGCTCTACGGCATCACAGCCGCAAGGCGCCACGCGGCCCTGCCCGGCCGTTGATCGCCGCGCCGTCAGGACTCTTCGGCCACGCGGGGGAGCACGCCACCAGGAACCCCAAAATGCACCGTCAGGCCCTGGGCCTCGAGTGCCACGCCGGCCCGCGGCACCACGAAGGCTCCCTCCCCGGCCGAATAGTACAGGCACCCGATTTCCTCAGGCGGGCGCGATCGCGCGAACGATTCCGCCGCGGCCAGGGCCGCCAGCCAGCTCTCCTTGGCCTGCACCAGGTCGAACGGTTCCACCAGCCGCAGGCGCGCGAAATCCTCCGGGTGGTACTTCCCCCGCCGCTTCAGCAGCTCCAGCAGGGACAGCGGTGTGAAGCCGGGGTCCTTGCCCGGCGCCGCCCAGCAGAGTCCCGCCAGGGCCAGGACCTGCCGGTGCACGAAGAGGATGTCCAGGTAGTCCCGCGGCTCATCCCGGCCGGCCAGCGCCAGCACCTTGTTCACGGCCAGATCAACCGGATGGAGCAGCAAACCGCCCAGCGGATCGCGCACCAGCGGCATGAAGCGCCAGGCCGAATCATGCGCCCAGTCAACCCGCGTCGCGTCCGCAGCTCGCGTCACGGTGGCGCGCACCAATCCCGGCAGGCTCAGCTCGATCCGGACACCGTAGCCCAACTGCTCCAGCCGGGCGCGGTCCGCGGCAAACGCTGCCGCCACCCGCGCCTCCGAATCGTGAAAAAAGTCCAGGTCCTCGCTGTAGCGGGTGGAATTCGGGGCGAAATGCATGGCCGCGCCCCCGGCCAGATACCGATCGTCGGTGGGCGTGGCCGCCAGATCGGCGAGCAGGAGGCGTTGAAAATGGGTTAGCGGCACAGCCGCGCCGCCACCCGCCATGCCTCGCGATTGCCGTGTTTCATCAGTTGGTCGGCCACCCAGGGAACGTCGCCGATGCCGATGGCGAGGTCGGGGCGATAGGACCAGAAACAGGTGGCGCGAAAGCGCCGAAACGCCCGCCGGGCCTCCCGCACCTTCACCATGTCGCGGGCCGTCTTCCCATCCAGGGTGCGCCGGCTTTTGAGTCCGCCACGCCTCCCAATCTGTCGCAAGTATTCTCGGTGCGAGGTCATGACTAATCATAAGCGGCTTATGATATAATAACAACTATTCTAAGAACTTGACGCGTCGATCATGGGCGGAAGAGTCCACCCAGTCCGCTCATATCCTTAGTGCCACAGGGCGGTCTTCCAACTGACCGGTTCGTCGGCGCGGAAGCTTCGTCGCGGCGGCGTTAATCTCCTGGCCGGGGCGGGCGGCCAATGCCACCTTCTATCCCTTTCTCGCCGGCGAGCTTGAAGCACGGTTCTCCCTCGATTCGGCCCTCACCTTAGGGCTGGTGCCCGGTGTCGTGGGATCCCCCGACCCGGCGCGCGCCCTCGCCGCGTACGCCGACCTCTACCTGCGCGAGGAAGTCCAGTCCGAACGACTGGTGCGCAGGGCGATCGCCGCTCACTGTTCCAGCCCCGTGCTGGCCAGCAGGCCACCCCTCCCCCAGCGGGAGGATGCCCGCGGTCAGGACCCGCTCCAAGACGCCCGCTAGTCCTGGAGCCGGTGTTCACGATCCCGGAATGGGTGTTCACGATGCCCGGAACGGGCGTTCAGGATGGATTGGAATCAGTGTTCAGGATGGACCGGCGCACGCACCCAGTTTCACAATCCGAATCATCAGTCTGTAGGTCATACGCTCGATCCGATCGACTTGTTCTTCGAGCCGCTTCAGTTCGTCGGACGTCTTCAATGAAGTTCTACGGCCTAAGGTAAGCTCGGCGCCCGCCAACTTCCACGAACGCAGGACCGGTCGAGGTTCCGCCGTATCCCAGTGGCGTATGACCCGCACTATCACCTGCACCGTGTACAAAATGAGCAGGGGTGCAGTCAGCGTGCCAGCGATCGACGCCGCCCCGAGCGCAACTGCCCTGACCAAGTCCATGAGCCAAACTATCAGCGGCGGCTCGGCGATGTATCATCATTTTCGCGCGACGAGCGCCTCGAACGCGGCGGCCTCTCGGGCCAACTTGACCATAGTAGTTGACCATGGTACGTTGCTCCAATGAAGCCCACGACTGTCACCATTTCGACGTTTAAAGCTCGGTGCCTCGCCCTGCTCGCGAAGGTGAAGCGAACCGGCCAACCGCTCGTGGTCACTCGCCATGGTGAGCCCATCGCCCAGATTCTGCCGCCGCCCTCGGGCCCGACTCGCACACCCTGGTTGGGCTCCTTTGAGAGTACCGGGCGCATCGTGGGGGACATCATCGCACCTGCCGCCGAGCCGCGCGACTGGGAGGCGCTTCACACCTGAGGCTGCTGCTCGATACCCATATCTGGGTGTGGAGCGCCCTGCAGTCCGATCGACTGACGCCGCACGTGGCGGGCGAACTGGAGAATCCGGCCAACGAACTCTGGCTCTCGCCGCTGAGTACCTGGGAGTTTATTCTCCTGGTCGAAAAGGGCCGCATCGTGCTGGAGCTGGACCCGACCGCGTGGATCCAGCGAGTGCTCCGCACCTTGCCACTCAAGGAAGCCCCGCTCACCCACGAGGTGGCCCTGCGCAGCCGAGCCGTACGGCTTCCCCATCGCGATCCCGTGGACCAGTTGCTGGTGGCGACGGCGCTGGCGCAGGAGCTGACGCTGGTGACGGCCGATCGGCGTATCCTGGAAAACCAGCCCTGTCCCTTGGTGGCTAACCAGTAGCTCCCACCCTGACGCGGGTATCGCAGTCCTCGGCCGTGTTGCGGAGGGATGACGGGCGCCGCTCCCTTTACTGGTCGGCGGACGTAAGCCATTACCGATCGCGCCGGGCCAGCACCCCGAACCGCAGGAAATACTCTCGTGGCCCACGCGCCGAACCCTCCGGCGCATCCCGATCGAAGAAGAGCCGGCAGAACTCCTCCCGCCACCGGAGGATTTCGCGGCAGCGAGCGCCCCGCCAGCGTGCGTCGGCCGCCGTCAGATCGAACAACTCAAGCGCCCGTGCCAGGGCGCCCTCGAAGCGCCCGGATCGCTGGGTTTCCCACGCCCGGATCGCGCGATCCACTTCGCTCCCCACGTTGGCCAATTGTTCGGCGAGGCTCATGCTGTTCCAGCGTCCGGCATCCTCCACCCCACGCGAACGATTCCCCAGGGACGGCCGGATATTGATCACCGAATCGAACTCGATCCACTCGTCTCCGCTTTCCGCCGCCGTGTTTATCAGCGAGCCCAGACGCCGCACCTCGATACGGCGAAAATTGCCACGGTCGGATGGTCCTCCGGCAGCGTAGAGCGCGTTCAAGACGGTGGCTACCGAGGCGAGCTGATAGGCGCCAGGCTGCAAGGCTTCACCAACCACGAAGATCTGGTTGGTGCGGAGCCGAGCGATGGTGATGTCGAATTTGGTGGTGCCGGCGCGAATTCCGGAGTACGAACGCCCCAATCTTTCCCGTAAGGTCTGACGCATCTGGTTCATCGAAAGATTGTTGACGGCGGCGCCCGCTAGATTCGGCCATGGGAACTTCTTGGGTTCCGATCGAGATCGGCGATCTCGCCGGCCAGCGCTTCGAAAGCTATCGTGACGTCGAACTTGGTGGTTCCTGCCCGACTGCCTGAGTAGGAACGCCCGAGCCGGTCACGCAGAGTCTGGCTGTTGCTCCATGGTGAGGTTGTTCACGCAGAGCCCGAGGGGCGCTGCGCCTCGAGCGGGGCGGCCCAGAGGCCGGCGGCGAGCAGGGCGCACAGAAGGGAAAAGGGAAAGGGGGAAGAGGGAAGAGTACGGCCGCTCCGGCGTCGAGCGCACGGCTCGATCTCCCCTCGAGTGTTGTACTCTTCCCTCTTCCCTCGTTGGTTCTAAACACCGCTTTCCTGCTCCAGCCGCGCGACGATGCGGGGACGCCGGTTGTGTTTGGCGCCGTAACGTACTTTGCTATGCAAAGTAGTCAACCGGGTGATACGAAGCAGAAATGCGTTGCGGGGGTCAGCCGGGGAGGTGTCGGCCTTGGACTTGCCTAGACAGCGTTGCACAGCCTGTGTACTTTCTGTGTATGTCCACCAAAACGATTTCAGTTCGACTCGACGCCTACGAGCGCCTGAAGCGTGCCAAACGGGATCGTTCGGAATCCTTCAGCGAGGTGATCATGCGAGCGCACTGGGACGCCGAGCCGGTGACGGCCGCCGGGTACCTGCGACTGGTTCGAGAGCGCGGCCCGCTCTACCGGACGGATGAGCTCGATCGAGTGGCACAGCTCAAAGAGAATGACCGGCCACCCAGGGACAAGTGGACGCCGGCCTGATTCTCGAAACGACCTTCCTGATTGATCTGGAACGAGAACTGGGCCGCCAGGCGTCAGGCCCGGCACAAGAGTTTCTCTCGCGTCATCCTACCGAACCACTCCATATCACCTTCACGATTGCCGGCGAGCTGGCGGCCGGCCTGCCGGCGAACGAACGCGGGCGTTGGGAAGAGTTCATCGCGCCCTTCAACTTGCTTTCCTGCAGCGAAGAGGTCTGCTGGGAGTACGGGAAGGCGTTCCGTTATCTCAAGGCGAATGGTCTCTTGATCGGCACGAACGATCTCTGGATCGCGGCGACTGCGATCGCGTTCGCGAAACCGCTGGTGACCCAAAACGAGCGCGAATTTCGCCGCGTTCCGGGTCTCCAGGTACTCAACTATCTCGCTTCCTGAAGTCCCGTCGGCGGACGGTCCGATCCCAGCCGCAGCGCTAGGGCCACCCACGTTTTGACTTCGCAGCCGCGGTGAGGTTGAGCCATCGCGATCCGGTGGACCACTTGCTGGTGGCCACCGCGCTGACATACGAACTCACACTGGTCACGGCTGACCAACGCATTCTTCAGGCAAAGGCCTGCACCATGCTTGCGAACGAGTAGGTGACCAGGCGGGACGATTCCCCAAAGACGGCCGGATGTTGATCACCGCGTCGAACTCGAGCCATTCCTCTCCGGTTTTCGTTGCCCACCCTCAGTTCCGCCGGCGGCCACGCGTCCCTTTGCCCGGCAGCATCTCCTCCAGCGCCAACCGCGTCTTGACCGGAATCCGCTCGGCGGGATAGTAGCGCTCCACGATGGCCAGAGCATCCTTGGCCCGCTCCAGATTCAGGTAGCGCAGGAGATACCGCACATCCTCCTCGTCGTGGAACTCCGGGCCGAGCCGGAAGGCGAGGCACTTCATCGCCAGCAGGTACTCGGGAACCGGGACGTACACCTTGAGATGCTCGAGCTCCAGCCAGGGCGTGAACTCGCCGCGGTCGCTCAAGTATCCCTTTACTGCGTCATTGAGCCATCCCTCGTCCACCCCGGCATCGGCCGCCACGGCCCGTGCCAGGCGCCGAACCGTGGCCGCGGGGGCGAAGACGGCATCCAGATCGCCCGTGGAAGGCCGAGCTGAAAAGGCCAGGCACATCACCGCACCACCCACCAGGTACACCTCTCCCACCACGCCCTCGGTGCTCAACCGGTCATTGAGCAGCCGGAACAGCTCCTCGATGCGCCGGCGGTCGAGCAACGGCCTAGACCCGCTGGTCGATGGAGGCATCCACGAAGACGTTCCGGCGGCGAAACGCCACCGGCGCCCGGCTGAGCAAATGGAGGCGGACGGCCGCGAGCCCGGAACCGAAGAGCGGCGCGTCGGGGGTAGCCACCTCCGGCACCCAGCGGGGCGCGGGGAGCCCTCTCGCGGCCGCTGCCACTTCGATGGCCCCCGCGAGGTAATTGAGCCACTCACCATCCAGCGTTGCCTTAGGCGCCGACTCGACCGCCCGAGCAAAGGCGCCCGCCGGCAAGCCCCGCAGCCAGTCCGCCAGTTCCGCCAGGGCGTAGCGTCGCCTCGCCCGATCGGCCACGCGAGCGACCAGGGCCTGGAAGCGATCGGCCTCGGCCGGCAAGACCTGCCCCAGCACCCAGGAGGAGATATCCATGCCGGCTTCCCTCGCCCGCCGCTTCAAGGCCCGCTTCTGCTCCGCGGACACGCGGATCTGGAGTTGCCCGGTCTTGGCCGCCATCATGGCAAGGTACCCTGCGAGCCACGACTACGTCAATACATAAGTATTGACATCAAGCATCCGCAGTCGTCAAGTCGAACAACTCCAGGGCCCGGGCAGGGCCCCCTCGAAGCGCTCGGATCGCGTGTCCGGCAATTTTGTGCCTTCCCGCGGCACAATGATAGCGCCGCGGGGGATGCTTGACTGTCGTTCATAGTCGAATAATTATTCGACTATGTCTGACAACGAGTACCGCCTCGGCTACGCCGGCTGCCGTGAGCACCTGGTCCGGCGGCTGGCGGAGCCGGCACCGGGCCGTATCCAGCTCCTCACGGGTCCCCGGCAGGTGGGCAAGACTACGCTCCTGCTGGAACTGGCTCGCGACCTCGGCGACGCTGCCCTCTACGCCGCCGGTGACGCCCCGGAGACCGCGGTGCCTGGATCCTGGGAGGCCCTCTGGCGCCGGGCCCAGGAGGCCGCCCGCGCCCAGGGAAGGGCAGCCCTCCTGTTGGATGAGATCCAGTACGTTCCCGACTGGCCGACACGGCTCAAGACAGAATGGGACCGGGTCCGCCGCCACCAGATACCGCTCCACGTCGTGGCGACGGGCTCCTCAGCCTTGCGGCTCGGCACCGGCTCGCGCGAGCGGCTGGCGGGCCGCTTCGAACGCCTCACCCTCACGCACTGGACCGCCCGCGACCTGGCCGGTGCCTTCGGGCTCGAGCGTGATGAGGCGGTAGGGGCGGTCGTAGCCCAGGGAGCGTACCCCGGAGGCGTCCCGTTCCGGGCCGACCCTGCGCGATGGAAGGCCTATGTGGGGGACGCGATCGTTGAGCCCGCCGTGGGCCGGGATTTGCTGGCGCAGGGCGGCGTGCGCAAACCGGGGTTGTTACGGCAGGTCTTTGCTGCGTGCGCGGCGCTGCCGGCACAGGTGGTATCGCTCCAGAAGCTACGCGGAGCGCTCGATGACGCCGGGGCCCTCGAGACCGTGTCCCACTACCTCCGGCTCTTGGAGGAGGCGTACCTCGTCGCCGGGCTGGAAAAGTACTCCCGGCGACCGTCCCGCCGGCGGGCGGCACCGCCCAAGATCGCCGTCCTCTCCAATGCGATCGTGGCGGTGACAGACCCCCGGGGCGCACCTCACCCGGCCCGTGAGCCGGATCGGTACGGGACCTGGGTAGAGAACGCGTGCCTCGCGTACGCATGGAACGCCGGACAGCAGGTGACCTATTGGCGCGAAGAGCCGCTGGACGTGGACGGGGTGTTCGAAGGTTCCTGGGGTTCGTGGGCGGTCGAGGTGAAGACCGGCGCCTTCCCTGTCCGAGACCTCACCGGGCTCCTGCAGTTCGTCCGCCGCTACCCCGCCTTCCGCCCCCTCGTCCTGTGCGACGACAGGCGGACGGAGCCGGCCAGGGCTGCCGGCGTCCTGGCTATTCCGTGGACCGAGTTTCTCTGGAGCGGCCCGCCCCGGTGAACGCGTGGTCGCGCGATCCGCCCGCGACACGCGCTTCAGCCGAGGCTAAGGCTCACCCAACGCCTTGGCATCCGGGACCCGGGGCCGAATCTGGTAGAGGTGCATCAAGTGATGCCGCATCTCGACCAGGCGGTCGGTCAAGAACGTCATCGCTTGAATGCCTGAAGTTTCAGCCGCCGCGTCCGCTCCAGGAAAGGCCGGATGTCCGCGTAGCGCAATTGCGCCGTGCGGACGAAATCGCGATCCGCCTGCTCGTCCGCGCAGTACAGCCGCAACCCCCGCACGATCGTGACCGCGAGCTCCGGCGGCGCATCGTTCAGGATCACCACGTCCCCGTCGTTGCAATGCGTGGCGCTGATCACATTCAGGGGAATCACCAGGTCCGCACGTGACTGGCGGTTGGGATAACGCTGGTACGACAGCAGCACGCCCACGTCCACGTCGCTCTCGCGGTGCGCCGTCCCCCGGACGTGACTCCCGAAGAGATACGCCGAGACTACGCGCCACGAGCACCGGCAGGACCTCTTGCCGGAAGCGCGCTACTTTTTCGTCCCGATCAATTGTCGGAGCCACTGGAAGACCTCTTCGGCTGCCTTGACTTTGACCTTAGCCTCGGTCGTGTCTCGATCGTAAACCTCACCCAAGCGGCCTTGAGGCATTTCTCCACCGCCTGCTCGGCCACGAACGCGGCCAGCTCGAACACGTCAATGCCGATGTTCTTCCCCGCATTGACGAGGTCTCGCTCCGCCTGCTTGACCTCGGCTTGCGCCGGGTGCCCCTTGGAGCCGGCGTTTGCAATGTGGAGTTGAAAACTCCATAATTGCAGCGTTTATGGAACCGATTGCTCGCTTCTTCGCGCCTCCGGCAGGGTCCTTTACTCCCACCATCGCGATCTTCGGCCATCCCGGCTCCGAGCCTCCTCCCGGCATTGTCACGCTGGAGGAAACTCGGTCTCGGAGCGGATCCCGTGAACGAACGCCTGGTTTCCCTACCAGGACGACTCAAGCGGGCGAGCTAAATCGCCAACCCGAGCCGAGCCGGGCGACCTTCCGGGACGGTCGCCCGAAAAAGATCCGCCGGGCGTTCTTTTGATGTCGCACTCTCCCCGGTGGTTGCTACATTGGGGTCATGGGAATCAGCTACGTGGAAGGAACGGTCGAGGGACCCACGGGGACCAAGACGCCCGTGCGCTTTCTCATTGATTCCGGGGCCACCTATTCGCTCCTCCCGGCCCCGATTTGGAAAGCCCTCGGTCTTATGCCGAAGCGAGAAATGGACTTCGTGCTGGCCGATGGCAGTTCGGTACGCCGCGCGGTTGGCGAGTGTCACGTCAGCTTTCCGCAGGGGGAGGGACATACCCCGGTGGTGCTTGGCGGTCCCGAAGATCCGGATGCGCTCCTCGGTGCCGTAACTCTGGAAATCCTGGGCTTGGTATTTGATCCGTTCCGCCGCGTTCTGCACCCCATGCGCGCGTTGCTGGTCTAGCCTCCGGCGTGGACGCTCAGAAGGGCGCGCTGTACCGAAGCTCGAGCGTGCTGTTCTTCACGTCCGTTGCCTGGCTCGGCCTGAAATCCCGTCCGCAGATGACGGTGTTCCGGAAAAAAATATCATAGCGCGTTCCCGCGCTGACCCAGGCAGAGAGCGTGCCCCACGACCCCCGATAGCTTCCCCGCACGCCCCCGAACAGGGATACGTCGTGCATGCACCAGTAGCTGAGGTAGGGGGCGATGGTGAGAGCTACCGTGTAAAGCGCGTCATTGTCCCAGCGGATCCGTCCGGCGAATACTCCCGCCTCCCAACGTCGATTCACAAAATCCAACGCGATCCAATGACTGGATGAGCCGGGACCCGTCGCAGCGCCGAGAGCCTGGCCCTCATTGGTGTACCCCTGCACGACGGCGCGACTGGTGTAGTAGCTCTCCACCGGCTTCTGGCGAAAGGTGGCGCTCCGTTCCAGCCAGGTATGCTCGGCCTGGAGGCGAACGGCCGGAAGCGCGGCGGCCGCGCCGAGTGGCTTGGCCCACTGGAGCCCCAGCGTATATCCCAGCGTGTGCCCGGGCGTGATCAAGAAATCCCGAACCGAGGACGGGAGCTCGGTCTTGGCGAACTCGCCGTAGACTTCGAGCCCCGCCGCGGGGAAGACCCACCGGCCGAACCAGGAGTAGATCTGATCGGGCCCCGGCGTCTGCGTCGAGTCGCCCAGAGGCCGATCGTTAGGGCGTCCTGGCAAAGAAACCAGGGCATCGAAAAAGTCGAGCGGCACGTGGCCCCAGTTGCGGACGGGCGCGTAGACCGAGCGCGTGACGCCGAGCGTCAGATCGGGTACCCAGCGGGGTTGCCAGGTCAACGCGAGCGCGCTGATCGATCGCAAGTTGTTGGCGGGATCACGGTCGAAGTACCGTGATTCGGACAGTCCGCCGACCAGCCATCGCCCCTCGAACGACCCCACCGCCGTGTGCCAAGGCCCGCCGGTTCGCACGAAGAAATGCGGGAAGCCCGTCGCGTTGTTGCTGAGGACGATCGCGTTGCGGATGCCGGGCCCCCACCACTGATTCTCCGTAGATAGACCGGTCTCAAACCGACCTAGCCGTACTGCCAGCGTGCTCTGCCCGGGGTACACGTGGCTGAAGGCAGTTCTTCCGAACCGCACCGGAAGGTCGATCGAATTGGGCCGGATGTGAAAGGGGGATGCCAGCGAATCACGTCCGGCCGGCAGGGGAATGGGAAAGAACCGTGGATCAGGCATCTCGAATGGGCGGTTCGCGCTCCAGATGAATTGCGGAGCGACCACGAGCGTAACCCTGCTCCCACGCGCGTCGATCCCGGCGGTTACCATGGTGTTGTTGCCGGCTCCGGCCCAGAGGGGGCCGTCGTTCAGCGAGAACGGAATGGCCGAGTTGTGAACGACGCGGACCTCGGGGGCGATGAGCCGTATCTGAGGGGTGTTGGGGGCTGGGG
>JACQVB010000076.1 GCA_016209985.1 Gemmatimonadota bacterium | reverse complement strand
TGCAGGACCCCGACGAGGCGTGGTGGGTGGCGCTCAATCACATCGATCCGGAGCGGGACATCCGGTTCACCATGGGGCCGATCGACGTGCTGGACCATGCTTCGCGCGCCTTCACCTACGGCTCGAAGATGGGAATCGACGCTACCACCAAATGGAAAGAGGAAGGATTCACCCGCGAGTGGCCGCGACCCATCACCATGGATGACGCGACGCGGGCCCGCATAGACGCGATGTGGCCCGAGCTCGGGATCGAGCTGAACCAGAGGGCGGGGCCCTGATGCCGGGGCGCAAGACAGCGGCGCGGCGAGCCGACCTGAAGCCCGAGATGCCGCGCGAAGGCCAGACGTTCGCGGGCGAGTCGTTGTGGGTCAGATACGCCAACCTGGTGAAACTGCCGCACACGCTCTTTGCCCTGCCGTTTGCGTTGGTGGGCACTATCTATGCGTCGCGCTCCAGCGCCGTCACGGCCCGGCAGGTAATCCTGATCGTGGTGGCATTTACCGCGGCCCGGTTTGCCGCAATGGGGTTCAACCGGATCGTGGACCGTGCCCTGGACGCTCTCAACCCGCGTACCAGGAACCGGGAACTGCCCAAGGGGCGGTTGACGGTGGCTCAGGCGACACGAGCGGTGCTCCTGGCTGTGGTCATCTTCTTCCTGGCGGCGGCCATGCTGAACCCGCTGTGCTTCATACTGTCGCCGCTCGCCCTCGTCTGGATCCTCGCCTACAGTTACACGAAGCGGTTCACGAGTTGGTCCCATCTCTGGCTCGGAGCCTCCCTGGCGATGGCTCCGGTCGGTGGCTACCTGGCGATCGCGGGCCACTGGAGCACGCCAGCTTGGACCCTTCACTTCCTGGCCGCGGCGGTGCTGGCCTGGGTGGCTGGATTCGACATCTTCTACGCGCTGCAGGATCGAGATTTTGACCGGGAGCATGGGCTTCGTAGCGCGGTGCGGCTGCTAGGCGAAGCCCGGAGCATTATCTTAGCCAAGTCGTTTCACGGAATAAGTTTAGGACTGCTCGTAACGTTTGGATTCGGTGCGTCGCTCGGCTGGCCATTCTTCGCTGGACTCAGCATATCCGCCCTGATCCTTGCCTGGGAGCACCAACTGGTGTCGCCGGCCGACATGTCCCGGCTCGACGTGGCCTTTTTCACGATGAATGGTGTGATCAGCCTGGTCGTGATGGCTGGAATGCTGGCGGACAGACTGCTATGAAAGTGCGGAATGCGGAGTGACAAGCCAGGCAGGCCTGGAGCACCACCCAAGGTTCCGGGGCAGCCACTCCGCACTCCGCACTCCCCACTCCGCACTCCCAAGGGTCCTCCCCGCCATCCGCCGCGCTCCCCCACTCCCAACCGGAGAGGCCAGTGAAGGGGCCATGGGTGGTCGCGGTGACCGGCGCATCGGGGGCGCCCTACACCGTCCGGCTGCTGGAGGTGATGGCGAGAAACCGGGTGGCTACCCATCTCATCGTGTCCGGTCATGGCTGGAGGATCCTCGAGCTGGAGAGCGGGCTCCGTTCGATTGACGATCTCCAAAAGGCCACGGGCGGGGACTGGACGACGTTCCAGGTGTTCGACGACACCGATCGGGGTGCCATTCCCGCTTCAGGTTCCGCGCCGACGGCTGGCATGGTGGTCTGCCCCTGCTCCATGGGAACGGTGTCCGCCATCGCCCAGGGCAGCAGCCGCTCGTTGATCGAGCGGGCCGCGGATGTGCATTTGAAAGAGCGCCGCAGGCTGATTCTGGTTCCTCGCGAGTCGCCTCTCTCGCTCATCCACCTGCGCAATCTGACCGCGGTTGCCGAAGCGGGTGCGACGGTCATTCCCGCGTCGCCCGGTTTTTATCACCAGCCACAATCGATCGGTGACCTGGTCGATTTCGTGGTGCAGCGGGTGATTGACCACATGGGACTGCAGATCGGGTTGGCCCCGCGTTGGAAAGGAACGGCATGACGGGATAACGGCATAACGGGCAGCCTATGCCGTCATGCCGTTGTGCCGTCATCCCGTTTTTCTTCGGCATGCGCCTGGGAATCATCTCCGACACCCACGGCAAGCTGCAACCGCAGGTCTTCGACGTATTCAGTCGGGTGGACCGGATTCTGCACGCCGGTGACGTGGGCTCAGCCGACATCCTGACCGAGCTGGAGGCGCTCGCTCCGGTGATTGCAGTGTACGGCAACGTCGATGGATTCGAGCTTCGGAGCCGTCTCCCCCAAGTCGCGGAGCTGGAGCTCGACGGTTTCCTCGTGACGGTGACCCACGGGGACCAGTTCGGGAGCCCGACGCCGGCCGGTGTGTGGGCGGCATTTCCCGATGCCGAGATAATCGTCTACGGTCACACCCATCGCCCGCTGCTGGAAATGGTGGACCGAACGGTCACCATCATGAACCCCGGCTCGGCCGGGCCGCCGCGATTCAACATCAAACCATCCGTCGGGATCATGGAGTTGGAGCCCGGCATTCCTCCCCGCGCCAGATTGGTGACGCTCCAAAGGTGAGTGGTGCGTGGTGCGTGATGAGTGGTGAGTAGTGAGTAGAAGCTCCGGATCAAACGTCCACGCACCACGCACCACGCACTACTCACCTAGCGCCAGGGTCAGGCACTTGGCACTCCCACCTGCCTTCATGAACTCATCCAGCTCGAGCGGGATCGGCTCGTAGCCCCGGTCGCGAAGCATCCGCATGGTCTCGGGGCACCCTGTCGGCAGGGCAATCTTCCGGCCAACACACACCGCGTTGCAAGCGAAGCGTAGCGCCTCGGATTGGGGAACGGTTAAGCGGCGGTTTTCCTCCAGGCGCTCCGCGATTACGGCGCGGGCATAGCCGTCGAAGGCGTGCGGGTAATACAGAACTTCGCCGTCGCTCAAGGGGCAGAAGCAGGTGTCGAGGTGATAAAACCGGTCATCCACCAGTTCCACCGGAATGATTTCTCGCCCGAACAGCTCGGAAATCTGGGTATAGGCGCCGACATCGCTGCGCTTCCGATAACCGCCCAGCCAGAGGTCGGGAACCCCCAGCAGGTCCCCGGCGCCCTCGAAGTAGACGCCGTCCTCCAAGAGGCGCAGCTCATAACCGTGCTCGACGAACCATTCTTCGAAGTGGGTCTGCTCGCGCTGGCGCTCCGGATGGCGGAAGCGGCTCGGAACCGCCAGGTTATCCAGCACGACGCCCGCGTTGGCCGTGAAGACCAGGTCCGGGAGACCGCGGACCGGGGTCATGCGCTCGAGCGTCGCGCCGACCCGGCGCTCCAGACCTTCCATCAATCCGTCCCACTGCCGGACGGCTCTCATGTGGTCGACCGCGTTCTCCCGGTTCATCCAGGGATTGATCTCGTAGTCGATGCGGAAGAAATCGGGGGGACAGACCAGCAGCCGAGTCATCCGTTCCACCCGAGGTTTCGGGCGAGATCGCGCAGGAAGGATGCCGCATCCATGACCAGGCCAATCGCCTGGAACGTTCCGCGATCGGCCAATTTGGTCGGGACGGCGGGATTCACGTCCACACACACTGTCGGGACCGTGGCGGGCAGCAGATTTCCGGTGGCAACCGCGTGGAGCGTGGTGGCTACCAGGAGGGCGAGCCCCACGCCTGGAAGCGCGGCGCGCATCGCCGCCTGGGCGGTCATGGTATCGGTTATGACGCCGGGAAGAGGACCATCGTCCCTGATGGACCCGGCCATCACGACCTTGATGCCCTTCCGCACGCAGGCAGCCATCACCCCGCCTTTCACCACGCCGGTTTCCACCGCCCGCTCGATGCTGCCGATCGCGCGGATGCGGTTGATGGTGCGTAAATGGTGCTCGTGGCCATGGGGCGCCGAGTGGCCGGCCGAAAACCGGTAGCCCAGCGAGGTGCCGAACAGGTCGGCCTCCAGGTCATGCGTGGCGAGCGCGTTCCCGCAGAACAGGACCGTGATGAACCCGTTGTCGATCAGCCAGGCGAGGGCGTCGCGCCCGCCCGCGTGGATGATCGCCGGGCCCCCGGTGAGCAGCACCTCGCTGCCGGGCCGTCCGGCTTCACGCTGCTTGCGCAGGGTGCGCATGCGCTCGGCGATGTCGGCGATGGCGTAGGTGTTGGGCCGCTCCGAGGAGACCTCCGCCTGCATAAAGCTGAACACGTCGCGTTCCTTGGGACGCTCGAGCGGGGAAACGCGAACCCCTTCGCGGCCGGTGACGATGAGCTCACCCGGCGCGACGTCGGACATCGGCACCGTGGAAGCCCTGGTGAAATCCGGAGACACGCGGATCGCCACATCCATCTCGATCCCTTGAACGTCCACCCATTTCCCATGGAGCCGCACCTGGGTGGGCAGATGGGAAGTGGCGTAGAAGTTCTCCGGCAACACGCCCGGTTTCGGTGCGGGCTCCACCATGCAGTCGGCCTCGCCTTCGACCAGCGCCCCATGTGGCTGGATTCCCTGGAGGATGGCGCTGAGGGCTTCGGACGACTTTGCCCGGATGAGGATCTTGGCGTGGGAGGGCTCCTCCCGCTTCGTCCCGATCTGGACTTCGGTCAGGTCGAACGTCCCGCCCATCGCGAGAATGGTGTCGAGGACTTTGGGGAGCAGCAGGGAGTCGATGATGTGACCGTCGAGAACGACGGTGGTCTGCGAGCGAGACATGCTGGACGTTCCTTGGGAGGGGACGCTTCTGTAAAGGTAAGTGGTGAGTGGTGAGTAGTGCGTGGACGTCTTAGGCCGGTCCCTCCACTCACCACTTACTACTCACCACTCACCTTTAATGGCTCCGTCCTCCTGAGCGCCCCCGGGTGCCTGCGGAACCACCTGAGCAGCAGCAGCATTTCGTCGATGTGCTCGACCGGCAGCGGGCCGGCTGTATCGTCCGGTTGCCGGTGCTCGGCCAGCAGGTTGCGAAAGGTTTCCCGCTCGATGGGCGTGCGCGGCGTGGCGGCCGAGGCGCGCACCTGGGCTCCGCGAATCAGATACGACCGATCGTCGCCGAAGGTCCCCGGGTCGTGATAAACGAAGGATAGCATCTGGATGGCCGAGCGGGTCCGCGTGAGCGCGCCGAGCAGCCACTCCAGCAGCTCGAACTTCTGGCGCCAGCGCGCGGCGAGCTCGAACTGATTCTGCTCGCTGGCCGCGTTCATCGCGGAGATCACCTGATCCAGGGGGGCGAGGTGACGCCCTTCCAGGAACGCGACGGCCTGCTCCATACGCCGCAGGTAGGTTCGCTCGCTGACCAGCCCGGCGCAGGGTCCGCTGCAGGTCCCGAGGTCATGGCGGATGCAGGCGGCGCGCCGCGGCGCCTCGAACAGATCGCTCTGCTCGGCGTAGGCCACCGGCATCTCTAGCGAGCAGTCGCGCAGGCCGAGGAGATCGTTGAGCACCCGCACCGCGTCGGCCAGAACGGCCGAGCCGCTCAGCGGGCCGTACAGCCGGGCCACGGTCGATCCGGTCTGGGTTCCGACGAAGAGTTTGGGCGCTGGACCGCCCGATACCTTGATGAAGGCCACGCGGCGGCCACGGTTCAGCCTGATGTTGAGCGGCGGACGATAGCGCCGGATCTGGCGCAGCTCGCCGAGCAGTGCGGCGAACTCTGACGGCTGGTAGTCCCATTCGATCTGCTCGGTGACGGCGAGGATCCGCTCGTGGCGATCATCCGACCGGTCGCTGCCGAAGTAGGAAAGCAGCCGCGCGCGGAGCCGTTTTGCCTTCCCCACGTAGACCACGCGGCCGGTGACGTCCACCATCCGATAGACTGCGGGGCGTTGTTCGGTGAGCGCGAGGACCCGTCGCTTCAGACGGTCTGGATCGGTGAGCGGCAACGCGAGGACGCTCAACGCCAACCCCTGAGCTGTCTCAGATAATCGTGCAGCACCAGGAACTTCTCGTAGACCACCAGCTCCTTGCGCTTTCGCCCAAGCTCGGCGAATAGCTCGCGCATCCGACCCCGGCGCGTCACGAAGAAGCGGAAGGTCTCGGCGAAGTCCTCCTGAGGGTGGGTGGCGGCGTAGGCGCTCACGTGATCCGGCAGCGTCGTGGCAATGCGCCGGCGCTGGAAATCCACCCAGGTGTCGTCCACGCCCCGATAGGCGAGATCGACGTCGCCGAACGCGTTCCGGAAGCGTGGAGTGCGGGTCCAGCGCCAGTTGTGATAGAGGAAGCTGTGCCCCAGCTCATGCGTGATCAGCCCGACCAGCATCGACCAGGGGATCTCGTCCCGCTTGCGCTTGCCGACGACGTAAGCCTCCTCGATCTCGACGATCTTGGGCCAGCGTGGATCCACTCCCGAGATGCCCGGCCGCAGCAGGATCCGGAACCCCCAGTTCCTGATCCGGGTGACCAGCAGCAGCCGGCGCACCCGGCGCAGCGCCCGGGGGATCAGATTCTGCCCGGTGGCGTCATGACCGCACCAGGGGCAGGCGTTCATCCAATCATCGACGCCCCGACTGCAATGGGGACAGACCCCTTCGAACTCGCGAGTTTCGTTCCAGTGCTGGCCCGCGCCACACCAGGGACAGAACGGCATGGGGTACTGGACGCCGCCGCCGCACCGGGCATCGCACTTCGCGTGAAATCGGAAACCTTTGGGGGCCTTGAGCGGGGTCTCGGCGGAATGCCCCGCTTCGTGGATGTCGGTACCGCACCAGGGGCAGAACGAGAAGCTGTCGGAGACGATCCAGCCACACCGGTAGCACTCGGCCCCCGTCTCGCGCTGGTCATCTCCCCAGGTCAGCACCCGCAGGCAATTGGGGCAATAACGCCAGAATCGCTTCAGCTCCCGGCCACAGGTACACCGAAGCTCGGGAACCGGGGTGCGACTACGGCGCCTTCGACGCCTGCTGCCGGTCGTCACCTCACCCCTGACCCCTCTCCCGCGGGGAGAGGGGGACGCCCGCGTAGGGAAAGTGTTGAGGTCGCTGATCACGCATCATTCAGTGACCGGACTGCCTGGCAGCGCCAGCAGAATGTCGTGGCGCGCCCATCGATGGAATGAGTCATGGCGAGCGTGGCCCCACAGCGGCGGCACGGCCGGCCCTCGCGGCCGTACACGTGAAGCCGGAACTGGAAGGAGCCGCGCGCGCCGGTACCGGTGCGGTAATCGCGGAACGTGGTGCCCTGGGAGGCGATCGCCTGAGAGAGGACGGTGCGAATAGAACGATAGAGACGAGCCACCTGGCTTGGGTCCAGGCGATCGGCAGGAAGCGAGGGGTCGATACGGGCTCGGAACAAGGCCTCATTGGCGTAGATGTTTCCCACCCCGGCCAATCGGTGCTGATCCATGATGACCTTTTTGACCGCCTGCCGGCTCCCGCCCAGGCGCGCGGCGAGGTCGGCTACCCGGAAGTCGTCGGCCAGCGGCTCAGGCCCGATGCGAGCAGTATAGGCGCGCCAACCCTGCTCATCCAAGAGCAGAATCGTGCCCAGGCGCCGGACATCCCGGTACATGAAGGTAGACCCGCCGCTCAACTCCGCCGTCAACACGGCATAACGCTGCTCCGCCGCCGAAGGGGAACCGCGGTAGACCAGCATCACCCCGCTCATTCCGGGTTGAATGATCAACCGGACTCCCGAATCGAGAAGGAACACCGCGTGCTTGGCACGGCGGAAAACCTCGACGATGCGGCGGCCCCTCAAGCCAGCCAGCAGCTTGCGCGAGGTGACACCGTATAAGACGTCTGAGTAAAAGAGCCGGGGATTCTCGATGAGCCGACTAGTAAGCTCGGGCCGAAGGTCCCGAACGATCGTTTCGACCTCAGGAAGCTCGGGCACGGGCCAGTTCACGCCAGCCGATGTCGCGGCGGTAGATCTTCCCTTCGAATGCGACGGCCGCCGCCAGGCGCTGGCTGGCTGCCTGGGCGGTGGCCACGTCGGGCCCCAGCCCCGTCGCACAGAGCACCCGGCCCCCCGCCACGCGAAGCGTGCCCTCGGGTCCAGAGGCCGTACCGGAGTGGAAGAGCAGGGTATGCGCCGGCACCTCGGGGGGCAGGGTGATAGGCATTCCCTTCTTGGGTGAATCGGGGTATCCGGGTGCTGCCAGCACGGTAGTGACGGCTGCCTTATCGGGAGGACAATGCTCCGGGCGCCACGATTCTCCGCGTGCGACTGCCCAGAAATGTTCCAGTAATGGATTTCTGGCTATTGGGAGCACAACTTGGGTCTCTGGATCTCCCAAACGGCAATTGAATTCTACGACGTTCGGACTCCCAGAGGGGTCTATCATCAACCCGGCGTAGAGGACCCCGGTAAACGGTGCTCCTTGATCGGCCAATGCTGCCAGTGTCGGCAGGAGCACTGTGTTCTCGATCGTCTGGATCAGACGGTGGGTGATTATGGATAATGGAGCATAGGCGCCCATGCCCCCTGTGTTCGGCCCCAGGTCCCCATCCAGCAGTCGCTTGTGGTCTTGGGATGGCGGGAGCACCAGGACTCGCTCACCGTCCGTCACGGCGAGCACCGATAGCTCTTCGCCGACCAGAAACTCTTCCACCAGGATTTCCCGACCCGCGTCGCCAAACCGCCCCGCGAGCATTTCGCTTGCCGCCTGTTGAGCCTCAGCGCGGGACTGACATACTACGGCGCCCTTTCCCGCAGCCAGTCCGGACGCCTTGATCACCAGGGGCTCGGGGTGGGTCCGGATGTATTTGAGCGCGGTCTCCAGGTCGGTGAAAATTCGGCTCGCTGCGGTCGGCACCCCGGCGCGGGACATGATCTGCTTGGCAAAGGCCTTGGAGGATTCGATCCGGGCGGCCCGCGCGGTGGGGCCGAAGACGGTGAGGCCCTCGGATGTGAGATAGTCGGCGAGGCCCGCCGCCAGCGGGGCTTCCGGGCCGATGACCGTGAGGTCGATCCGGTGTTCGCGAATCGACTGCGCCAGCGCCCGGTGATCGGAGACCGGAATCGGGAGGTTGGTGCCGACCTGTGCGGTTCCCGGATTGCCGGGGGCACAATAGACGGTCGCAGAGCGGGCGAATAGCCAGCAGAGGGCATGCTCCCGGCCCCCGCCCCCGACGACCAGGACTTTCACCGCTTGGTGGCGTCCTTGAAGGCCTGGGAAAATGCCTCGGCCGCGCGCTTGGCGGCGTCGGTCACGCCCTCCACCGTCTTCCTGGCTTCGCGAGCGTAGTGAGCGGCCGCCTCGCTGAGATCGTCCTTTAGCGGCCGTTGGTCCTGCTCGGCCCCCCGCCTGGCATACTCGCCGCGCACGATCCGGTCGTAATGACCTGCCTCGATCCAGCGCTGCAGCTCGGCCGCGCGGAGAGTAGCGAAGGGATGGGTGATCGCCAGCGTGTTGAGGATCTTGTAGATGGTATCGAGCGGGCCGCCCTTGTCCTCGTATTCGCGGGCCTGGACCAGAAAGGCGTCGAGATCCATGTCCGACGTCTTGCCACCGCCGGCCAACTTGAGAAAGACCCGCATGGAGGTGCGGGGATCCTGGCTCGCGAGCAGCCCGGCCCGATCGGACGACAACTCGCTTTTTCGATACCATTCGAGAAGCGCGAGCTTCACCGGAAGCAGTGCCAAGCCGGCCAGGAACGGCAGGTTCTGGAAGCCGAGCTCCAGAATCAGGATCAGGACCGTGCGATAGAGCGCGTGACCGCTCATCACGTGGCCCAGCTCGTGGCCGACCAGCACCCGCAACTCGTCGTGGTCCAGCAGCTCGATGGCCGCGGAATTGAGAACGATGAACGGCCGATCGATCCCCACGGCCGCCGCGTTCACGAACGGCGTCTGCGTGACGTAGAGCTCCGGCACGTCCGGCCAATCCATGGTGGTCGCGACTTCGGTGAGCAGCGTATGCAGCACCGGGAACTGCGTCGGCCCCACCCGCACGGCGTTGGCCTGGAACAGCAGCCGGATGCCGCGCTCGCCGAAGAACCCGACGATCTTGCGCACCGCTTCATCGAACCCGGGCACCGCACGGAGCGACTGCAGCGCCGCGCGGTCGGCGGGATGTTCCCACGCCACCGGGGCGATCTGCGAGAGAATGACGCGGTTTCGAGCCGTTGGGATACTGGTCATGCCGCCTCCAGTTGAGGGCCTCCATCCGACGTACGAAGCGCCCTCGAAGCCGTTTCAAACGGTGCGTGGTGCGTGGTGCGTGGTACGTGGTGAAGCACCGCCCGTCCACGCACCACGCCCCACGCACTCCAGCCAATCCGCACTCGCATTTGCGTCACGCTTGCTCTGCCTTCCGCAGCGCCTGGTCGAGGTCGCCGATCAGATCGTCGGTGTCTTCGATTCCGACCGAGAGGCGGACGAGCCCATCGGTGAGTCCCATGGCGTCCCGCATTTCTTTCGGGACGCTGGTGTGGGTCATGGTCGCGGGGTGGCCGATGAGACTTTCCACGCCGCCCAGTGATTCGGCCAGGGCGAAGATCCGGGTGGTTTCGGCCATGGCGCGGGCTCGGGCCAGCGAGCCCAGCTCGAGGGAGATCATCCCGCCGAAGCCTTTCATTTGCCGGCAGGCCAGGTCGTGCTGCTCGTGAGACGGCAGGCCCGGGTAATAGACCCGGCGCACGGCGGGTTGCCCTTCCAGCCAAGCGGCGATGCGCCGTCCCGAGGCGTCGTGCTGGCGCATGCGTACCGCCAGCGTCTTGGTCCCGCGGAGAGTGAGCCAGCAGTCCAGCGGCCCGGGCACCGCACCCGAGGCGTTCTGCAGGAATTGCAGTTTGGCGGCGACCTCATCGCTGCTACACAGGACTGCCCCGCCGACCATGTCGCTGTGGCCGTTCAGGTACTTGGTGGTCGAGTGGACGATCAGGTCTGCGCCGAACTCGACCGGGCGCTGGAAGCAGGGGGTGGCAAAGGTGTTGTCGACCGCCAGGAGGATTCCTCGGGCGCGGGTGATTTCCGCGACCGCGGCCAGATCGGTGATGCGCATCAGCGGATTGGTGGGGGTTTCGACGAACACCATCCGGGTGGCCGGCGTGAGGGCCCGGCTCACGCGCTCGACGTCGCGGGTATCGACGAACGAGAACGTCAGCCCCAATCGCGCGAAGATCTGGGTCATCAGGCGGTGCGTTCCGCCGTAGAGATTCTCTCCCGCCACCACGTGATCGCCGGACGACAGCAGTTTGAGCACCATATCGGTGGCCGCGGTACCCGAGGCGAAGGCGAATCCGTGCCGGGCGCCTTCCAGCGCCGCCAGGTTCTGTTCCAGTGCGTCCCGCGTGGGATTGCGGGTCCGGGCGTACTCGAAGCCCTGGTGGCGGCCGAGTCCCTGCTGGACGTAGGTGGAAGTCTGGTAGACCGGGGTCATGATCGCGCCGGTGGAGGGGTCCGGCCGCTGGCCCGCGTGAATCGCGCGGGTGGCGAAGCCTGCCTTGAGGTCGTCGTCCGATACGCGCGTCATCCGGTGAACCTAATCCGCTCGCGAGGCGCGCGGCAAGCTATTGCCTTGTAGTGCCTTCAGAGGCGCGGTACGTTAGGGGCGATGAACGGAAATTCGGTGACTTGCCTGGTGGTGGATGACGAGCCGGCGGTGCGTGAGGTCGTGGCGCGGGTACTCGACGGTGCCGGGTACCGGACGCTGCAAGCGGGATCCGGTGCCGAGGCGCTGCGGCTTCTGGAGCGGGAGCACGAACGGGTCGAGCTCGTCATTTCCGACCTGCAAATGCCGGGAATGGACGGCGCCGCCTTGTTGCGCCAGGTGCAGCGGCGGTGGCCCGAGCTGGGGACGGTCATCGTGACCGGCGTGGCCGAGCTGACGACCGCGGTCGAGCTGCTCCAGGCCGGTGCGTATGACTACATCACCAAGCCATTTGGTATCGACGAGGTCGTCGCGCGCGTTCGGCAGGCGCTGGACAAGAAGCGCCTGGTGACGGAGAACCGTCGCTACCAGATGCACCTGGCTGAGCTAGTGCGCCAGCAGGCCAGCCGGATCGAAGAGCTGTTTCTCGAGGCAGTGCAGACGCTGGTCGAGGCGCTGGAAGCCAAGGACCCCTACACCCGGGGACACTCCGCGCGGGTCAGCAGCTATGCTGCGGCTACGGCCCGCGCCTTGGGGCTTCCCGAAGGCGAGGTCCATCTGATCCAGCTGGGCGCCGAGCTGCACGATGTGGGCAAGATCGGCGTGCGGGAATCGGTTTTGCTCAAGCCTGCCGCCCTGAGCGATGAGGAATACCGGCACATCATGTCGCACACCGTGGTCGGTGCCGCTATCCTGTCGCCGTTGTTCAAGAATGCGCCTGATGCGCTGGCGATCGTACGCTCCCATCATGAACGGATGGACGGCCGCGGCTTTCCCGACGGACTCTCCGGAGATCGTATTCCGATATCTGCGCGGGTGGTTACGGTAGCGGATGCGTTCGACGCCATGACCTCGGGCCGCACCTACCGAAGCGCTCGGGGATCGCGCGAGGCCCTGGACGAGGTGCGCGCCGGTGCGGGAACCCAATTCGATCCCGATGTGGTCGCGGCGTTTCTTCGCGCGCATGATCGCGCTGGCGTGCGCCTGCCGATCGAAACCCCGCAGATCCGCCGGCGCCACTTGCCCCTGGGAATCGCCTTCGCTCCCGCCGGGACGGGAAAGCTTCCCGCCGCTTGAGTGATACGCTGATGGTCAGCGTATCCGGCGTCAGAGGCCTGGTCGGGACCGATCTGACGCCGGAGCTGGTGGCGCGCTATGGCGCGGCGTTCGGCTCATGGTTACGGGAAAACGGCCACGACGCGGCCGTGCTGGCGCGGGACTCCCGCACCTCCGGGCCCATGTTCGCCGCCGCCGCGCAGGCCGGCCTCCAGTCGGTGGGGTGCCGGGTCATCGAATGCGGCATGGTGCCCACTCCCACCGCCCAGCTCGCGGTGGAGCATCATCATGCCGGCGGCGGGATCGTGATCACGGCCAGTCATAATCCGGTCGAATGGAACGCGCTCAAGTTCATCGGGCATGACGGGGTATTTCTGGATCAGGCGGCCGCCGACCGCCTGCGCGCCGGTGTCGCCGCGCCGGCGCTGCCC
>JACQVB010000075.1 GCA_016209985.1 Gemmatimonadota bacterium | reverse complement strand
GCGATGGCGTCGGCGATCGGCTCGGCCAAGGGTCCGCTGTTCCCGATGCACGTGGTGCAGCCGTATCCCACGATATGGAACCCCAGCGCCTCCAGCTCGGGTAGCAACCCGGCGGCCTTGAGGTAGTCGGTGACCACCCGCGAGCCCGGTGCGAGCGAGGTCTTCACCCACGGCTGCCGCTGGAGACCCTTGCGCACCGCGTTTCGCGCCACCAGCCCGGCCCCGATCATCACTGACGGGTTCGAGGTGTTGGTGCAGCTGGTGATCGCCGCAATCACCACCGAGCCGTCGGCGAGCTCGAAGCGGCTCCCGTCGTACTCCACGTCCGCCAGAATCGCCACGTCCTGTGCGGCTGCCACCGCTGTGGCCGGCGATTGGCCGCCTTCGCCGCTCCAGCGCGTGCTCTCCTTTTCCGCCACCGGCCTGCGGGCGCCGTGGGGAATGAGGTTGGGTAGGACCTGGCGGAAGGAAGCCTTCACTTCGCTCAGCGGCACGCGGTCCTGCGGGCGGCGTGGCCCCGCCACGGAGGGAATCACGGTGGCGAGATCGAGATACAGAACGTCCGTGTAACTGGGGTCGGGCGTCTCGTCGGTGCGGAAAAGAAGCTGCTCTTTGCAGTACCGCTCCACCCGCTCGAGCACGTCCCCCGGCCGGCCGGTGCGCTCGAGATACGATAGCGTCTCCGCGTCCACCGGGAAGAAGCCCATGGTGGCGCCGTACTCCGGGGACATGTTCGCGATGGTCGCGCGGTCGGCGAGGCCGAGGGTCGAGAGCCCGGCGCCAAAGAACTCCACGAACTTGTCCACCACGCCGCGCTTTCGGAGCATTTGCGTCACCGCCAGCACGAGATCGGTGGCGGTGGACCCCTCCGGGAGGCGTCCCGTGAGCTTGACCCCGATCACTTCGGGGAGCTGCATGAAATAGGGCTGACCCAGCATCACCGCCTCGGCCTCGATACCGCCCACGCCCCAACCTAGCACGCCCAGGCCGTTGATCATCGTGGTATGGGAATCGGTGCCGACCAGCGTGTCGGGCAGCGCCACCGCCTTGCCGTCTTTCTTCTGCAGCGCTACCACGCTCGCTAGGTACTCCAGGTTCACCTGATGCACGATGCCGGTGCCGGGGGGTACCACCTCGAAGTTGCGGAACGCCTTCTGACCCCAGCGGAGCAGGGCATAGCGCTCGCCGTTGCGCTCCATTTCCCGTTTCACATTGAGATCGAACGCCATCACGGTACCGAAGAAATCCACCTGCACCGAGTGGTCGATCACGAGGTCGGTGCGCACCAGCGGGTTGATCCGGTCCGGATCGCCCTTCAGCCGTACCATGGCATCGCGCATCGCGGCCAGATCGACCACGCAGGGCACGCCGGTGAAGTCCTGGAGGACCACTCTGGCCGGCATGTAGGGGACCTCGAGGCTCTGGTCGGGCTTCGGCTTCCAGGCCCCGACCGCTGCCACGTGCCGATCGGTGACCACGCCATTACCCGAATAGCGGAGCACATTCTCCAGCAGAACCCGGATTGAAAAGGGAAGCCGGTCGACGTCGCCGATGCCCTGTTTGGTAACGGAGGAGATGCGATAGATCGACACCGGACCGGAAGAAAGCTTTAGTGTATCGAGGGCTAACGATTGAGGAGGCATGCGGGAAAAGTAACCGGTGGCTGGCGGCTTGGCGGCTTGGCGGCTTGGCGGCTTGGCGGCATGGCGGCATGGCGTACTCGCTGATGTCCTCTGCCACCTTGCCGCCTTGCCGCCCGTCAGGGTGTCATCGCTCTCGGCCCCGCGGGGAGATGCTCCATCAAATACCGCGTGAGCAGCGAATAGATGTGAAGCGTCGTACCGCGACCCTCGCAAATGCAATGCGAGCGATTCGGATAGGCCATGAAGTCGAAGGGCTTACCGAGTTGCACCAGGCGGTTCACCAGCCGCTCGGTCCCCTGGTAGTGCACGTTGTCATCGCCCGAGCCGTGAACCACCAGGAGCCGTCCTTTGAGGCCTTCCGCCTGACTCAGCGCCGACGCCACCCGGTAGCGCTCGGCGCCGGCCGCACCGTCCAGCAGGCCCATGTAGCGCTCCTGGTAGATCGTGTCGTACAAGCTTTCATCGGGCACCGGCGCGACCGACATGCCCAACTGATACACGTCGGGATAGCGGAACAGTGCCTGCAAGGTGCTGGACCCTCCGCCACTCCACCCCCAGATCGCGACCCGGGTCGGATCGAGATACCGGCGCGTCCTGGTCAACGCCCGTACCGCATCCGCCTGGTCGCGACTCGACAGGACCCCGACAGCGCCATAGATGACTTTGCGCCAGGCGCGCCCCCGCGGGGCCGGAGTACCGCGATTGTCGACGCTCACGATGACATAGCCCTGGTCGGCCAGCGTGCGGTACCAGAGACCTGACGGGCCGAGCCAGGAGTCGACCGTGGTCTGTCCCGCCGGCTCCCCGTACACGTAGACCAGCACCGGATAGGCGCGGGTGGAGTCGAAGTTGCTCGGCTTGAGCATCCATCCATCCGCTTGCACACCGTCGGAGACGGGGACCTTGAAGAACTCCACCGGCCGCTTGATCACCGGTGCCACGGCGGCGCGCAGCTTGGCGTTGTCCACCAGCACACGGGCGGTCTGGTGGCTCGGGAGCCGCACCAGTTCGACCAGTGGAGGATTGTCGAACGCCGAATAGGTGTGGAATGCCCAACGCGCGTCGGGCGAGAGCCGGTAGCTATGGCTCCCCGGCTGGCTTGCGGGAGACAACCGCTCGGGAGCACCGCGCCCGTCCAGTCGGGTCCGGAAGAGGTAACGCTGGGTCGCGTTGTCCGGCGACGCGGTGTAGTAGAACCAGCCCCCGGGCTCATCCACCCCGGCGATGCTCACGATGTCGAAGGGGCCCGGTGTGATGTTGCTGACCTTCTTGCCGTCGCGGGAAATGCGATACGCGTGTCTCCAGCCGTCCCGCTCACTGAGCCAGAGGAACTCGGTCCCCTTGGCCAGCCACATGGTATCGTCCACCACATCCAGCCAGGCGCTGTCCTGCTCGGTGAGTATGGTGCGGGTCGCACCGGTAGCCGCATCAGCCAGCATGACCCGATCAGTATTCTGCAGCCGGTTCATCCGCTGGAGCTTCACTTCCCTGGGTCCCGCCCACTCCATGCGCGGCAGGTAGTTTTCCCTAGGATCGTCGAGCAGCTGCAACCAGGTAGTAGACCCGCCGTCGGCGCTCACGATACCGGCCCGTACGGCGGAATTCCTGGTGCCGACCTTGGGATACTGGATGGGAATGGTGAACGGGTAGAGCGAATCGGTGTCGTTGATCAGCGTATAGGTGCCGACCCCGGTCATGTCGAACTGCCAGTAGGCAATGCGGGCGCCGTCCGGTGACCAGCGAAAGGCATCCCGCAGATCGAACTCTTCCTCGTAGACCCAATCGGTCATGCCGTTCACGTGCAGCGAATCGGCCCCGCTGGTGAGGCGGGTGACGGTCCCATCGGAGAGCCGCTCGACATAGATGTCGCCCCGCCGCACGTAGGCCACGCGGTCGCCGGTGGGCGAAAACTTGGCGTACATGAGCGAAGCCTCCGGCGCGTCGCCACCCCCCAGTTCTTGCAAGGCGCCGGTCTTCCGGTTCAGGACCCAGTAATCGCCCCGGGTGTTCTGTCGCCATACCCGCTGCGAGTTGGTGAAAAGCAGCATCAGATCGCCATCGGGTGACCAGGCGTAATCATCGATTTCCAGAGCTTCGCTGCGTCCGCTGGGGACCAGCTGGCGGGCGGAGACGAACACGCTGCGGTTGCCGGTCGCGGTTTCGTAGCGCACGATGTCGAAGGCATCGGTGAGCGCCTCCGAGGGCTCTACCGTCGTGTACGCGGCACCGTTCTCGATCCAGCGCGCCGGGCCGAATCGCTCGGGAGCGAAGTCGCTCGAAGCGAAGATTCGGCGCAGCATGTCGTTCACGCCGTCGGGCACCTGGCCCATCGCGGGAAGCGGAACGAACAGCAGCAGGGCGAGGACGGCTTTCATACTGCGCTCCTTGAGGATCGAGATCGTGAAATGTATCTCACAGTTGGAATCGGTCGCACCCCACTCGGGCGGCGGTTCCCATTGACACGCCGCGAGACGAGGGACATCCTCAACTCAGTCTGCTACCCCACCGAGGCGCGTTATGCGTCGTTTATCTCTCATCGCCCTCGTGTCCGCCGCGCTGTTGATCGCCCCAGTTGCCGGCGCGCAGAACTTCAGCGGCACTTATTCCACCCCCAATCAGACCGGCGGCACCGTGACGTTGCTGCTGCAGCAGGACCCGCAGGGGCAGATCACCGGAAGCTTGTCCGGGAACGGGAGCACCTTTGCGATTCAGGGGAAAGCGCAAGGAGCCGATTTCGTGGCACTCGCCAGCAGCGGAGGTGGCGCGGTGTACCTGGAAGGGCGCCTCGAGGGCGCGGGTGTACGGGTGATTCTCGCAGAAATGGGGCCCGGCAATCAGCCGCGTTATGACCAGGCGCGCGAGCTGGTGTTCGCGCGCTCTTCCGGCGGGGCCGCCCCGGCGGGCCGTGCGGCGGCCGGCAATCCGCTCGCGGGACCGGCGGATGGTAACCCGCCCGCACGATGAAGGACCGGCTGACCGGGTCATTCAGCAGCGGGGGGACGACGTACCTGTTCGAGGCTCGGGTCCAGGGAGACGCGCTGTCACTGGTGAGCGACGGGCAGACCTACGCGCTCCAGCGGCAGGGAGCCAACGCACCGGCGGCCGTGGTACCGGGCCCGACCCCGGTGGCAGGGGGTGGGGGCGGCGCACCGGCCGGGATGAGCCAGCAAGACCAGCAGCTCGCCCAGCTCCTGCTCTCCAGCCGGTGGTGCTACTTCTCTTATAGTGGCGTGGCCGGGTCCTCGTCGGGCTCTTCGCGCACCGAACGCGCCATCTTCGGCGCCAACGGAACACTGGTGGTGCAGACCGGTGGGGAGTCCTACTACAGCGCCGACGTCCGGAACTCGCTTGGCAACACCATTGCCCAGGGATCGACGGCGGGGCAGAGCGCGGGCGGGCAGCAGTTCCGCTGGAAGGTGAACCAGGGCATGCTGATGCTCTCGGGAGATGGCGTCAACTGGCAGCCGGTTGCGCTGCAGGTGGCCCAGAACTCCAACGGGTATCCCATCATCACGGCGGACGGCAAGGAATACTCGCAGTGTAACTGATCGAGGGGTTCAGCCCTTCTTCTTTTTCTTCTTCCGCATGAGCGCCGCGAGGGTGGGCGGAATCTCGCGACAACCACACTGTTTGGCGTGCTGGAGATGCCACGCGATCCGCTGCTCGGTTGTTGCCTTCGGCGGCATCGGATGCCTGCGGTGCCACGCCGCGTTCATTGCGCCCCCGGATGATACTCCCGCTCCGTGTGTCCCTTGAGCTGTGAGGGATAGAAATAGACCTCCCTCAAATCACCGGTGCTGTAGCGCTGCGCCTGATCGTTGAAGTGGGGAGACTTGGGGTTGCCGCTTTCGCCGCCGGCGGTCACGGCCTTCGCCTTCACGCTGTCACCGAACTCCACCACGGCCACGAAGCTGTTCCCGCTGGTGCCGTACCATTTCCTGGTCCCCCTGTACGCCCGCGCTCCGAAGGAAGCCAGCGAGCCCCATCGTGACGAGGTGAAGGCCACGGGAATGCTCGGCCCGGCATCGTTGAACGGTTGGACGATATCGCCGGTGAGGCGCTGGAATCGGTTGATGTCACCCCACGGTGTTTTCCAGGTCCCGAAGCCGGCCTGGAGCGTGTCGCTGGCTGCGGCCAGAGCCTCGAGCCGTTGCCGCGGGGTCGCCTTGGTGGCTATGTAATCGTAGACCGTAACACCGGCCTTGCCCGCATCGGCACTCACGCGGCGCCAGAGCTCCTCGCCCCAGAATACCGCCAGGGAGGTCGGAATGGACGTGGCCGACCATCTCAAGTCCCACCCCCGAAGCGCCGCAATCTGTTCGGCCAGTTTCGCCTTCACCGCGTCGCCGGCCGGAGCCTCATCGTAGGCTTTGAGCAGGCCGGGTATCAGGCCCTCGAAGGCGGTGAGATAGTTGTCGAAGGCGGCGGTGATGAGCGAATTGAGCGTGAAATCTTTCTGGTCCTTGAGGACCCGGGTCGCGTGAACGCCGCGCGGGTTCTCGCCACCGGTCTGCACGTACGCCGGGTAGTCCTCCCGTCGTGGACTGTAGGGGCCGGCTGCGGTCCAGGGCGCGTCATTGGTGTTGAACAACCAACCGGTCGCGGGATTCAGCACGTTGGGAGACTCGTCCACCGAAAGCACCCCGTCCCATTCCGTCGCCGGCCCGCTGCCATCCACCGGCTTGGTCCAATCGAACCGGGTGTCGCGCTTCGGGATGAAGTTCGAATGGAAGTAGGCGATGTTGCCCTCGCGGTCGGCGAAGACCGTGTTGTTGGACGAGTTGGTGTGCAGCTCCATGATCTGCCTGAATTCCCGGTAGTTCTTCGCCCTGGTGCGGCTGTAGGACTGGGTCAATGCCTTGACCGGCTCATCCATCAGCCGGACGCTCACCCACTTGCCGTCGGTTTCGCGGACGATCGGGCCGTGGTGGGTGCGGTAGACGGTGAACTCCTTCCGCGCCATGCCTGTGTCGGTCCGGTACGGCACCGTGATGCGGGTGGCGACAACCGGCCGCTCTTCGGTCCCATAGCGGTAGAAGAAGCGCTCACCCTTCTTCACCACCGTTTCCGCGTACTCGTCGATGTTATCCACCCCGCTGGAGGTGTGCATCCAGCCGGCGCCCTGGTTGAAGCCCTGATAGACGAAGAACTGCCCCCAGGTCACCGCGCCGTACGCGTTCAGGCCTTCGTCGCTCGTCATGTGCAGTTCGGATCGGAAGAAGAATGACGTGTGCGGGTTGATCAGCAGGAGCGCGTGGTGCGACGCCGAATTGGACGGCGCAATGGCGAAGCCGTTCGATCCCGTGGGCTCGGCGCGCGTGGTATCGTCAATGCGAGAGAGGTTTTCGGGGCGGTTCCCATAGAACGCCTCGAGCCGGTTCAGGTTGATCCGCTCGATGTCTCCGCCGATGCTCCCCTCGCTGAAGGTGAGCGCCATCCACGGCTCGAACCGCTTGATGACGCGGGGCTTTACCTCGGGGTGCTGGTAGAGATAGTAGTTCAGGCCGTCGGCCCACGCGTTCATCAGGCTCTTGAGCCAGACGGGGCTGGTCGCGTATTTCGCTTTCATCGAGTCGGGGTCGATGTAAAGCTTCATCCGCAGATCGCGATACACCTCGGAAATGCCTTCGGCCTCGGCCAGCCGTCCCATCGCGTTGAGGTAGTTGGTTTCCACCCGATTGAAATCGTCCTCGGCCTGCGCGTAGATCATGCCGAAGACGGCCTCGGCGTCCGTTGTTCCGTGGACGTGCGCGATCCCCCAATCGTCCCGGATGATGGTGACGTTCTGCGCCTGCCGCTCCCACGCAGCCACCTCCTGCTGCGCGGCAAGTGGAGCGGACAGTGCGCATGTCGCCGTGACGATGAGAACGAGCTGCTTCATGAGTGGCTCCGTGGGTGAAAAGCGGACCGCGGCTGCGGCTGTGGATCGGGCCGGCAGAGGATCGGCCCCCCGGTTAAGGTGGGCGGATCGGGTGCGGAGACGCAAGGAGGCTCGCTCGCTCACGACGTGCGGGCGCAGGGGGCGGGACTGGCCTCGCGGGCCGGGAACCGTAATTTGGACGCTCCAGCCGGTGCCCGGAGACCAGCGTCATGTACCGTACCGTTGAGATCGTGGCCTTGGCCGTGCTCGCGGCGGTGTTCGGGTTGTCGGCTCTCTCGCGCCGCTATCCCCAGGCTGCCTGGCTGCAGGTGTTTCGGTTCGAGCAGCGACTGAGCGACGAGGAGAGGAAGCGGATCCGCCGGCGCTCCAACATCTACGCCGGCATCGAGCTGATTCTGCTGGGTCTGGTGCTCCCCATGGGTTACGCTGCGTTGACGGTGATGTTCTTCAACGAGTTCACCCCCACTCAGACCACCATTGTTGCCGCAAGCTCACTGCTCTGCATCGGCCTTGGCGTCACCGCGATCTGGCGGAACCGCCGTAGCTGACGCACAGGTGCAAGGCAGGGTGGCGGGTAGGCCGCTGGTCAGGAGTTGATCAGATCACCGCCACCTTCATAGGCCCGTCAGGGGCGGCTGCCGGATCAACCTGAGCGAAACAACTTCAACACGGACATGATCCAGGGTAGCATGAGGATGATCAGGAGCCACACCCGACGAAGCCAGACTTGACCGTCATCGTATATAGATCGGGCCGAAGCCACCGGATACCGACCGGAAACCAGAACTCACGTGGGCGGCGCCGATGGCGAAAAAGCTACACCTGAAACAACGCCATTACGGCGAAGGGCACGAAGATCAGGCCAACGAGCAGCGCGGGAGGTAGCGTGGCAATCAAGGTGGTTGGTTCGGTGACGGTTCCGCCGCCCACCGGAGCGCGCGTACGCATCGGCGCGCTGCCCGGCTCACGTCCTCTCCTGTTTGTGTACCTCGGCGATGCGTGCTTTAACGAGTCGCCTCACGAGAGCCGATGGTGGGGGCTGCGTCAGGAGAAAGCGGATCGTACCCTTCGAGGGCTCGTAGCCTCCGCGCATCGGGGGGCAAGGACGCGAGGTAGGCACGCACCTGTATCCCGGCTCGCTGTGCGCTCTTCCTTGTCGACGAAGAGGATGTCAACGCGACCTCACGAATGCGTCCACGTTGCCGCTCTTAGCCCGGCCCACATGCGCAGGTTCGACGCATGTCGGGCAGCGGCGGCCAGGGGATCAGCGCACGCGTCCAAGTTGGATGGCGGCGACGGTACCGGCGAAAGACTGCGCGCTATTGATGTTGGCAAACCCGTAGACCGCGAGTCCCAGGAAAGGAAGCGCCTGCCATGCGAGGTGCGCCGCTACGGGCAGGCCGATGCGAGCGGAAACCGGTGTGCAACCGCCCAGACCCGAGCAGCGCTCCCCTCCCATTACGGCCACGCCGGTGGACGCTGCCACAAGTCCCCGGGACCAGCGGCCGGCGCGACCGTACAGCACGGCGAGATCCCAGAACTCGTCGTCGAGGACGTTCGCGACGCCAGCCGCGCGGACTGAGAAGAGGTGTTTCCGAGCGAGCACATCGAAACCGGCTGCGCCCGCGAACCCCTCGGTGCCGGCCCCGACACCGACCGATGCCCAAGCGCGGGTCGGATCTGCCGCCTCGCGATCCTGCGCGACGAGCGAGGGAATGCTACCCAGGTTGAGCACGATGACGATGTGAAGGAGTAGAGTGCGCATATGAACCTCGGTGCCGCGGTATGGAGGGCCTGCGTCTAAGCTGCGTGCGTGATCGCTCGCTGACAAGGCGCACGCGCCGCGCCCGCGGTCTCCAGCCTGGCGAACACAACGGTTCCTTGCTGGGTCGCGCACGCCAGCTTCAAGCGCGCTTGTTACCCTGCGCGTCTGAGGACTTCCTTGTCTAAGACAGCAGCCCGTCAGAGATCGTCGGGAGTGAGTCCCGTACGCTTGCTGATACGAGCGAGCATTCGTGGCCCGATCTCTTCGGAGTCATGAAATGCCCAGGCGTAATCCTGCCAACCCGCGCGCGCGAGTGTCTTGTGAGATCCTGATTGTCGTTTGGTTGTCCAGCCGATACGAAGGAGGGCGGCCAGCACGCGACGAGCCGGCGCGGCACCCCACGAGCTCACGCGGCTTGGAAGGTGATCTGTAAGTCAGCCTTGGCTTCACCGTGCTCGAGCCGCTCGGCCAGAACACGCAACGCTAAGGCCTGGACCCGTGTGACGGCTTCGTCACGCGTCGTCCCATAGGTCATGACGCCTGCCAAATCCGGAACTTCCGCCAGCCAGCGGCCGTCGGCTTCGCGCTCGATCTCGATTCGAAGTGTCATCGTACTGGGAATCTACCGGACGAGCGTGCTGCTGTCTAACGGAGCGCGTTTAGTTGGGATGAAGCGGCGGCTGGACCTCTACGGTACCGTGGTGGCCAGCTACGAGCCCCATAACAATGGACGCGCTCACCGTCTTGCGACGGGGCGCACACCGGGAGGCCAGCCGCCATGGACAATATCGGATTGGATCTGCATAAGCGCGAGAGCCAGCTCTGCATCCTGACGGAAGATGGGGAGGTCATCGAGCGACGGATCGTCACGAGCCCGGAGCGGTTCACCGCGGTGCTGGGGGGCCGGCCCCGGGCCCGCATCCTGCTGGAGGCCTCGACGGAGAGCGAGTGGGTGGCGCGACACCTGGAGGCGTTGGGGCATGAGGTGATCGTGGCCGATCCCAACTTCGCCCCGATGTACGCCACCCGCACGCGCCGGGTGAAGACCGATCAGCGGGACGCGCGCACGTTGGCCGAAGCCTGTCGCCTGGGTGCCTTTCGCCGGGCGCACCGGCTGTCGGAGGTCCAGCGCCACGTCCGGGCCGAGCTCGCGGTGCGGGACGTGTTGGTCCGGACGCGGACGCGCTACGTGGCGGTGATCAAAGCCCTGGTCCGCCGCGACGGCCTGCGGCTGCCCAGCGGGGAGCCCGAGCGCACGGCGACCAAGCTGGTGGCGCTGCCGCTCGCGCCCCCGCTGGCCGAGGAACTCGGGCCCCTCCTCGCCCTCCTGGCGCCCCTGAACGCGCAGATCGACGCGGCCGATCAGCGGCTCGCGACCCTGGCGACCGGGGATCCCGTTGTCGCGCGGCTGACCACGGCCCCGACGATCGGCCCGGTGACGGCGGTCGCCTTGGTCGCGACGCTCGATGACATCACGCGCTTCGCCAGCGCCCACCAGGTCGAGGCCTTTCTCGGCCTGACCCCGAGCGAGCGGAGCTCAGGCGAGCAACAGCGGCGGGGCCGGATCAGCAAGACCGGCCATCGCCGGATGCGCTACCTCCTGGTTGAGGCGGCGTGGCGGGTGCTCCGGACCAAGAACCCGGCCGCCGCGGCGCTGCGGACCTGGGCCGCAGGCATCGCCCTGCGGCGCGGGCGGAGCATCGCCGCCGTGGCGTTGGCCTGCCGGTTGGCCGGCATCCTCTACGCCATGTGGCGTGACG
>JACQVB010000080.1 GCA_016209985.1 Gemmatimonadota bacterium | reverse complement strand
GCCCAGGAAGACGCCGTTCAAGATCCCCTTGCCGAGCTTGAGCCCGAAGAACCCCGTATCCATGGCGACCACCATCGGCGGCGTCGTCATCATCCCGACTTCGATGATCAATCCCCAGATCAGCCCTCCCCACCAGCGCGTGCGGCCCACGAGCAGCGTGTAGGCCAGGCCGAAGCAGGCGCTGATCCAGTAGTGGTACAGGCCGCCCACCAGGTCGGAGCGTAACGTCGGGCCGATCGCCATCTGATCGAGGATGAGCACGCCGAACATCCGGGGCATGTTCCCCGGCAAGAGCCCGATGCTGAAACTCACCAGACGCAGGGCGTCCAACGCCGCTGTGGCCACGAACCCCACCCAGACGCCCGTCTCGATCCGGTTCACCAGCCGCCCGTATCCGGCTGCCCGGGCGGCAAGCCAGACCACTGCGAGGAGGCCGATCGAGGGGAGCAGCGCGACTCGCGTCCAGACCGGCATCGAAGGCATACCAGGGGTAAGGGCCACGACGAGCACGTTCGGCCCGACCGCCGCGGGTACGGCCGCAAGCACCGTGAGGAGCAGTTCGCCCGAGGTCACCGGAGGCGACGGTGCCACCCCCGGCGGGCGGGGCCGCCGCCACAGGGCGTACCCAACGGCGCCCAGCCCGAGCCCCACGAAGGTCAGGTCCAGCCAGGTGATCAACACCGCCGCGCTCCTACTTGGTCGCGTCGGCGGCGATCTCGCCGAACATCGGGTCCATCATGTCGCCCATCATCTTGAGATCGGCCCCGTAGGCGGCGAACACGGCTGACGGCCGGTGGTAGCTTACGACCGTCTTGCCGTCACCACGCTCCCACACGTAAATCCGCATCGGCATCTCGAGGCCGATCTCCGGGTGGGCCGGTAGACTCATTTTCATCATGTCGGGCTTGCCGAACTCGAGCGTGAGGGCGCCTTTCGTGTTCGCACCCACCATGCGAAGCATGTTCTGATGGTCGGCGCGCGCCACGATCATGAACCCGCGGCTTTGCAGGGCGGTCTCGAGCTGCTTGACGGTCGTCTGAAAGTTCTGGACCGCGACGCGATCCACGCGCTCTTGCGATTGAACAGCGATGGGCGCGATGGCGGGCAGCAAGCCGGTGACGATCAAGAGAGCGTGACGCATCGTGTTTCACTCCTCCAGGAGGTGCACTACTTCATACCCACCGGGGTATCCGGCGGGCAACAAAAAAAACGGCTACGGCGCGTCAACACGCCGGAGGCGCGCGAATACCACCAGCGCGACGAACCCCGCACCGCCCACTAACCAGCCCCAGTGCTGCCGCACGACACCCCAGGCGACGCCCGCCAGCCCCGCGCCGATCAACAGAGGGGCCGCGCAGCATATGACGGCCGCAGCGAGAAGACCGAAGCTCCAGCGAGCCGACATGCCCTAGGTACCCGTCCGGCGGGCCGGTGTGCTCGCATCCGCAAGAACCCGGGCCGGATAGCCGGTTTGCCGGGTGAGGTGCGCCGCAATCTCGGCCGGCGTCACCTTACGCCGGTCGTAACGCACGACGCCCAAGCTGTCGTCGAGCGTCACCGTCGCTCCGAGCACTCCCGGGATCTGCTTCAAGGCGAGGCGCGCGGTGACGGGACAACTTCCGCAGGTCATCTGCGAGATGTGGAGCCGCACGGTCGCCGTGTCCGATGCTTGCTGGACCGCAGCCGACTGCGCGCCGGCCTCGCTCACCCCTCGCCCGCAGAGGGGGCAGAGGACGCCGGTACCGGCGAAGGCCGCGAGCGCCGCGGCGATGAGCTTGATCTGAACGGTCATGACGAGTCTCCTATGACAAGAGGAACGCCGACCACCACGGGAAGGTGGCGAACGGGATGGCGACGGCCGTCCCGATCCACAGCCACTGCTTCATGCGGCGGCGGGCCTGCGGTGATGCGCAGAGGCTTCCGGGTTTGCAGGCTTTGCGGTCTTCCCGGTACACCGTGGCGAAGCCGAGACCAAGGGAAAGTCCGGTCCCGGCGAGAAAGTATGGCCGGAGGGGGTCGAAGGTCGCGGCGAGGCCCGCCCCGCTAAAGCCGAGCGCCACGGCCACCAGCGGTCCCGCGCAACAGACCGCAGACCCGACGGCCGCCCCCACGGCCCCTACGGCGGCGAAGAACGCCTTCCCCATGATCAAGCCTGCCTTAGTACGTGGGTGAGCGCGCCTTTGAGGCTGGCGAGTGCCTTGGTTCCTTGACCCTTCTCGATGCTTTCCGCCACACAGGTGTCCATGTGGCCTTCGAGCAACTCGACCGCCACGCCGTTGATCGCCTGCTTGACGGCACCGATCTGGATCAGGATGTCGTCGCATGACTGATGATTGGAGATGAGCTTCTGCACGCCGCGGACTTGTCCCTCGATGCGTTTCAGACGGTTGAGGATGCGGCGCTCAACGGTCGGCTTCAGGTAAACCTGTGGAAGACAGGTGTCTTGCATTTTCAACCTCATGAATACCGTTACCGGGTATTATACCCCTGGGGGTATAACCTCGTCAACCGCTCGAAGGTTTCCGATCCCAACCCACCGGCGCCGCCACAGATAATAGAGGACGGGAATGACGACCAGCGTGAGCAGCGTGGACGTCACCATCCCGCCCACCATCGGCGCCGCGATCCGCTTCATGACGCTGGCCCCGGCTCCGCTGCTCCACAGGGCCGGCACCAGACCGAGCATGATCGCCAGCGCGGTCATGAGCTTCGGCCGCACTCGGTTCACCGCCCCGTGCTCCACCGCGGCCACGAGATCGGGGAGCGTCACCCGTCGTCCCTCCGGCGTCGCGTCTCGCCAGGCGTGGTCTAAATAGATCAGCATCACGACGCCGGTCTCCGCCGCCACGCCCGCAAGCGCGATGAATCCGACAGCCACGGCGACCGAGAGGTGGTAGTCGAGCAGCCACATGATCCACACGCCGCCCACCAAGGCGAACGGCAGGGAGAGCATCACGATCGCCGTCTCCGCGACCGTACCGAACGTCAGATAGAGAAGCAGCGCGATGATCCCGAGCGTGACCGGGACCACCACCTTGAGCCGCGCCGTGACCCGCTGCATGGCCTCGAACTGCCCGCTCCAGCGCAGCCAGTACCCCGACGGCAACGTCACCTCGCGCTGCACCACGGCCCGGGCATCCCGGACGTAGCTCCCCACGTCGCGCCCGCGCACGTCGATCGCGACCTGGTCGTAGAGGTAGCCGCCTTCACTGCGGATCATCGGTGCGCCGGGACTGAAGCGGATGTCCGCCACCTGGGCAAGCGGCACCTGCGGCCCCTGTCCGTTGCCGACCAGAAGCCGACCGATCGTCGCGGGGTCGTCTCGGAAGTCCCGCGCGTAGCGCACCTGGACCGAGTAACGTTCCCGGCCCTCGACCGTCGTAGTGATCTCCTCGCCGCCCAGCGCTAGCTTGATCACCTCCTGGGCGTTGCCGGTGGTGAGCCCGTAGCGCGCCAGCTCCTGCGCGTCCGGGCGGATGTCGAGGTAACGCCCGCCGAACGAGCGCTCAGCGTAGACCGCACCTGTCCCCGGAAGCGGGGCAAGGACCCGCTCGATGTCCTGGCCGATCCGCTGGATGGTCTGGAGATCGGGGCCAAAGATCTTTACCGCGAGCGTGGTGCGGACCCCGGTCGAAAGCATGTCGGTCCGGTTCTTGATCGGCATGGTCCACGTGTTGACCGTGCCCGTGAGTCGGAGCTTCTGGTCCATTTCGGCAATCAGGCGCTCCTGCGTCATCCCTGGCCGCCATGCCGATTCGGGCTTCAGGTTGACTACCGTTTCCACCATCGACATCGGTGCCCAGTCGGTCGCGGTATTGGCACGCCCCGCCTTGCCCCAGACCGACTCGACTTCCGGGAAGGTCATGAGGATACTGTCCTCGACCTGGAGGAGCCGCCGCTGGGTGGTGAGCGACAGCGCGGGCAGCGTGTTCGGCATGTACATCAGCGAACCTTCGTCCAACGGCGGCATGAACTCGCTGCCCAAGCGGGAGAGGGGGAACAGCGTCGTGATCAGGACCACTACCGCACTCCCCAAGACAAGCCACCGCGCTCGAAGCGCCCACCGGAGTACCGGGCGGTAGGCCTGAATGGCCCAGCGGTTCACCGGGTTCGCTGCCTCAGGCCGGATGGTCCCCTTCACGAACCACCCCATGAGCGCCGGCACCAGCGTCACCGAGAGCAGCGCCGCGGCGGCCATGGCGAACGTCTTGGTGAGCGCGAGCGGCCGGAACAACCGACCCTCCTGGTCCCCCAGGGTAAAGACCGGCAGGAAGGACAGCGTGATAATGAGGAGCGACATGAACAGCGCCGGTCCCACTTCGCGGGCGGCCGCGAACACGCGCTCCCAGTGCGGGCGATCCGGCTCGTGCTCGATGTGTTTGTGGAGATTTTCCAGCATCACGATGGCGGCGTCGATCATCGCGCCGATGGCGATGGCGATGCCGCCCAGACTCATGATGTTCGCGTTGATCCCGAGCCACCGGGTAATGGCGAGCGAGACCAGAATGCCCAGCGGCAGCGTAGCGATGGCCACTAACGCGCTGCGGACGTGAAGCAGGAAGAGCGCGCAGACCAGTCCCACGATGATGGACTCCTCGATCAACGTGCGCCACAAGGTCTCGATCGAGCGGTGGATCAAGTCCGAGCGGTCGTACGTCGGCACGATCTTCACGCCGGCCGGGAGGGCCGGGGCGATCTCGGCAATCCGCTGCTGCACCGCGTCAATCACGCGCAAAGCGTTCTCCCGATAGCGCATCACCACCACCCCTCCCACCGCCTCACCCTGCCCGTTCCGTTCGGCGATCCCGAGCCGGAGGTCCGGGCCGATCGTGACCCGGGCGACGTCGGCCACGCGTACCGGACGCCCATCTGAGCCCGAGCCGACAGCGACGTTGGCGATGTCCTCGACGCCGCGGAAATAGCCCAGCCCGCGGATCGCGTAGTCCGACCCCGCCACCTCGACGGTGCGCGCCCCCACGTCCTGATTGGCCCCCCGAACCGCCTGGATGATCTGTGGGACCGTGACGCCGTAGCCGAGGAGCCGGGCGGGATCGAGCAGGACCTGGTACTGCT
>JACQVB010000071.1 GCA_016209985.1 Gemmatimonadota bacterium | reverse complement strand
TTCGGCGGCCGGTACGTCGGCCCTCCGGGAGAGGAAATGGCAGACTGGGCCTGGAGCAACGAGGGAAGGAACAGACATAGCACGAGAAAAAGTCGCGCGAGCCGCGAAGACATGATGTGCCCCCTGGTGTGCGGAGGACGAGAATATAGGTCAGGGGTAGCAGGGATGCACGCGGACGGCCAGCCGTCCGGACGCACCGGCCGCGAGCACCACGTGCAACCCTAGGGGCTCGCCGACACCCGCCCGCCACCACCGGACTTGGAGGCATAGAGCGCGCGATCGGCGCTGCGCAGCAGTCCATCGGACGTATCACCATCCCGCGGGTACACCGCTACGCCCGCGCTGACCGTCACGGCGGGCTCCTCTCCATCGGACGCCAGCCGCTGGCAGACCCGCACGGCGACCTGCCGGGCCGCCGCCTCGCCCGTCTCGGGCATGACCAGAGCGAACTCGTCCCCTCCGAATCTGGCCGAGGTATCCATGGCGCGACTGGAGAGCTTCAGGACCTCGGCCAGGCGCACCAGCGCGCGGCTCCCCACCAGATGTCCGTACCGGTCGTTGATGGCCTTCAGATGATCCAGGTCCAGGAACAGGATGGCGAAGGGGCGGCCGGTGCGCTGCGAGCGCGTGATTTCGGCATCGAGCACCAGGGTGAGCTGGCGCTGGTTCGCGAGCCCGGTCAGGGAATCGCTCACCGCCAGATGCCGGAGCCGTGACTCGATGTCGCGGCGTTCTGCGATTTCGGCCGCGAGGACCAGGGTCACCACCGCGGTGACGCTCATGAAGGACTGCAGCAACAGGAGCGATTCGTTGGCGGAGCCACGGGAGAACGGCCCCGAGCCGTTCAAGGTGCCCCCGACCGCCGAAGCCGTCACGAGGACGATGGTCGTCGCCGTCACCCGGCGGCCGAAGCGAAACGCCGCCCAGACGAACACCGGCGTGCACAGGAATTCGAGCGGCAGGTGGCCATCCGCGAACGGCAGGACATCGCCGAACACGACCAGCGGCACCGCCACCGCCGCCACCGCGAGCGCGATCGCTTCCAGCCGGGGAACTCCCGCCCCGATCTTCACCCACGGATTGTTCGCCCAGTAGATCAGAACCGGCAGCACGATGAGCGCCCCGGACACGTTCCCCAGCCACCACGTGACCCAGACGTGACCGTAGCTCGGCCATGGCACGAGCCGCGCCAGCGCCAGTGTGGTGACTCCTGCCGTGGGGCTGGTCAGGGCGCTCGCGAGAGAGATCAGGCCCACACACTTCAGTATGTCGACCGTGCGATCGAGGCAGCGCCGGCCGCCGGCGAAACGGTCAACCAGCCAGGTTCCGACCAGGGCTTCCAGCGTGTTGCCCACGGCGATGCCCAACGACGTTGCCATCGTGCCCGCGGTGGTCACGTTCACCACGAATGCGCCGATCAGAATGGCGGGCCACAGCCGATAGCCGAACACCAGTAGCGCGGCAATGGCGATGCCCGTTCCCGGCCACACGGGACTCGCGCTGGGATTCACCACCGCCATCGCGAGAGCGGGCTTGCACGCCACGATGTAGGCGATCGCCACCGCGAGCGGCGCGCGCCAGATTCTAGGCACTACAACCCTCGGACGCATCCGTGCACATCACCTCGCATAGCATTGAATATCGGTGATCGTGGTCACCCCGAGAGTTAGACATGCTCCAAGTTTTCTTCAGTATTTTTACCTACGATGCCAGAACTTCCGGACGTCGAGATCTATCTCGCGGCGCTCGAGCGGCGGATCGTGGGCGCCGAAGTTCTTTCGGTTCGGATCCGGAATCCGTTTGTGCTTCGCTCGGTGGAACCGCCTGTCGGCGAGGCCGCTGGCCGGCAGGTGATCTCGGTAAGCCGGCTGGGAAAACGGATCGTCATCGGGCTGACGGGCGATCTCCACCTCGTCATCCACCTGATGATCGCCGGGCGGTTGCGCTGGTATCCGGCCGGCAAGCCGGTGCCGGCGCGGGCGGGACTCGTGGCCTTCGAGTTCTCGACCGGAACCCTGGTGCTCACCGAGGCAGGCTCCAGGCGGCGCGCGTCCCTTCATCTGGTGCGAGGCGAAGCCGCGCTCCGGGACATGAATCGGGGCGGCCTGGAGGTGCTCGACGCGACGTTGGCGGAGTTCGCCGCTGCGCTGGCCCGCGAGAACCACACGCTGAAGCGCGCGCTGACGGATCCGAGAATTCTGAGCGGCATCGGCAACGCCTATTCCGACGAGATTCTGCACGCGGCGCGACTCTCTCCGATGAAGCTCACGCGAAACCTGAATGAAGAAGAGGTGGGCCGGCTCTACCACCAGACTCGAGCGACGCTGCAGACGTGGATCCGGAGGTTGCGGGAGGAAGCGGGCGACGATTTTCCCACCGGGGTCACCGCCTTTCGCAAGGAAATGGCGGTTCACGGTCGGTTCCGGCAGCCGTGCCCGACCTGTGGCTCGCCGGTGCAGCGAATTGTTTACGCCGAAAACCAGGTGAACTACTGCCCCACCTGCCAGACCGGGGGCAAGCTCCTGGCGGATCGCGCGTGGTCGCGGCTGCTCAAGGAAGACTGGCCCAGATCGTTGGAGGAGCTGGAGGAGAAGACCGCCTCGCGCTGAGGCCCGGGCTTAGCGCTCGGCCCGGCAGATGATCGCGAACAGCGGCACCCCGCGGGCCCCTTGCCGGATCACGAACCAGCCGTCCGCCAACCGAGTCACCCGCGAGAGCACGGTGACCCTCAGCTCACCCCGGTGCAGATCGGTCACCACGTCGGCCAGTTTCATCGGCCCGATGGCCTTCAGCAAGCGACTCAGCCGGGCATTTCCTAGACGCGCGCCGGCAGACCGCACCCCGACTTCGGCCCAGGTGCCGCGGCCGCCGTCCCGCCGTAGCGTGCGCGCGGAGATCTCGAGTCGCTGACCGCCCGGGGTGAAGCGCACCAGGTCGGAGAGGAAGCGCACCAGGATCCTGTCCAGCGCAGCTCCTTCGACGCGGTAATCACCCACCGAGCGGGCAGAGCGCACGACCACCGTAACGCGCCGAGCAGCGGCGAGGGGCCGAACCGAGGACCGCACAGTCGCCAGGACTTCCCGCAAGCGCCGTCGGCGTGCGGGCGAAGAGGATGACACGGATTGTCTCTAGGGTGGAGAGCGGAAGCCTGCGGGAAGGGGATGGCTCAGTTCCCGCGAGTAACCGAAGGAGACTCGTCTCCGAACGGCGGATCGTAGCGAATCGGATTGCCGGGCACGACGAGGGCGTGACGGATGCGGAATGACTTCTCTTGGCGCACTCCGGTACCGCGCGATCGGCGCCCTTCGCCGGGCTTGCTTCTCGAGCGAAGGGACGTGCCGATGCGGATCAGATTCAGAGCTCCGTTCCCTTCGATAGCAATGAGATCGCACGCTTTGGTCGCCCTCACCGGCGCAAAGATGGCGAATCCCTTTGCTAGCAAATCTTCGGCCACGATCTGAATCGCTGCAGCCCTGCCGACGCGCCGATCCCCCGCAGTGCCGACCGCGGTCAACACCGTGGATCCATAGGGCCGGCCCTTCCCGCGCGCCGTCGGATAGCCGAGGTCCTTGAGGATCTGGCGGACGCGCTCGCGGCTCACGCCGACACGCCGGCCCAGCTCAGCAGCCGAAATGTCGGTGAGCGATTGGAGAATGCGAACGATTTGGTCTCGAGCCGAAGTCACATGGTTCAGGGCGCGCTAACCAGTTGGAACCTGCGCAGCGGCACCTCGTCTCCCTTGTGCCAAACTTGTCACCGGATTACACCCTCGCGCCACTGGTGCGAAGTCGCCACGAGCAAGGATCTCGAAGCCGGGCGCTGCTTGACGCCGTCAATAATGCCTAAGCGAGCCCGCCGCGCTCTACGTATTTTCGCGGCCCGTTTCCTGCTCCAGATGTGATCGGGATCACGTGCGCGCGGCGAAGCCACGCGGCGCTGAAGCCCGGAAGCTCAGTGGTCGTCGCTGCACCCAAGCCTCGGGGTGACGCCTGGCCACATCTGGACGTTCCTGGAGGAACACATGCGCGCACATCGATTCTTGGGTCGAGCGGGAATCGCGAGACGGTGATTGCCTGCGGGAACCTGGCACCACCCGCTCCCTGAAGCGGTGTAGATGCGGTGAGAGAAGGTCGGTAAGAGACGGTAAGGGTCGGTAAGGGACGGTAAGAGTGATTCGCGCCACTCTTACCGCCTCTTACCGACTCTTCCAGTCTGGCTTTTATACTCGGATGGCTGCAGAATTAGGCCGTCGCTTTCCCGGCCGGCGGTCCATGCTTTCAGAGAATCCCAATCAGACGTCCCGTCGTGAGTTCCTCACCACGTCGGCCGCGGCGCTCGCCACCCTGTGGCTGACGGCTGATCCGGAAGAGCTCCACGCGTCTCTGCGCCACGCCGCGCGCGCCGCGCGCGAGCCGGTGGGCTGGGAAACCTTCAGCACAGACGAGGCGGCGGATGTCGAAGCGATCGCCTCCCAGATCATCCCCAGTGACGGCACTCCCGGAGCGCGCGAAGCGCATGTGGTGTATTTCATCGACCACTCCCTCGCCAACTGGGGTTCGGCGCAGCGAGGGGATTTCACCAAGGGACTCAACGCGCTCAACGCGGAAGTCGGAAAACGCTGGCCCGGTACCGGACGGTTCTCCAAACTCTCTTCCGAACACCAGATCGAGCTGTTGCGGGATTGGGAGAAGGAGGACAAGGAGAACGAGGACCGGAAACCCTTCTTCGAAGCGATGCGGACCGCCACCGTGACGGGGATGTTCTCCGATCCCTCCTATGGCGGCAACGCGGAGAAGGTCGGCTGGCACCTGCTGGGATTCGACGACCGCGGGATCTGGCAGCCGCCGTTCGGCAGCTATGACATCGAAGCCAACAAGGGAGAGCGGTAGCCATGGAGCCGTCGGCCTTCCATCAGCACTCGGTGTCTCGCCGCTCACTGCTGACGCTGCGCCGGTCCCCGGCGCGGGGGGTGAAGTTCAGCACGCAGGAGACCGTGGACTTCGTCATCGTGGGATCGGGAGCGGCGGGCGGCATCATGGCCAAGGAGCTCGCGACCGCGGGATTCACCGTGGTCGTGCTGGAGCAGGGCCCGCGGGTGGACCCGGCTTCCTGGCTGCATGACGAGCTTCGGGGGCAGGTCGGCCAGAGCCTGAGCAACGATCTCAAAAAGCAGCCCCAGACCTTCCGGAAGGCGGAATCGGAGGTCGCCAAGCAGGGGGGCGGGCGGCTCGGCTACCACCGGCTGGTGGGCGGCGGCAGCGTGATGTTCACCGCCAACTACTGGCGCTTTCACGAAATCGATTTCATTGAGAAGAGCCGATTCGGATCGGTGCCCGGGGCGTCCCTCGAAGACTGGCCCATCGCCTACCAGGATCTCGAGCCCTACTACACCAAGGCCGAATGGGAGCTGGGCGTTTCCGGAGCGCCCGGCCCGTTCGATCCGCCGCGCTCGAAACCCTATCCCATGCCGCCGCTGCCGGTGAAATCGTCGGGCGTGCTCTTCGAGCGGGGAGCGCGGGCGTTGGGTTACCATCCCCAGCCGACCCCGATGGCGATTCTCTCTCAGCCCTACAACGGGCGGCCCGCCTGCCAGCACTGCGGCTTCTGCTTCGGCAACATCTGCGAGTTCCAGGCCAAGTCGAGCACGCTGTACACCGTCATTCCAGTTGCCGAAGCCACCGGAAAATGCGAGATCCGGCCCAACAGCTACGTCCGGAAAGTCGAACTCGACGACAGGGGCCGGGCGACGGGGGTCACCTACTTCGACGAAAACAAGCAGGAGCATTTCCAGCCCGCGAAGGGCGTGGTGCTATGCGCCAACGGGGCGGAGACGCCGCGCCTTCTGCTGATGTCCAGGTCGAACCTGTTTCCCGACGGACTCGCCAACTCGAGCGGGATGGTGGGACGCCATCTCATGTTCAACGGGTACGGCAGCAGCACCGGCATCTTCGAAAACCCGCTCAACGAGTACAAGAGCGTCGCCGACACGCGCATGATCCACGACTTGTACGACAGCGATCCCAAGCGCGGCTTTTACGGGGGCGGCGGGATCGATTCGCGGGGCCCCTGGGCGCCCATGGGATACGCGTTGGGCGGACTGCCCCCCGACGCTCCCCGCTGGGGCTCGGAGTACAAACGGCTGATCGGCGAGAACTTCGTGCGCACCATGAGCGCCGACGGGCACACCACGACCCTGCCCCTGGAGACCAACCGGGTCGATCTCGACCCCGACCTCAAGGATGACTGGGGTTTGCCCGCCATCCGTTACACCTACAAGAACCACCCGGACGATCTGGAAACGTTCAAGTTCTTCCAGGCCCGGACCAAGGAAATACTCGAGGCGGCAGGTGCGAAGAAGGTCTGGAACCGGCCGATTCGCGATCAGACCGGGGGGGTCCACCTGCTGGGCACCTGCCGGATGGGAAACGATCCCAAGACATCGGTGATCGACAAGAACCACCGCACCCACGACGTGCGAAATCTCTTCATCTGCGACGGCAGCAGTCTGGTTACCGGGGGCCGGGGCCAGCCGACCGCCACGATCCAGGCGCTGGCCTACCGGGCCGGCGATTTGATCGCGAAGGCAGCGAAGCGAAACGAGATCTGACCCTCACCCCTGTCCCCTCTCCCTTACGGGAGAGGGGAACGGCAGCGTTCACGAGGTGATGGGACGCCGACAGCCCACCTGAAGGAGTCATTCGTGCACTGCAGATTCGTCGCCATCGTATTCGCGGCCCTGACGCTCGCTGTGCCACAAGTCGGAATAGCACAGGGCTCGTATACCGGCAGCTCCAACCTCCGAATCGCCGCGCACGTCATGCTTCCCGGCGAGATGTTCAGCACGTCGGACATGGAGGTGGAGCAGGAGCTGTCGCGACCCTACGTGTATCTCGACCGTCGTCCCGGCGGCTTCGACATCGTGAGCCTCAAGAATCTCGACGATCCCAGGATCATCTACTCCTGGCGGATCGAGAACGTGGGGCTGCACAAGGGATCGGGCTCGCTCGCGCCCACCTATCTCAAGAGCCGCGGCCGCTACTACTTCTTCAACGGATTTCAGTACGGGGCCGGCGGACCGGATCACGACCTCGGCGCGATCGTATGGGACGTGACCGGCTTGCCGGATACCTCCACGGTCAAGGAAGTCGCGCGGGTGCAGGTACCGGAGTATCCCGGCGGCTTTCACGAAACGTTCTCCTACAAGCATTCCAACGGCCAGTCGCTCGTATTCGCGACGACGGTCTCGCCCTTTGCGTACATCTATGACATCGAGCGCGTCGTGAGTCACGACCCGACCCCGGTCGTCGGCAAAGTGAGGGTGCCGGAAGGGATGGCCGGCGACAATCAGCGGGGATGGCACGACTTCTACGCGGGATACGATCCGGCATCGAAGCAGGACCGGTTCTACGCGGCGGGCGCCGGGGGAATGTTCGTTTTCGACGTCACCAACCTGGCGGAGCCGAAGCTACTCGCTGCGGTTTCCGGAGTGGCAGGCCAGGCCAGCGGCCACACCTTCATTCCAACTCCCGACGGGCGGTATGCGATCGGCATGCCGCTTCCCACGTACCAGTACGCCCCGGCGCGGATGTACGATCTCAAGCCCGGACTCGATGGGCAGGTGAAGACCATCTCGCGGCCCATCGGCGCGTGGACGCCGAACTGGAAAGGCGCGGTCCACAACTTCGAGATGCGTTGGCCGTATGTCTTCGTGTCCGGCCAGGACGACGCGCTCCAGGTGATCAACGTGATGGACCCGAGTAATCCTTACACCGTGGCCGAGTTCGATACCAAGGCCGGACCGGACCTGGGCGGGAATCTGCGTCCCAACGGAATCGGCGCGTGGTACGATGGCGCCTGGGGCATCGATGTGCGCAACGCCGACGGGTTGATCCTGGTGAGCGACTATCAGACCGGCCTATGGGCGTTCCGGATGGAGGGCTTCAGCGGTTGGAATGGCCACCAGTGGGGAATGCCCAACAATTCCAGCGCGCAGGACTGGGACAACGGCCCGGACGGAGCGCCCAAACCGCAGAAGGTGAGTCTCTATTGAGCGAAGTCAGAAGTGAAATTCGGCTCCGATCCTCACAATCCGGCCCGGCCCGCGGAGTCGCCAGGCACCGAGCAACGAGTCGAAGAACGCATTGAGCGCACGATCCTGTTCGGGGCCGGAATACAATCCGTCGCCGTCCCCGAACCGGTTCTCCACTCGACTCAGCGCCACGCAATTCAGTTTATCCGACCAGGCAGTACAGTCACGAACGTCGACAGTCGCACCGTCGGGGGCCAGTTTGCCTTCGGAGATGGCGACGTTCTTCAGGTTGTTGCGCTCGGGAAGCACGAACGAGTTTCGATACAGATCATTCTCGACGGTGCCCGTCTCGGCGTACAACGCGTGGGTGTTGGTGAACCCGAACAAGTTACGTGCATCGACATAAAGCGTTGCCGAAAACCGTCCATCGTGTAGCGATTTGCCCAGTTTCACATCAACGGTCCTGGTCCAGGGCAACCGGGAGGAGTTGATGGGCTCCACTCGTGCGCCGACTTCGAGCTCCCCCGGTGCCAGCACGCCCAAGCCGACATTCTTGAGGCGCGTATACGGCAGGCCGCTCACGGCGCGAGCAATCACGGCAAGGCGCACGTCGCGAGCGATCCATCCCGGAAAGCCTCCCCTGGCCGGGGGGGTCGCAGCCACTGCGAAAACCGAAAAAGCCTGCTGTACTTCACCCGGCGGCGCGCTGGCGCCTACCGGCGTAAGGCTGTCGCCACCCTGCGCACGACGGACGTAGGAGTACGACGCCAATACCCGTATCCCCTGCCCACCGCGCCAAGTGACTCCGGCGTCGAGGCCGTTGGCGTGGGTGCGATTCGGACCGAGTGACAGGATGGAAAGCGGACGCTGGTCCTTGGGATCAAAGACATTCACCAATCGGGGATCATAGGTTCCGACCCGATCCTTTCCGTATCCGGCCAGGTCGACCGTCAAGAGGCGCCCAATCAGTCCCCGGAACCCGAATTCCCACCATTGAGACGCGGCATAGGGCACGTCCTGACTGAAGATCTGACCGAACGGGGAGGTGAAGGACAAATCGGCATTGGTGCCGCTGAACAGAACCTCATAGGATGGCATGGCCGCGGCTCGCCCAAAACCGACCCGGAATTCGGCGCCCGGCATGGGTCGGTAGCCGAGCCGGAAACGCGGAGAGATCGCCGAATGACCGATCGCTGCCTTATACACGATCAGGGGGTTGGTGTTGGTGTACAGCGGGTTGGTGAAGATTCTTCCTGGAGTCTTGGGAAAGAGCGCATCGCTGTTGAACCAGTCGAGACGGATGCCGGCATCCACGGTAAGCGCTGGCCCTTCGAAGCGCGCGGCGGCGTACAGGGCGTATTGCTTGGGGTGAACCAGGAAAAGATCGAAGAAGGTCTCTCGCAAAATGCTCGGGGCATCGTAGTACGAGGCAGTGGTGTGAGCAACCTCGATGCCCGACACCAGCCGCACCGTGGGTGAGTTCCACGCGAGATCCCATCGTCCGTTCAGGCGACGCTCGGCAATCATGGTGAGAGGGACGTCCATTCCGACAGTCGGCCACAAGGTCGCCATTCCGAACGGATTGAGTCGACCGAATTGTCCATTCCGAACGCCGCGATCCAGATAGGGAACCCGCAGGCCGGTATTGGTCCGCACATTCTGGATGATCTGATCGGTCAAAGGGAATGGAATGCTGTCCATTCCGAGAAACGTGAGCGGGTGGAATTCCATGGGCAACGCAGGGTCACAGGTGATGCGCTCGGAAGCGCTGTCGAGCGCACCCTCGAGCACTCGATCCACGCCGACCGAGAGATTGGCGGTCAGCCGAAGATATCCGGAGCCCAGCTGCGGCAGCCGCTGGCGCCAGTTGAGGACGCCGAGCCGGGACCACACGCGCCGGCCTGAGTAGAGGGCGGAGTCGACTATGTTGGAACCGGGAAAGAATCGCTGCTGGGTCGTGCTCAGGAGTCCGGTAAGCGACACGGTCGATCCCCGCCCATAGCTGTACGCCACCTTCGCGTGACCTCGACTTGCGTTGGCCCAGTCCATCGGGCGTCTGGCTCCGTGGCAGTCGAAGCCATAATTGTCCCGGATGGCTTCGCCGTTACTCGATGCAGTGTTGCCGGTCTCGCCGCACCGCCCGCTCCACTGGACGAATCGCGGCAACGCCACGTCATACGGAGCACCGAACGTGGTGTCGACGCCGTCGACGATATACGTCGGTTGGCCCTCGGCGCCCGGTCCGCGATAGGGGGACTGCTGCCCCCGCAGGGTCCCGGAGAGAGACCAGATCAGGTGGCGGATCGGTGCCGGACCGCCGACCCTTGCCTCGAAGCTGGTGTAGCCGGCGCGGCTAGCGTTGCCGGTCAATCCATCGCTTTGGGCACGGAACATTCCTTCCAGACGCGGTCCGCCCAAACGGGTGACGTATCCGATCGTTCCCCCCGCGGCATCACGCACGGACGCCGGCGAGATCCCGGTGGTGACCGAGGCTTCAGCAAGAGCGTTCGTTCCGAGTGCAAGGCCCTGCCCACCGAGCGTCTGAAGAGTGGCGGGAGCGCCGTCCACGTAGACAGATGGCGGGCCCAGCGAGCCGCGCAATGAAATCGTCGGAAGGTCGTCGATTCCCGCATCTCCCCGCCGCAACACGGCACCGGGGCTCAGCGCCAGGGCCTGGCGCGGGTCGTCGAGCGCGGGCAGTTTTTCGAACAGTTCGCCGGCCAGCGAAAACGAGGACCCCGAGCCTCGCGCCCTGACGTCGGCCGGGGGAACAGATGTCGCCCGCGGACCCTCCGCGGCGCTGAATACGACATCGACGGTTTGTCGCTCACCTGCAATGACGTGGACGATGCTCCCCTCGACCCGGGTTCCTCCATCGTTGATCTCGAGTTGGTAGGCACCTGCAGGCACGTCTTCGACCCGATAACGGTTCGTCGAATCAGCCTCCGACGCCAACGCGGTCCCGGCCAACCTGATGACCGTTCCACTTCGGGCGGCGCCCTCGATCGAGCCATAGACATCTTGCGCCAGAACGCGCGGCGGGTGGAAGAAAGCGGCGAGCACCGCAGCTGCCGGAACGACGAGAATCCAGAACACGCAGAACCCCGGCGGGGGAAGAAAGAAGATCGACGTGCCGACCCGGCGGCGACCTACGCGCCCTTTCGTACAGGCGCTCGGCGGCGTTAAATCCTGTGTGACCTGGCGCACGTTCGGATCAAATGAACGCCTGCCCGGGTAACCCATCGAACTTTCCCACGAGGTAGCGATGATCGGCTTCAATCATCTGTCTCGCTGGTCGAAGGTGACATTAACCACCGGCCTGTTGGCGACCGGGGTGGCCAGCTGCGGCCACAAACGTGTCTACCTCAGGATCCCTCCGCGGGTGGACCTCACGCAGTACGGTCGCGTGGGGCTGGTCACCTTCACGGTGGAAAACGCCAAGGGACAGCTCAACCAGCTCGCCACCCAACGTTTCTCCGAGGCGGTGCTCGACGCCCAGCGGATCGAGGTGCTGGAGCTGGGCGCTGCCGATTCGGTGCTCCGCAGACTGGGCGAGATGCAGATCAGCGCAGCTTCCGCGCAGGCGATCGGAAACGCCCGCGATGTCCCCGCCGTGTTCGCGGGCCACCTCAAGGTCTCGAACGTGAAACCCAGCGGCCGGGTGCTCGGTCTCAACGTGCCCCGGATCGAGGCGACCGTCTCGGTGGAGCTCACGGTCGGCCTCTTCTCCGCCAAGACCGGAGGAACCCTCTGGCGCGCGAGCGGAATCGCCACCGAAAAGGTGGGCCAGCTCGGACTGGTGGGCGGCGAGCCGTATTTCACGGCCAAGGATCCGAACGTGGCATACGGACAATTGGTGAGCCGGCTGGTGGCCAACGCGACGCATGATCTGCGCCCCACCTGGGAGGAGCAGCGCCGCTAGCGTGGTGGCCGCACCATGAGGCTCTCTTTACTCACGCACCCTTCCCCCGACGGCGGGTATAAGCGGTCGACGGGACTTGCTACCAGGAGGGGTTGCTATGAATCACAGGACGCTGATCGCCGCCGGGGTTGCGGTGGCTGCCGCGATAAGCGGGACGGCTTGCGGACGGACGACTCACGAGAGCCGGGACACGAGCGTGACGACTGAAGCGGACGTCTCCAGTCGCGCACCAGTGACGATGGAGGTCACCAACTCGCATAAGCAGGACGTCGACGTGTTCGTCACCGATGGTGATACCCGTTGGCGCATGGGCACGGTGGCAACCGGTCAAACGTTGACGTTCACCGTGCCGTCCAGCGCGGTTCGCACCGGAAACGGCCTGCACGTGCTGGTTCATCCGATCGGAGGCGGCAGAGATTTTTCGAGCGATCGAATCATCGTTTCGGCCGGCGATGAAGTGCAGCTCACGGTCGCGCCTGCCATCGCGCAGACGTCATACAGCGTCGCTCCACGCTAGCTCGCTTCTCCCTTCCCTCTCGCTCGGCGGGAGGGAGGGACCTCCGTCCGTTCTCCCCACCGGCAGAAGTGCTTGACCGACTAAGGGATTTCTCATACTCTCGACCGTCGTCAAGGCTCCCCATTCCTCGAGGTGATCCATGGGCAAGATCAATTGGGGTCGCGTGCTGGCGGGCGGGTTGCTGGCGGGTCTGGTGCTGAACATCGGTGACTTTCTCGTGAACGGCGTCGCGTTGAGCACCCAATGGAATGCGGCACTCCAGGCGCTCGGGAAATCGGAGATGTCGCCCGCGTTGATCGCCTGGTTCGTGCTCTACGACTTCCTCGCCGGGATCTTCCTGGTCTGGCTGTATGCTGCGATTCGGCCGCGCTTCGGGGCCGGGCCGAGGACCGCCGTGTACGCCGGCTTGGCGTTTTGGGCGTTGGCGGGCCTGCTCCACGGCGTGGCCGAGGCGCCTCTGGGACTCTTTCCGATGAACCTGTATCTGGCGACGGTTGCCTGTTTGCTGGTCTTGGCCCCGGTCGCCGCGGTCGCAGGGGCTTGGGTATATAAGGAAGAGACCGCCACAACCTCCGGGACGGCCGCGTCTTCATATACAGCCGCCGCGAAGTGATGCGGAAACATTTTCCCTTTGTTGATGGTTTCTATGGCGTCAGCATTCCCGAAAGTCTGGTGTCGGTCAAAATGTGACAGAAAGCTGTAAGCCACTATATATCATAGGCTTACGGCATTTAGCGATGACGGACGTCGATGGTTCGTCGCGTTGATTTTCGGCTCCTGACCGGCTACAATTAACAAGCGCGAACCACGCTTACAATTGAACCCGCGCCAACCAAGCGACCACGAAGGCGGGACGAAGCTTCAGCGGCGTCCCGCCTTTTTCCGTCCTCGCCCGGGGGCGCTGGCAAGGTGGCAACTAATGGCAAAGCAGGAAGACATCGTCCTCGACGGAACCGTCACGGAAGTCCTACCGAATACGACGTTCCGGGTGGTGCTGGAAAACGGGCATGAGGTGCTGGCGACCATGGCCGGCAAGATGCGCCGCTTCCGGATCCGGGTGCTCATGGGCGATCGGGTCACCATGGCGTTGTCGCCCTACGATCTCAGTCGAGGCCGGATCACCTTTCGACACAAGTAGGACAAGGAGGGCCGTACTACATGAAGCCGGTACCCACGTTGAAGAAAGTCGTAAAGGTAAGCGAGTTGTTGCGGGAGCGTTTGAAGGAAACCAAGCGCTCGGCTGCCGAGCTCGCGGAAGCCGTGGAAGTGCCGGAGGAATACATCGACCAGCTCATCGCGGGTCGCCGCCGGCCGCCGCTGCCCAGCCGCACGGA
>JACQVB010000077.1 GCA_016209985.1 Gemmatimonadota bacterium | reverse complement strand
GTGGCGTCGGCGGGGCAGCAGGCGGCGGGGATGGGGCAGATCCGGCAGGCGATGGCGAACATCCAGGAGGCGACACAGCAGAACCTGGCATCGACCAGGCAGGCGGAGCGTGCGGCCCAGGACCTCAACGTGCTGGGGGGTAAGCTGCTGGAGCTAGTGGCAGGGAATCGCCGCGAGCATGGGCGAGGCGGGCTTGGGGCGTGAACCGCGACCAACTCTCGGCCCGTCTCCTGGCGACGTTCCTCGGCGAGCTGGAGGAGCAGCTGCGGACGTGGAACGCGGATGTGCTCGCGCTCGAGGCCGATCCCAAGAATGCCGAGCACCTGAAGTCTCTCTTTCGAGTTGCTCACACGCTCAAGGGAGCGGCTCGGGCGGTCAACGTGTCCCTGGTGGAGCAAACCTGCCACGCCCTGGAAACACTCATGGCCGAAGCGCGGGACGGGAAGATCACGTTGGGACGTGAGGAATTTGCGCTCCTCTTTTCCGCCGCGGATGCGCTGGGGGATGCCGGTGAGAGGCTGAAGACGGGCCGGGAGTTGGCGGATTCGGCGCTGGCGGGGCTCGCGGAGATCATCGCCGGCACGAAGCCACGACCGTCTGAGGCCGCCGGCACCCGTGCGGCGACTCCGAGCGTGGCCCCCTCGCCCGAGCGCGGCGATGGCCAGGTACGGGTCCAGGCGGAGAAACTGGACGCGCTGCTCAGTGCGAGCGCAAACCTCGTCGTAAACGGCAGCCGGGTGGCCAGCCGAGCGGCGGAGCTGCAAACGCTCCATGAATCGGCTGCTCGGTGGGCGGTCGAGTGGCGGAGCAGCGCACGCCGGCTGCGCCTGGCGCTGGAGCGGTCAGGAACGCCGACCTCAGTGGTCCAGGCGGTCAACGAAATGGATGACCACCTCCACCAGCTCGCCCGTGAGGCGGGACGCCTCGCCGCCGCCGCGGCGGAGGATGGGCGGATCGTCGTGCAGGGGACGGGTGAGGTCGCAGAGCAGGTGCGTAGACTCCGGATGCGGCCCGTTGCCGACGCCTGTGAGGCTCTCCCGCGCGCCGTGCGCGACCTGGCCAACGCCGCGGGTAAAGAGGTGCGGCTTGAGCTGACGGGCGGGGAGCTGGAAGCGGATCGCGTGGTGGTGGACGGACTGCGCGAAGCCTTCCTGCACCTGGTGCGGAACGCCGTGGATCACGGGATCGAGCCGCCCACCGTGCGGGAACGAGCGGGGAAGCCCGTCCAGGGCGTCGTGACCGTTGCGGCGGTGCTCAAGGGCGACCGCATCGCGGTGTCGGTGGCCGATGACGGCGCTGGCCTCAACGTCCCCGTCATCCGGGCACAGCTCGAGCGTACCGGGCGCGCGGTCCCCACCGATGATCGCGAGCTGACCCACGCCATGTTCGAGGGCGGCGTTTCCAGCCGGTCGACCGTGACGGCCATTTCCGGGCGAGGGGTGGGCCTGGACTTGGTGCGCGCCGCGGTGGAGCGGATCCGGGGGAACGTGAATGTCACCTGGGTCGAGGGCCGTGGGACGACCGTCACGCTGGAGTGCCCACCCACCCTCGCCACGATTCGCGCGCTCCTGGTCGCCGTGAGTTCCCAAGTGTTGGCCATTCCGACGACCCAGGTCGAGCGTCTGCTGCGGGTGAGGCCTGAGGAGGTGAGACACGCCGAGGGACGAGCGGTGATCGCGACCGACCAGGGGCCGGTGCCCCTCGTTGCGCTGGCTCGGCTCCTTCCCCCTTTGGCCGAGCGGCCGGTGGCCGGTGCCGTCTCGGTTGTCGTGCTGCGAGTGGGCGACCGGCGGCTCGCGGTCACGGTCGATGAGCTGGTCGCCGAGCAGGAGGTCGTGCTCCGGCCAGTGGGAAGGGGAGAGAACCCCCTTCGTCACTTGGTCGGTGCCGCACTGCTCGGCACCGGCCGCGTGGCTTTGGTCCTCAATCCGACCGCCATTGTGGCTGCCGGACTCGGGTCTGCCAGCGGAGCCGAGCCCACCATGGCCGAGGTGAAGCCCGAGGGACCGGCCAAACGAAGGATTCTGGTGGTTGACGACTCCATCACCACGCGGACCCTCGAGCAGAGCATCCTCGAAGCCGCGGGCTACGACGTGCTGACCGCCGTCGACGGAGCCGATGGGTGGAAATTGCTTCAGGAGCGCGGGGCGGACCTGGTCGTCGCCGACATCGAGATGCCGCGGATGGACGGATTTGGCCTCTGCGAGGCGATCCGCGCCTCCAAGCGGTTCAAGCAGCTACCGGTGGTGCTGGTGACCGCGCTGGAGACGCCGGAGCACCGATCGCGGGGCCTCGAAGCTGGAGCCGATGCCTACATTGGGAAATCGAGCTTCGACCAGCAGAACCTGCTGGATACCATTCAGCAACTGCTCGGCTAGGCTCGAGGGATGATTCGCGTGCTCGTTGCCGAGGATTCGGTCACCGTCCGCGATCTCCTGGTGCAGATCCTGGAGAGCGACCCGGAGATCGGAGTGGTCGGTCAGGCGAAGAACGGCATCGAGGCGGTGGAGCTGGCGGTACGGCTCAAGCCGGATCTCATCACGATGGACGTGCACATGCCTCTGCTCGACGGGTTCGAGGCGACCAAGGAGATCATGACCCAGGTCCCCACCCCGATCATCATCGTCTCTTCCAGTGCGAGCCGGCGCGAAGTGGAGCTGTCGTTGAACGCCATGCGGGCGGGGGCGTTGATGGCGGTCGCCAAGCCTGACGATCCCCAGTCGCCGCAGTTCGACATGCGCCAGGGGCAATTCCTGTCCATGGTCAAAGCGATGTCACAGGTGAAAGTAGTGCGCCGCTGGGCGGCCCGTCCACGTGCGGTCACTCCTCCGGTGCGGCCTGCGGTCACTCCCGGCCCCCCCGCGCGCCTCATTGCCGTGACGTCCTCGACGGGCGGACCCGCCGCGCTCCAGCGGATCCTCACCGACCTGCCAGGCGACTTCCCCGCACCGTTGCTTGTCGTCCAACACATCGCGCGCGGGTTCGTCGCCGGGCTGGCCGACTGGCTGAGTGCGAGCTCGAGCCTGCGGGTGAAGGTCGCCGGGCACGGGGAGCCGCTGGTCCCCCACACCGTCTTTCTCGCGCCGGACGATCGCCAACTCGGCGTCGGTCCCGATGGCCGGGTGCTAGTGGTAGAGGCGCCCCCGGTCAACGGCTTCCGTCCGTCGGGAACCTATCTGTTCGAATCGGCCGCGCGGGCCTTCGGGCCTACGATGGCCGCCGTGATCCTGACCGGGATGGGGAGCGACGGGGTCGAGGGGCTCAAAGCGGTGAAGGCGGCAGGGGGGCGGGTCGTGGCCCAGGACGAATCCACGTGCGTGGTGTACGGCATGCCGAAGGAGGCGGTGGCAGCCGGCGTTGTCGATGCCGTGCTGCCGATTCACGAAGTGGCGCTCCGGCTCGTCGAGCTGGCGGTGGGAGGGACGAATGGCTCGGCAAATCCTGGCCGTTGAGGACAGCCCGACCCAGGCCGAGGTGCTCCGAGGCACCCTCGAGGCTGCCGGCTACGAGGTGACCGAGTTCGGCCAAAGCCGGGAGGCCAAAGGAGGACGATGAGCAAGGCCAAGAAACCCCAGGCGGAGCCGCCAGCCGCCAAGCGGGTCCTTGTGGTGGAGGATAGCCCGACGCAGGCGCAGGCGTTGGGAGCCGCTCTGGAAGCGGCTGGCTATGGAGTCGTCATTGCGACCAGCGGTGATGAGGCGTTGCACCAGTTGCAGCCCAACGGGTTCGATGTAGTGGTCAGCGACATCGTAATGCCCGGCGAGGTAGACGGCTACGAGCTGTGCCGCCGGATCAAGAGCGGGCCTCTCCGCGAAATACCGGTCGTGTTGTTCACGAGCCTGGCCGACCCGCTGGACATCATCCACGGACTGGAGTGCGGAGCGGACAACTTCTTCACCAAGTCGCACGGTACGGAGCACCTGCTCCAGCGCATCAAGGTGCTCCTGGAGACGAAACAGGCGCGCGCACAGGGACGGGTCCGCCTCGGGGTCAAGGTGTTTTTCCTGGGTCGCGAGTTCACCATCACCTCGGATCGCGAGCAGATCATCGACCTCCTGATGTCCACGTTCGAGGATGCAGTATTTCAGAACCGCGAGCTGCTCCTCCGCGAGTCGGAGCTGGCCCGCTCCCACCAGTCGCTCCATGGGCTCTACCAATTGGCGGTCGGACTCAATCAGGTGACCAGCGAAGCCCAGGTGCTGGACACCGCACTGGACCGCGCGCTCGAGCTTCCCGGCGTCCAAGCCGGGTGGATGTGGCTTCGCAACGGCGAGTCCGGTTTCCGGGTGGCGGCGACCCGAAATCTCCCGCCGGCTCTTCAGGAACCGGGGGCGATGGACGGCGACTGCCTCTGCCGCCGCCGGTTGCTGTCAGGCGACCTCGATTCAGTCACCAACATCCTGGAGTGCGAGCGGCTGCAGCGGGCAAAGGGGGACACCCGCGGTCTCCGTTACCACGCCACCATACCGCTGTGGGTGGGCGACCGCACCATGGGCGTCATGAACCTGGTGGGAGCCGACCAGGGCCTCTTCAGCGACCAGGACCTCAAGATTCTCTTCGGCGTGGGGAACGAGATCGCGGTCGCGCTCGAGCGGGCGCAGCTCCAGGCCGGCCTGGAGCATCTGGTAGAAGAACGCACGGCGGCGCTGAGCGCGGAAATCGCGGAACGAACCCGGAGCGAGGAACTCCTGCGCGCCTCCGAGGAACGCTACCGCATGCTCTTTGAGCGCTCCCCGCTTCCCATCTGGGTGGTGGATGTGGAAACGCTGGCGTTTCTCGCGGTGAACCCCGCGGCGGTCGAGCATTACGGGTACTCCGAAGCGGAATTCCTGAGCATGACGGCCAAAGACATCCGTCCACCGGAAGACGTGCCCGCGTTGCTCGCCAGCTTCTCCGCTCGGCACCTGCCCCAGTTTCGCTCCAGTCAGTGGCGGCATCGCAAGAAGGACGGGACGCTCATGGATGTGGAGATCGCGGCCCACACGCTCGAGTTCCACGGACGGCTCGCGCAGATGGTCGTGGTCAACGACATCACGGAACGCAAGCGGGCGGAAGAGGCGCTGCGGCAAAGCCACGAGCGGTTTCAGCAACTCGCCGACAACATCAAGGAAGTGTTTTTTGTCATCGACCAGGGAACGGGGGAGGCGCTCTACGTGAGTCCCGCGTACGAGCGGGTTATGGGCCGGAGCTGCGAAAGCGCGTACGGTGCGCCTTTCGCCTGGGCGGAAGCAGTCCATCCGGATGACCGGGAACGGGTACGCGCCGCGACGGTGGCCGCGACCAAGAGGGAACTGTTCGAGGACGTGTTCCGGATTATCCGGCCGAACGGCCAGGTCCGCTGGGTTCGCAGTCGCACGTCTCCCGTGCCGGACCCTTCGGGAGAAGTCCACCGGATCGTGGGAGTTGCGGAGGACGTCACCGAGCTGCGGCAAACCGAGCAGCAGCTCCTCCAGGCCCAGAAGATGGAGGCCGTGGGCCAGCTCGCGGGCGGCGTGGCCCACGACTTCAACAACATCCTGACCGTCATCGGAGGCTACGTCGACTTTCTACTCACCGATCTGGGGCCCCAGGATCCCCGCCGGGCCGACGTGCAGGAGATCGCCACCGCGGCCAAGCGGGCCGCTGACCTGACCCGGCAACTGCTGCTCTTCGGCCGCCGGCAAGTACTTCAGCCGAGCGTGCTGGACCTGAACAAGGTCATCGGCGACATCGAGAAAATGTTGCGGCGCCTGATCGGAGAAGACATCGAGCTGGTGACCGTCCTCGATCGAGAGCTCGGCGCGGTCAAAGTCGATCCAGGCCAGATCGAGCAGGTCTTGATGAACCTGTCGGTCAATGCGCGGGATGCCATGCCCACGGGCGGCAAGCTCACCATCCAGACCGCGAACGTCGAGCTGGATGAAGAATACGCGCGCACCCATCCCGAAGTCTCGCCGGGGCAGCACGTGATGCTCGCGGTCAGTGACACCGGCGTGGGAATGAGCGCTGAAGTCAGGCAGCACATTTTTGAGCCGTTTTTTACGACCAAGGAAAAAGGGAAGGGCACCGGCCTCGGCCTCGCGACGGTGTACGCCGTAGTGAAAGAGAGCAAGGGCTCCATCTGGATCTACAGCGAGCCCGGGGCCGGTGCAACATTCAAGATCTACTTGCCACGAGTCGACGAAGCCGTCATCACGGTGAAAAGCGCCGAGGCGCCGACGGCACTCCAGGGGACTGAAACGGTTCTCCTAGTGGAGGACGAGCCGGCGGTTCGCGGGGTGGCTCGCAAGTCCCTCAGCCGGCACGGGTACACCGTCCTCGAAGCGGCGGACCCCGAAACGGCGCTTCGCCTGGCCCGTGCCAACCGTCCGATACATCTCGTGCTCACCGATGTGGTCATGCCCGGAATGAGCGGGCGGGAGCTGGCGGAGGATCTGGTCACACTGGTCCCCGGCATCAAAGTGCTGTACATGTCCGGCTACACCGACGACGCGGTGGTGCGGCACGGCGTGCTGGAATCGGGCACCCCGTTCATTCAGAAGCCGTTCCGGGCAGAGATACTGCTCAGGAAGGTGCGCGAGGTGTTGGACTCGTGACCGGGCCGGCGACGTCGAGGCAAGCCCGCATTCTCGTGATCGACGACGAGCCTGAAGTCCGTGCGGTCCTGCAAGAGCAATTGCGGGCCGAGGGGCACGAGGTGTTCGAGGCCGGCGACGGCGACGCCGCTTTTCGACTCTTGGCCGAGCACCCGGTGGACCTGGTGATTGCCGATCTTTACATGCCCGGCATGGACGGCATCGAGTTCACCATCCGGCTGGGCCGGCAGCATCCCCGACCGAAAATCATCGCCATTTCCGGGGGCGGATGGCGGGACAAGACCGACATACTCGAGGTCGCCGAGCGACTCGGTGCCGCACGCACCCTCGCCAAGCCATTCACCCGGGAACAATTGGTGACGGTCGTGCGCGAGCTTCTGTGGTAGCGGACGCCAGGCTCTAGCCAGGAGAACCCCAGATACACTTGGTGACTTCGCGTCCGGTACCCGTGCGCGCGCTGGCCCTGTCACTGGCCTCCCTGGGCGTGCCGGTGATCGGGGTCTTTGCGTTTTCCGGCTCGGTGCAGGAAGACCAGGGGATGCTGATCTGGCTGACCTCCCTCGTTCCGGCCTTTCTGCTGGCGTACTACCGCGGGCTGCGCGGCGTGGCGCTCGCCGTCGCCGGCGGCATGGCGGTCCTGGTTCTGACCCAGGTCGTGGTCCTGGTTCTGGGCCAGAGCGCTCCCAACTGGACGCTGCTCCTGACGATCGTGTCGGTCTACCTCGGCGTCTGCATCGCGCTGGCCGTGTTCGCGGAAATCCTCCACCGCGAACGCCGGGCGGCCGAACTGCTGGCGCTGGTCGATGGCCTGACCGGGCTTCCCAACCGCCGCCACGCCGAGATCACCCTCGATGCCCAATTCGCCGCCGCCGGTCGCGGCCGCAAGCTGGTGGTGGTGCTCTACGACCTCGACCGCTTCAAGCAGGTGAACGACCGGCACGGCCATCAGGCCGGTGACACCGCGCTGGTGGCCTTCGCGGACATCCTGAAGCGGCACACCCGGCGCATGGACCTCTCGGCGCGGTTTGGCGGCGAGGAGTTCATCTCGGTCCTCACCGACGTCGATCTCGAGGACGCTCTGGCGTTCGCCAACGCCGTGCGAGAAGAAATCCGCGCCCACGAGTTCGAGTGGGGGCACCTCAGCGTGAGCGCCGGGGCTTCCCGCTACGAGGAAGGAATGGGAACCTATGAAGTGCTGGTGGCCGCCGCCGATCGCGCGCTGTATGCCGCGAAGGAAGGCGGACGCGATCGCGTGGTAGCCGCAGGCCCTGCCTCCAGTGCGGCTCCCGTGCCGCCCCGCAGCGAGCCGGCCGGCACGACTTCCCCCGTCCCCGCAACCGGCAAAGAGAAAACCATCCTGCTGGTCGACGATGACGCCGAGGTGTTGCAGACGCTCAGCCGGCGATTACAGGCCTGCGGCTACCAGATCGAGACGACCGACGACCCCGAAGAAGCGATTCGTCGCTACACTGATGATGCCTCGGCCATCGATCTCCTGATCACCGATGTCATGATGCCGCGCATGAACGGACTCGTCCTGGTGGACCGGATCTCGAAGATCGTCCCCCATCTGCGCGTGATCTTCCTGTCCGGCTACTTGCAGCACCAGGTGTCGTGGAGCGGTCTGCCCGGAGCGGTCGTGGGATTCGTCGCCAAGCCGGTAGGAAGCGACTTCGTCGGCGTGGTGCGGGAAGTGCTGGAGCGGGCCCTCCCGGCGGACATCACCCCGGGGGCGGGAGTGCGCCAGGGGTAGGGGCATTCACCACCTCCCAGGTATCCCGCGCAATCAGCAGCTCCTCATCCGTTGGTATGACCCAGAGCTCGACCCGCGCGCCGTCCCTGTCGATCCGGCCCTCGATGCCGTTCACCAGCGCGGCGTTCTTCGTATCGTCCAGCTCGATCCCCAGCCAGTCGAGCCCCGAACAGATGCGCGAGCGGACGGCGGCCGCATTC
>JACQVB010000079.1 GCA_016209985.1 Gemmatimonadota bacterium | reverse complement strand
GACCTCTTCGAGCAGGGCAAGGCGCATGCGCCGTGCATCATCTTCATCGACGAGATCGATGCGGTCGGGCGCCATCGTGGCGCCGGGCTGGGTGGGGGGCACGACGAGCGCGAGCAGACCCTGAACCAGCTGCTGGTCGAGATGGACGGCTTCGAGTCCAACGAGGGCGTGATCCTGATTGCGGCGACCAACCGGCCCGACGTGCTGGATCCGGCGTTGCTGCGTCCCGGCCGGTTCGACCGCCAGATCGTGGTCGACATGCCCGACGTGCGCGGGCGCGAGATGATTCTCCGGGTGCATTCCCGCAAGATCCCGCTGAGCGATGACGTCCGCCTGGAGGTGATCGCCCGGGCGACTCCGGGGCTCGCCGGCGCGGACCTGGCCAACATCGTGAACGAAGCGGCGTTGCTGGCCGCCCGCCGGGGCAAGGCGCGGGTCGACATGAGCGACTTCGAAGACGCCAAGGACAAAGTGATGCTGGGCGTCGAGCGGAAGAGCCTGGTACTCTCCGACGAAGAGCGGAAGCTCACCGCCTATCACGAGGCGGGACACGCGCTGGTGAGTCTGGGACTGAAGTTCCTCGACCCGGTGCACAAAGTGACGATCGTTCCCCGCGGCCGCGCGCTGGGCATCACCTTCTCGCTGCCGGAAGAAGACCGCCACAACTACACCAAGGAGTACATCCTCGGCCGCCTGGCAATGGCGTACGGTGGGCGGGTGGCCGAGGAGCTGATTTTCGGCGCCGATAAAGTCACCACCGGCGCGGCCCAGGACATCCAGCAGGCGACCGAGATGGCGCGCCGCATGGTGACGCAATTCGGCATGAGCGATGCCGTCGGCCCGATTGCCGTCGGCGACCGCGAGCACCAGATCTTCCTGGGCCGGGAAATCGCCCAGCGCCGCGAAGTCTCCGAGAAGACCGCGGAAATCGTGGATACCGAGGTCAAGCGCATCCTGGACGAGGCGTTCCGCCGGGCCCGCGAGATCCTCGAGAGCAGCATGGAGACGCTGCACCGGATGGCCAACGCCCTCCTGGAGCGGGAGACCCTCGATCGCGAAGAAGTCGAGCTGCTCGCGGCGGGCAAGAACCTGCCCCCGCGTCCACCCGCGGTGATCGCGGCACCACAGCCCGACCGGTCCGTCACGGAGAAGGCGGCCCGGCCGCACGGCGGGCCGATTCTGGGAACACCGCCCGCGGAGCCCGCCGGTGCGTAGGTAGAGCCGGGAGCGCATAAGACATCGGACGCAAGAGGGGCATGAGGGGCATATTTTCCTCATGCCTCTCATGCCTTCCATGCCCCTGACACCCAAGCCGCCGGCCGGCTGGCGCACCGCCCGCGGCACCATCTCCCTCGACCATCCCTTCATCGTCGGCATTCTGAACATCACTCCCGATTCCTTCAGCGATGGTGGCCGGTATCTGGACCCGGACGCCGCGCTGGGTCACGCCGAACATCTGATTCAGCAGGGCGCCGACATGCTGGATGTCGGGGCGGAGTCCACCCGGCCGGGCCGCCCCGATCCGGTGCCGCCCGCCGAGGAATGGCGCCGGCTTGAGCCGGCCCTGAAGGAGATCTTCCGGCGGTTTCCCGCCGTACCGCTCAGCGTCGATACCGTCAAAGCGGAAACCGCCCGCCGGGCGCTGGATGCCGGCGCGTGGGTGATCAATGATGTTTCCGGGCTCCGGGCGGATCCGGGCATAGCGGAGGCCTGCGCCCGGGCGGGTGCCGGGCTTATTCTCATGCACTCCCGCGGCTCGGTACAGGACATGGCGACCTATGACCACGCGACCTATCACGATGTACCCGGAGAGGTGGCGCGCGAACTATCCCGGGCGATCGAGACAGCCGAACAGCGCGGCGTCGCTCGCGACTGTCTGGTTATCGACCCCGGCCTCGGTTTTTCCAAGCGTCCGGAACACAATTTCGCCGTGCTGAAAGGCCTTGGCACGCTCACCCAGCTCGGGCCGCCGGTCATGGTGGGCCCCTCGCGCAAGCGGTTTCTGGCTGCCCCGATCGACCGCCCGGTAGAGGAACGCGATCCGACCACTGCGGCCGCGTGCGTCGCCGCCTGTCTCCTCGGCGCGAGCCTGTTCCGGGTCCACAACGTGCAGCTGACCCGTGAAGCCCTCGCCGTGGCCCATGCCATCCGGACCGCGTGATGGATATCCAGCACTTCCGCTTCCTCATTCCCGGATGGCGTGACGCGATCGAGATCCTGCTCGTCGCCGTGATCATCTATCGAGTGCTGCTGTTTCTGGCCGGTACCCGCGCGCTGCAGATCCTCGTGGGACTGGTGATCCTCGGGATCGCCTACTTCGTGGCGCTGGCGCTCAAGTTCAACATGATCTCGACGCTCCTCGGTTTCGTGTTCACCTATGGGGCGTTCGCGGCCATCGTGGTGTTCCAGCCGGAGCTGCGGCACGCGCTGGCCCGGCTGGGTCGCTCACGCGCAGTCGACTTTTTCGCCAGCGGGGCCGAGCGGGAGGTGGCCGACGAAGTTGCCGAGGCGGTGGAACGGCTCGCCCGCACCGGCACCGGTGCGATCATCGCCCTGGAGCGCGACGTGAGTCTCAGCGACTTCGTCGAGTCCGGCACGGCGATGCGTGCCGCCGTCTCGGCCGATCTGTTGACCACGATCTTCACTCCGTACTCACCGCTCCACGACGGCGCAGTGATCATCCGGGGTGAAGAGATCGTCGCCGCGGGATGCGTGTTGCCCCTCACCCAGTTTGCGGTGGCGGACCGGTCCCTGGGAACGCGACACCGGGCGGCGCTGGGCCTGTCGGAGGAGACCGATGCCATCGTAGTGGTAGTGTCGGAAGAAACGTCCACCATCTCGGTCGCGAGCCGCGGGCTGCTGCGGCGGGAGCTGTCGCCCGCCCAGGTCCGGGAGCTGCTGGCGGGCCGCCGCTCGGCGCTCCCGGTTGCCGATGGTGTCGACGATACCCTGACCTCCTGACTTCAGCTCCCATGACGTCCGAGGTCCTCGACTCCGATTCGAGGCGCGTCCACCTGGCCGCGGTGTCGGTGTTCGCGGCGGTCCTGGTGGGGTACGTCTGGACGCTGGCCCCCAACGTGACGTTCTGGGATGCCGGCGAGTTGATCGCGGCGGCCAAGATCCTGGGCATTCCCCATCCGCCGGGCACCCCGCTATTCGTGCTGCTGGCCCATGTATGGGCCACGGTGGTCGCCATCGGCGGGTACGCATATCGCGCCAACCTCCTGGCCGCAGGGTTCAGCGCCGCGGGTGCAACGTCGTTTTTCCTGCTGCTGGCCCGGATCCTCCCCGCGGGTGACGTGGTGCTCCGCTACGCCGGCGCCGCGGCCGCCGCGATCCTTTCCGCCTTCGTCTTCACCGTGTGGCAGAACTCGAATGAGACCGAGGTCTACATGGTCGCGACGTTCAGTATCGCCGCGATCTGCTGGCTGGCCGTACTGTGGCGGAAAACGAGGGGAACGCCGCGCGCGCCCCACCTCCTGCTTCTTTGCGTCTACCTCCAGGCGGTTTCACTCGGCAACCATCTGCTGGCGCTTCTCGCGGGGCCTGCCCTCATCGTTTTCATATGGCACGTGCTGCGAAGCGATCCGTCGCCCGACCCTAAGGTGGCGCGGGTGGAATGGGCCCAGTGGGCCGTCGTGGTGGGCATGTGGGCGCTGCTCATCGGCACCGGACTGGGCAGCACTCCGCTGCTCATTGGCGGGGGCGTGGTGTTCCTTGCGGCAGCGGCCTATGCCGCAAGCGCGGGCGCGGCGGGGTTCGCGGCTGCGGTGCTCGCGATCGGTGTGGTGGGTGCGTCGACCTACCTGTTTCTGTACCTGCGCGCCGGGCTGCACCCGTTCATCAACGAAGCCGACCCGTCCAACTGGGAGGCCCTCAAGGCGGTCGTCCGGCGCGAGCAATATCCGGTGCGGTCTCCGTTTGACAACCCAACGCAGCTCCACGGTCCCGGGAACACCGGCCGCTCGCTGTCGCTGCTCTGGTGGCAGGTCGTCAACTACCTCCAGTATTTCGACTGGCAGTGGGCCAACGGGCTCGCGCCCAACCGGCCGGTTTTCGCGCCGGTCCGTCTGCCGTTCACGCTCGCCTTCCTGGCGCTGGGAGTTTCCGGCGCCTCGTTTCTCCGCCGGCGCGATTCGTCGGTGTTCTGGCTTCTGGTCATCCTCTTCCTCACGACCGGTCCTGCGCTGGTCGGGTACATGAACTTCAAGCCGGGCAGCTCTCTCCTCTGGGATGTGTACCGCGATTCGGACATGCACGAGGTGAGGGAGCGCGACTATTTCTTCACCGTCTCGTTCCAGGTATGGGGACTCTTTGCCGGGTTGGGTCTCGCCTCGTTATATCGGCGGCTGCGCGGCGCCGCGGGGTTTGCCCGGACCGCGCCCCTCGTGTTCGCGGCTGCCCTCATTCCATTTGTCCTGAACTTCCGCGCCGCGAGTCGCGCCCACGGGCCGGACGCGATGCTGCCGCACGACTT
>JACQVB010000074.1 GCA_016209985.1 Gemmatimonadota bacterium | reverse complement strand
TAGACCGTTCCCATGCCGCCCATGCTCAACGTACCGGTCAGGTCATACCGGTCCGCGACCGCGGTCTGCACCGCGGCAAATGAGGGATCCTCGGCGCTGTCGGCCGTCATCGAGCCACGGGGATCAGCCGGCATCCCGGATGATATTCGGAGTCCGGGTCGACGGCCGGCCAGTCGCTGCAAATCGAGGGCTTCGCCGCCCCGCCGCCCCGCCGCTCCAGCCCGTGCAGCGAGCAGGAGAGATCGTCACCGGCCAGATACCCGCAGGCGGAAATCATCTCGCACTCCAGAATGTCTTCGCTCGCCAGCGTTACCTTGCAGACGTAGGGCGGCGTGCGGGAGCGCAGCAGCGCTTCGGTCTCACCGTGGTTTTCCTGCATCACCACTTCGGCGGTCAGGTCTCGACAACAGGCGGTTCCCCGCGTGTTGTCGGCCGTCCGGCACGGGGCGCCGGTGCAGGGATTCTCCGGCTGCAGCGTGGGAAGCGAGTGCCGCGGTGAGGGCGAAGCCGCGAGTGTGAGCATCTGGACCCGGCCATCCTGGACGATGGTGTATTGACCATTGCCATGCTGAAGGGCCCGACGAGCTGGATGGGATTCCGCGGGAATGATACCGCTGAAGCCGTGGGCTTCGCAGCGCACTCGGGCCGGAGCGTTCCCCGCCGGCCTGCCCGGCGCGCCTTGCCCGTCCGCGTCCCGGAGGTACTTGCACCCCACGTGCACCGTCCCGTCAACCAGGAGTCTCCGGTTGCCCACGTAGGGCCTGCCGAAGGTGATCCGTTCCGTATGTCCCAAGAGCCAGGTGCCGAGGTGGTCGTGAAACTCGGCATCATCCTCGTCGAGCTCGGCGATCCGAAAGGTCAGCCGCAGCTCGCGGCACTGGCTGCCCAGCGATTTGCAGGGAGGTGGAGTAGCCATCGATGGTATGGAATGGTCGATGTTTGTGAGCAAAACGCAAGAGCAATGCTATTCGATTAGATTTGGCCGCGAATGGTCATGCCGTGATGCCGTCATGCCGTTGCGCCGTTGTGCCGTCATCCCGTCGTGCCGTCTGATGGATCCAGCCAAATAACCGAGAGGTGTTCCCATGCGACGCGTCGTTGGCGCGCTGATCCTGTTCGCGGCCGCGTGCGGTGGCGAGAAGGCGAAACCAGCCCCGGCAGCCGATACTTCAACCCGTCCTGCCCCCACGCCGCCGGCCGTCACCGGCACCGTCCACGAAGTCAAAATGGAGCTGGTGAACGGGAACTACCAGTTTGAGCCGATCACGCTCACCATCAAACCCGGCGATACGGTCAAGTGGATCAACTTCAGCGGTGGCCCGCACAACGTGCAATTCAAGAAGGATCGCGTTCCGGCCGGCGCGGATGCGGTGCTCAACGCCGCCATGGCCGGTCGGATGGGTGATCTGACCGGCCCATTCCTCATTGATTCGCTCGCGACCTACCAGGTGTCCTTCGCCAACGCCCCGGCGGGGACGTATGCCTATACCTGCCAGCCGCATGAGATGCGGGGAATGAACGCGACCCTCTCGGTGCAGCCTTGATACACGGTCAGGGTGCATAGTGCGCGGTGCGTGGGGGCTGACGGGCTCCGGGCGACTCCCGGAAGCGGGCTGGTGATGGTCCGCCCCCACGCACTACGCACCACGCACTCCTGGTGATCTCTCTTCGCTGTCTGGGCCCGATCGAGGTCTCGGTCGACGGGTCCGATGCTCCCCCGGAGCTTCTCTGGCGAAAAAACCTGGCGCTCTTGGTGTATCTGGCCCGATCACCGCGCGGACGGAGCCGCGAACACCTGGTGGGCATTCTCTGGCCCGACAAGGAAGACACCAAGGCGCGTCATTCGCTGAACGAGGCGCTCCGGGTGTTGCGGCGCGTGGTGGGGGATGGGTTGAGTACCGAAGGAGACAATGTCCGGCTCGAACCGGGACTGGTTACCGTCGACCTCGACCGGCTCCAGGATCTTCCCAGCGCGACCCTGGGGCAGCGTTTTCTGGAAGGTTTCAGCGTTGCCGAGGCGCCCGAGTTCGAAAACTGGATCACGGCGGAGCGCACCGCCATCGAGGCGGAGCAACTCCGGGTTCTTTCGGCGAAAGCGGAACGGGCGCTGGCGGAAGGCGCCGCCTCGCGAGCCGCGGAAATCGCGGAAGGAGGCTTGCGGCTCTCGCCGAATGATGAGACCTGCGCCCGACTGGCCATGAGGGCGTATGCCCTGGGAGGGCGCCGTTCGCTGGCCCTGGAAACGTTCGACCGGCTGACTCGGGCGCTCCAGGATCTCGGAGTCGCCCCCGACGCGGCCACGCGGTCCCTGGTCGGGCGGATTCGCGCCGAACGTATTTCGCCTGCCGCCCCGGCGGCGGCTTCTCCCACCCAGTCCCGCGCCCCGCTGGCGGGCCAAGCTCGCGCTCAACTTGCCGAGTTGACCCGGATGTGGACCACCGCGTTGCAGGGTAGCGCTCGCGCGGCGGTCCTGTTCGGAGATCCCGGGACGGGAAAGACCCTGTTGGGCGAGGAGCTTGCCGCCCGCGCACGGTTGGACGGCGCCGTGGTCGCCCGAGTCAGGCCAAGTGACGGCGAAGCCGCGCGCGAGACGTGGGCCGCAATACTGCGAGGCGGCCTCGCTGCTGCCGAGCTCTCCGGCGCGCCCCCCGCCGCCCTCGCCGCGCTCACTGGCCTGGACCCCGACATTGCCGTCCGCTTTCCCGCCGCCCGTGGCATCCAGCCGTTGCCGGTAAGAGAAGGGCTCCTGGCGGCGATACACGCGGTCGCGGAGGCGCGTCCGGTCATGATCTTCGTCGACGATGCGCACCGCGCTGCGCCCGAGGTCGTCGAGGGGGTCGCAATGCTGGTGGAGCGCAGCAAGGACCTGCCGGTATGTCTGGTCGTCGCCGCGGCACGCAGCGTCTCTCCCGCGGTAGACGCCCTTGCCGAACGGATCGGCCGCGATCTGTCGGGGATGGTCCTGGCGACTGCGTTGCTGAACGAACGGGACCTGGACGAGCTGGTGGGCTCGGTTTTTCCGCAATTCGACGAGTCGCAACGCCTGCGACTGGTGCGGCGGGTCCTCTCCGATACGGCCGGCAACCCCTTTCTGGCGGTCCAGCTCGTGCACGCCGTGCGCGATGGATTGAACCTGCCGGTGGCCGGGACGGCTGCCTGGCCGGCGGCACTCCGCACGCTCGACGATACCCGTCCCGGTGACCTCCCCCAATCCGTTTCGGCCGCATTTCGTCTGCGCTTCCGGCAGCTCTCGGAACCCGCCCAGCTCGCACTCGGTGCCGTCGCAGTGCTGGGCGACGGTGCTGCCCCTGAGGTACTCGGTCGCGCCACGGAGCTGGAGTCCACCAAGCTGGACCAGGCGCTGGACGAGCTGGAATGGACTCGATGGCTCATCGCCGATGCCCGGGGCTACACCTTCGTGGCACGCATCGCGGGCGAGGTGGTGCTGGCCGACATGGTGACCGGAGGGCAGCAGCGGCGGATCAGGGAGCGAGCAGGGAAGCGGTGAACGGGTGGCGACCCAGCGCTGTCACCGCTATCGTTTCCCTCCATGCGCGATCGCCGGGTGACTCTCTTCATAATGGACGGGGCCCGTCCGGACGTCTTCGAGCATCTGGCGTCTCGGGGTGATCTGCCCAACATCAGTCGCTACGTCCTGGAGCGCGGGGGGGCAGTCCCGGCCACCACGGTGTTCCCTTCGACCACCGGCGTTGCCTATCTCCCGTTCCTGACGGGCTGCTATCCCGGCACCTGTGACGTTCCCGGCATTCGCTGGCTCGATCGGAGCCGCTACCACGGCCGGTGGATTCGTGACCGGCGGCATGTTCGCAACTATTGTGGCCCGCAGGGCGCACTGCTCAACTCCGATCTGGCCCCCGAGGTGAAGACCGTTTTCGATCTCGAGCCGGACTCGGTGGCGTTGTGCACCCCGTTCACCCGGGGACTCGCGCCGGGGCGCCACGTCGGACGGGTCTCGCGGCTCGTGTGGGGCGGCCTCGCCCACTACACCGGAGCGTACCAGCTGGTGGACCGCTGGGTGGGCCGCGCCCTGCCTGCCGTGGCCCGGCGACGCCACCGGCTCACATTCGTGGTGCTCCCCGGAATCGACGGCACCACGCATTTCTTCGACCCCTGGCATCCGGAAGTTTTCGCCGCGTTCCGCCAGGTCGACGACATGGTGGGGCGGTACGCCCAAGCCGGCGGACTCGACGGAGACCATCTGCTGCTGCTGGTCAGCGACCATGGGATGTCGCGGGTGGACTGGCACGCGGACATCACGCTGGCGATGGAAAGGCGGGGGATACCGGTGTTGCGTCACCCCGCGCTCTGGCGATCGAATCCGGTCGCCGCGGTCATGGTTTCGGGCAACGGGTCAGCACAGGTCTACCTGCGGCCCGGCGTGATCCGCGACGACCGGTGGTCCCTGGACGCAATCGAGGCCGGAGATGTGCCGCTGATTCCGTCCGATCTCGTGGACTTTCTGCTCGCGATCGACGGCGTGGCGCTCGTGGCAGGGACCGTCGGGAATGACGTGGTCGTTCGTTCCCGGGATGGACGCGCCCGACTGACGCCCCTGGATGCCTCGCGCATCCGCTATGTGCCGGAGACTGCCGATGTCCTGCACCTGTCTCCCCGTGCGCTGACGTTCTCCGGCGAGCAGTGGCTCGCCCATTCTCTCGATCGTCCATACCCCGATGCGGCAACCCAGCTGATGCAGCTCTTTCGTTCCCCGCGGACCGGAGAGCTCGCCGTGGTGGCCGAGCCCGGAGCGGACCTGCGCCTGGAGTGGGAGATTCCCGAGCACCGCTCCGGCCACGGCAGTCTGACGTACGATCACATGCGCTGCCTGCTCGCGGCCGATCGGCCGCTCGCCGGCCCCATGCGAACGGTGGATGTGTTTCCCTTGGTCGTGGAGCACCTGGGCTATGAAGTCCCTGCCGGCATCGACGGTGTCAGCCCCCGCTTTCTTTCCGACGCACGGGAAGTCGCCTAACTTCCGCAACCCTGAGATATCTGGAGTACTTTCGTGAGCCTCACTCGACTCTGCGCAGGCCTCGTTACGTTCGCGCTTCTCGCCTCGCCCGCTACCTCGCAGGCGCAGACGCCCAGCGTCCGGATCATGGACGAACCCGGCAAGGGACATCTCACGATCCTGATCGGCCCCGTGGATCTGCCTTCGATGGTGATGCCCGGCGAGCACATGGAGCACGCCGCGCACATGATGGTTCTTCCCCCCGTGCAGACGGTGACCGTTCCCATCGATGCCTACCTCTACGGCTTCGGGTTCGACGTGGCGGATGCCGATGGCAAGCCGGTCCCCAACCAGGTCGTGCACCATCTGAACCTGATCGATCCGGATCACCGGGAGCTGTTTCTTCCCATTTCTCAGCGCATCGGGGCGGTCGGGGGCGAGACCGGCAACCAGGAAGTGCCTGGGGCCATCAAGTACTTGGTGGGCGTGCCGATGAAGGCGGGACAGCGAGTGGTGGTTTCGCTGATGCTGCACAATCCGACGCCCACCGACTACCACGGTGTAACGGTCCGGTACTACTGGAAGTACGTGAAGGGCGGGCGCCGGTGGCCCCTGTTCTCGCTCCAGCCGTTCCAGCTGGATGTGGCTTTTCCCGCGGGCGACAAATCATTCGATCTGCCGCCGGGCAAGTCGAGCAAGTCGTACGAGGGAAAGCCCGCGGTACCGGGCAGGATTCTGGTGATCGGCGGCCACCTGCACGAGCTGGCCACCAGCTTGAAGTTGGAAGATGCTACCACGAACCGGCTGATCTGGGAGGGAAAGCCGTTTACCGACAAGGACGGGACCGTCAACCGCTTGCCGGTCGGCTATCTCTACCGCAAGCTGGGCGTGAAGCTCGACACGTCCCACGCGTACCGGGTCACGGTGTCCTATGACAACCCAGGCGCGGACACGATCCGCGCGGGGGGAATGGGAGTAGTCGCCGGAGTCTTTCTTCCCAGCGACCCCTGGCCGACGGTTGACAGCACCGATCCGCTCTACGCGATCGACCGCAAGCACTACCTGCGCGAGTTGAACGGGAACTACTCGACCCTGCTGGCGGAAGAAGCTGCGGTGGCGAACCCGCCGAAGCGGAGCACGAACCGCTCCAGGTAGCGACATAACGGGATGACGGCGTAACGGCATCCCGTCATGCCGTCATGCCGTCATGCCGTCATGCCGTTCCCACGGTCGTCTCATCGCTACCCACGCCGCGAATAATCCGACCAACACACCGGACGTCGCGTCGATTCCATAATGCATCTGGCAGTACACCGTTCCTACCGTGAGCAGGACGGTCGGCGGGACAAACCACGCGGCGAGCGATCGCCAGTGCCGCCAGAGCGCCGTGGTGGTGGTCACCGTGGCCGCCACATGTGACGACGGGAACGCCGCGCCGAAGGAAGACCCACCCGACAGTACCCAGTACACCAGTCTCGCGCTCCACACCTCCCGCACCTCGCCCTCCGGATGCGGGAACGCGTAGTACGGCCCGCCGACCGGAAAGGTGATGAACGTGACGTAACAGACGACGAATGCGATCATCATGGCGAACAACACCTGCCGGGCCGCCTCCTGCCGCCCTCGCGCTACCAGCAGGACGGGACCGAGGACGATCACCGCGTAGTAGGCGAAATAGGCCAGGTGCAAAATGGCCGACCAGAACCCGGAGGGGTAACGGCGGATCCAGACGTAGGAAACCTGCCCGCCGAAGACCAGCGGGTCCACTCACTGCACGATCGTGACGTGAGCGAGCGCGCGATCGGTCCCGTCGTCGAGTCCGATGGCGCCGATCTCCCAGTTGAATGGAATGAGCTGCAGCAGGGGGTACAACGTGTGG
>JACQVB010000073.1 GCA_016209985.1 Gemmatimonadota bacterium | reverse complement strand
ATGCACATCCAGCGCCACATACTTCGTCGTCCGTTGCATGAGAGCCGCTCCTTGCTGCTGAGGTCCATGGTTGTTCGCCACCTCCATGGTAGCAGTAAGGGGCGCGCTCTCAATATGCGTTAGACGGCGGTCCACTCTTGTCGCATACTCAGTCCTGTCGATTCTGGACGTAAGCGGAGATGGAAGGACGCGTTTACCTCTGCAGTTGGACCAAGCAGGGTGACCGGTTTCGGCTTTGGGTCAAACGACAACCCTCAGTCGCAGCGGAGGGTGCCTCGTTCGATGAAGCGAACGAACGACTGTGGGGCGCCATTTGTGGCGCATACGGCGATGGTGAAGCGGTAACTGAGTTCGACCCACCACGCCCCGCAGACCCACGTTCTTCGTGGTATCGCAGAGCCGCAGTTGTTGCCATAGGCTGTAACTCCCGCGCCGACGTTACGTCCTTCGAACCGTACTTCGTCGGTGGTTTTTGTTCCGACTGTGGGATCCCGAGCGGGCCGCGCAACGAACGGCCGCTCGTTGTTGATCGCATTGAAGCGGGTGGGGATGGAGCGTTCGCCGTAGTGCCTTTGCGGCTTCGACGGGGCCGCCCAAGCCCTAGTGCCCAACTGTTCTCGGAGGAGTTCCTAGGGCTTCTCAATCCGACTGAAGTGGCAGCAATGACGTGGCGACGTGTCGAGCGTCGACAGCCGCGGGCTCGCAAGGTGTTCAACGAACTGATCGCTTCCACGGTTCATGTCGCGGAGGTCGGTGTGCGCGGCGTGCCCTCCAAGTTCGGCGGTTGGCGCTGTCGAGCCTGCGGCTTTGTAGACATTGGGATGTATTACTTTCTCGACACTGCTCACAGTCCCCACAATTGGATATCGGTCGAGGACTTGCCGCCCCGGCTTCCCACCTGCTTCACCATCGGCAAGGGCAAAGGGCTAACGTTGGGCTTCTCGCGCGAACGATGGGAAGGGCTCGTCGGAAAGGCTGGCACGCGGGGCCTAGTATCTTCGGAGATTGGTGTAGTCGATGCCGATCGAGTGCAACATCCGACCGACTTGCCGTTCTTGGATGACCTTCAGAAGAAAGCCAGCCAATGAGTGAGCGAGCAGATCGGGTCCCGTGCGGCCGCCGTCTAACAGGCGCTGAGCCTGTGTGAAAACTCTCAAACGTCGAACAATGGGGGGTTCTTCTTACCCCTCCCTCAGTCGAGATCGTGGCTCCTACGCGAAATGTGAGCGTCGGAATTCTCGGAGGCGACAACCGCAGGGAGTTTTCACACAGGCTCCGCTTGAAGCTGACGGCGCGCGTAGATTAAGGAATGAATCTTTCTTCAGCGCGCCGCAGCTTAAGCGCGATCCGTTCTATGAGAGTGATTGTCAAGGGCAGACCTCCGGGTCGCTGATTGCGCGGCCTTTTTTCCCTGGGCAATCAGCCCCGATTGCTGAGGGGAAGAGGCCTGCTGGTGCTTCCGGGTTTTCGGCGCAGTCTCTTTCCGCATCGCTCTCCTCCCTTGAGTTCCCGATCCGATTGGACGAATGCCAGCACGGGGTCGCTCGCGCGCGCGGGGCGAACCATGGTTCTATCAGAGACTCGGCCGTGTGGGCCGGCCTGACGCAGGGGCACGCCCTCAATATGCGTTAGGCGTACACGCGCCTTGCTTCTCCGCCCATCACCTTCAAGATTTCAGCTATGGCAAAACCCGCACTCGACTACCGGAAGCTCTCGATCGCCGAGCGGCTCCAGCTCGTGGAGGACATTTGGGACAGCATCGCCGAGGAAACCGCGGTAATGCCAGTCCCGCCGGAAGTTCTCGACGAGGCCGAACGGCGGCTCGCGGAGCATCGGGCCGATCCCGACTCCGCCATCCCCTGGGAAGAGGTTAGAGCAGAGCTGTACAAGCGCGGAGGATGACGCCGCGGATACGCTTTCGGAAGCGGGCCAAAGTCGAAGTTCTTGAGGCCCGTGACTGGTACGACGCCCGCTCACCTGGCTTGGGGTTAGAATTTGCTCGAACCGTAGACGCGACGCTCGCCCTAGTCCAACGAATGCCTGACGCCTTCAAGCCCCTACGCGGCGATGTTCGACAAGTCGTACTCCGACGGTTCCCTTACACGATTCTTTTCGCCTATCAGAAGAATGAGATCGTCGTGCTTACTGTTCACCATGACCGCCAGGCACCGACTCGCTGGCATAAGGCGCGTGACGCCTAACCAGCGTTTGCAGCTGGCGGGCGCGCGATCAAAGGAAGACATTCATTTGTACGGCGGCTCAGGGGTCACCCGCGGCTGAAACGCGACGCCCGTGCGTCCTTGATGCCCCCACTAACTACGTCGCCAAGACGTGGGTGAATCTGGTACAGGGGCGAGTTGAGAAAGGGCGACTTCGGCCGCCCCTACGTTTACGGCAGGGTTCGGAAGATCTCCTCCAATCGGATCTCCAAGTCCAGCGCCTCGGCGGTGACCCGCCAACGCAGCAGGTCGCTTACGATCTCCGGTCGTTGATCGTCAGGACGCCAAACCTCGACAATCCGGGCATCCGCATCGATTACCCAGTACGTCGCCACGCCTTTTTCCTGATGCAGGTTTCGCTTGGTCACCCGGTCGTGACGCGCCGAGCTGGGTGACAGGACCTCCACCGCCAACCACAGCGTCTGGCAGTCCCGCCAGTCGCCGGTGACTTCGGCAGCGGGGACCACGAAAATATCGGGCTGAACGTACTCCTCGGCGCTCCAGATGATGTCGGCCGGTGAAAAGAAGGCGCGCGCGACCGTGGCGCAAGGACGCAAGTACTGGCGTAGGCGGAAGAAGATCTCCTTCAGCACGATCTGGTGCTTCTGGGTCGGTGCCGGCGTCACCAGCAACTCTCCATGTACCAGCTCGTAGCGGTTCCCATCCGCCGGGAACGCCAACACCTCTTCGACCGTGTATCGCCGCGTCGTCGTGGGCATAGCCATAGTATGAAGACTCCTCGGCCGAGCGAGCAAGAGGGAAACATGCCCGATCATACAGCTCGATCCTCAGAGTCTTGGTATCAAGAAAGAATCTCCTTCAGCTCGACTGGTCGCCCCTGGTTCTCATGCGAGCGCTCTTAATTAAGAGCGCACCCCAACCGCCGAGCCCGGCCTCTCAGGCCGGGACACCCACCGGTCAGACCCCACGAGGACGTCACACGAAGTCGCGTTTGTTTCACCCGTCCGCTCGTCTGTTTCACCCCTCCGCCCTGAGCACTCCATCTATCATCTGGCAAAACGCCAGTCCCCGTCAATGCCACGGAGAGCAACCACGCCAAGGGCCAGGACGAGCTCGATGAGCTGTGGCCAGGCGGGTTGAAGTGCGATGCAGGATATGGGCTCGGCACGGCGTAATCATATCGCCGATTGCGGCGGCCGGTCAGTCGCCCACCGTGGGATGGGTCCGTTGTGGGTCCGGGCGGGCGATGTCCCAGGAACGGCATATGATGTCCCAGAAACGCCCTATCCGAAAACCGGGCCCGTCGTATCTTCTGCAGCGCTCTCCACCGCGGCCCGCCAGGCGACGGGGGAACATGGCTCGACGTCCGGTATTGCTGATTCATGGCTATTCCGACAAAGGAGCGTCGTTCGATGCGTGGAAGACCGCGCTCGAAGGCTGCGGCTACGACGCGACCGAAATCTCGATCTGCAATTACGAGAGCCTCACCAATGAGCTGACCATCAAGGACATCGCGGAGGGTCTGGATCGCGCGATGCACCTCAAGGCAGGCCTTAACAACGCAGAGCCGTTCGACGCGATCGTCCATTCCACCGGCATGCTGGTGATGCGGGCCTGGCTCACCGCGTATGCCTCGTCCGATTCCCGACTGGCGCGGCTGAGGCATCTCATCGGACTGGCTCCTGCCACCTGGGGATCGCCGCTGGCGCACAAGGGTCGCAGCTGGGTCGGCGCGCTGTTCAAGGGACGCAAGGAGCTCGGCCCCGACTTCATGGAAGCCGGCGACCTCGTGCTCGACGGCCTGGAACTGGGCAGCCGGTATACCTGGGACCTCGCGCACCGGGACCTTTTCGGCAATACGCCGTTCTACGGCGAAACCCACGCGACGCCCTATGTCGCGGTCTTCTGCGGAAACAGCGGCTACGGTGGCCTTCGCGGACTGGTCAACGAACCCGGCACCGATGGGACGGTTCGGTGGGCAGGGTGCTCGCTCGATTCCCGCAAGATCGTGCTGGACCTGACCGGCGTCTCCCGCAAGCGGGCGACCGCGCCCAAGATGACCGTGCCCCCGCCGCTCAATGTCGATGTCCCAGTGGTCTTTGTGGATGGCGCCGACCATGGAAGCATCATCGAGCAACCCCCGAAAGGACTGATAGACCAGGTTGCCGGGCTGCTCGAGGTGGAGAGTGCGAAGGATTACTCGCGCTGGCAGAAAGGCGCGGCGGCCTGGTCGGAGCCGGCCCGTCAGAAGCTCGAGGCATGGCAGCAATTCGTGGTGCGCGTAGTCGATGAACGGGGAGATCCCGTTCCCGACTACAACATGCAGCTGCTCACGGACGACAACGGCAAGCTCGAGGCATTCGATACCGATGTGCATACCTACAGGGCCGATTCCAGCCTCCGGTGCTTCCACGTGAACCTCTCGAAGCTCCGGCCCCAGGACCATTCCAAGCTGGGAGTTCGACTGATAGCCTCCTCGGGAACGGCGCGGGTGGGCTATGCCGGCGTCGGGACGGAAAAGATTTCGGTACAGGGCGCCTATGACCGCAACGGGAAATGGGACGCGCAGTTCGACTTGCCGGTTCAGGTGGCAGAAGGAACGGCTCTCTTCTACCCCTTCACCACCACCCTGCTGGAGGTGGTCCTGAATCGCGAGCCTCTCCCGCTGGTCGGCCGCAATGAGGTCCTCTGGTTCTTCCCAAAGGATGGCGTGTGAGGCCAGGGACGATACCGAAGGTCTGCCGGATCGTGCTGCTCGTCGCGTTGAGTGGCGCGGGAGGAGCGTGCGCGGTTCGGTTGGTGAGCGAATACGACGACACCACCGATAAGGAAGTCAGCTCGCTCCAGCGGAGCGTCGACTCCTTCTTGCGGTCCCTGGCACGCAGTCCCAGGCCGCCGGGTTGCAGCTATCAGGTGCGCGCCGGCTTTTATGACACCACGCTGACCGGGGTTTCGTCGCTGGTGCTGCGGAACCGGGCACGGCCCCGCAATACCCTGACCGTCCAGCAGCTCGAATTGCTGGACAGCAGCCTGGTGCTGCTCGAGCGCTTGCACCAGGGAAAGGGCGAGGGCTGCCTGAGTCCCGAAGAAATCGAACCGCTGCGCGGCAATCTGAATACGAGCTTTGCCGCCATCTTGCGCCTCGAGCTGGCCAAGAGGCGGGGGTAGACGGTCACGATGGCGGTGGATTGGCCCACGTTGTTCCCGCAGATGCTCGCGGCATCCAAGGCGGTGCTCAAGAAGAAGTGGCCCGCCGCCAAGGACTACGCCGAGTCCGAGCTGCAGAAGCTGGCCGAGACGCTGCGACTGATCGAGAAGTTGACGAGTAGTGGGAAGATCAACGAGGCAGAGGCCAGGCTCCAGCTCCAGATCCAGCGCAATGCCGCCCGCACCGTCCTGTTGACCCTCGAAGGACTGGGGATGCTGGCGGCGGAAGAGGCGATCAACGCGGCGCTCAATGTCGTGAAGGCACCGGTCAACGCGGCGCTCGGGTTCACCCTGATCTGAGAAGACGGCGACCGCAAGCTGGCCGATTGCCGGTCCCTGTACGTCAATGGATGGTCGGCTGCCTGGGAGCGGGTGAGGTAACGATGGCGGTACAGAAGCGGAGGACCAAGAGCACGGCTGCGGAACCGGAAACGCCGCTTCAGGCCAGCACGGCGGCTGAGAATCCGCCCGCGTTCGCGCAAATGGTGCAACCATCCGACGGATTGGCGAGCGCGCTGAATCAGGTGAGCCAGAGCCAACCAGTCGCGCAGCCCGGCTCGCCGCCCCTCGTGTCCGCCCGCCTGCACTCCGATCTCTGGGCTCGCGAGGACCAGCTCGGCTACGCGCTGTACGCCAAGTCCATCGCCGAGTTTATCCATCACCGGCAGACGGCTCCGACGTTGGCCATCGCGGTGCTGGCGCCTTGGGGGCGCGGAAAGACGACCCTCATGCGCCTGGTTCAGCAACAGCTCGTCAAAAAGGCGAACCGCGCGCCCAGCTCGGGCGCGGAAACCGGAAGCCCGCGAACGGCCCTGCGGCCCCAGGCCACCTTCGGTGACCTTCGATCCTGGCTCAAGGGGCGAGCCGATTTTCGGCCCGCCAAGGTTCGCTATCCCACGGTCTGGTTCAACGCCTGGAAATACGAGAGCAGCGAGCAGGTGTGGGCGGGGCTGGCGCACGAAATCCTATCGCAACTGGTCGAACAGCTTCCCGATCAGCTCGAGCGGGAGAAGTTCTGGCTGATGCTCCAGGCCCGCCGGGTGGACGTCGCGGCGGTCCGGCGCGACCTGCTCGGCGTGCTGATCGAACAGTTCGTGGGAAGACTGTTTACCTGGAGCACGCTGGGGCTGGGCGGTGTGGCGCTCCTCGCGGGAGGAGCGGCGGCCTGGCTCGCCGGCGGCGCCGCGGGTCTTGACTTCGTTTCGGGCGGAACCGTGTCGGGGCTCGGTGGCCTGCTGATCGCGGTCCGGAAATGGATGGAGGGCCGAGCCAAGCCGCTGGACGGAGCCTTCGCGCGTTACGTCCGCCGTCCGGATTACGAGGGCAAGCGGGGATTCCTCGCCGAGGTGGAGGAAGACGTCCGTATCGCCTTTGATCTCCTGGTCTCCAGGGAGGAACCCGCGGTCGTATTCGTGGACGATCTGGACCGGTGCTCGCCCGGCAAGGTCGCGGACGTCATCGAGGCGCTGAATCTCTTCCTGAGTGGCGATTTTCCCGGCTGCTATTTCGTGATCGGGATGGATGCCCAGGTCGTCGCGGCCTCCATGGAGGTGGCGCACAAGGAGCTGACCGAGAAGCTCCAGGGATTGACGCGCACCCACGGCTCCCTGGGCTGGT
>JACQVB010000072.1 GCA_016209985.1 Gemmatimonadota bacterium | reverse complement strand
GGATGACCAGGATCGAGAACATCTCGAGGAAATTGGAAAGCGGGGTCGGGTTTTCGAACGGGTGCGCTGAATTCGCATTGAAGAAGCCGCCGCCGTTGGTGCCAAGCTGCTTGATCGCGATCTGGCTGGCGGCGGGCCCCATCGCGAGCACCTGCTTCGCTCCCTCGACTGTCGTGAGGGTCACGCAATTGGCAAAGTTCTGAATGGTCCCCTGCTGCACCAGGATCAGCGCCAGCACGAATGAGAGCGGCAGCAGGATGTAGAGCGTCCCCCGGACCAGATCGGTCCAGAAGTTCCCGATCTTGCCCGCCGAGCGACGGGCGATTCCCCGCGCCAGCGCCACCGCGAGCGCCATGCCGGCCGCAGCCGAGGTGAAGTTGTGGAACGTGAGCTGGGTCATCTGCGAGAAGTACGACATCATCGTTTCGCGACCGTACGACTGCCAGTTCGTGTTGGTGGTAAACGAAGCAGCCGTCTCGAACGCCTGTCGGTCGGGCACGGCGGGCATCGCCGCGGGATTGAGGGGCAGGATGCCCTGAAGGCGGAAGACGACGTAGGAGACCAGCATCGAAACGGCGCTGAAGAGCAACAGCCCGCCCGCATAGCGCGTCCAGCGCTGATCCTCCTCGGGGTCGATTCCGCACCCGCGGTAGATGACCCCCTCCACCGGAGCCAGCCAGCGGAGCGAACCGTCGTAGACCCGGAGCATGTAGACGCCCAGCGGTTTGGTCAGGGCGAGCAGCAACGCCGAGTAGAAGAGAATCTGGAGCCAGCCGTTGGCCGTCATTGCGCCTCACCCCTGTCCCCTCTCCCATGGGGAGAGGGGAACGAGTCAGAATTTTTCCGGTCGGAGAAGCGTGTAGACCAGATAGATCAGGATCAGAATCGAGACCACGAGGGCAAGAATGGTCCCGGCACTCATGGGCGCTCCTCCTCTTTGCCGGCGTCGTCGCGCCCGAGCCGTTCACAGCCGCGGACGTAGAGGATCATGAGCCGGAAGAAGACGACGGTCACGAGCACATAGACCAAGTCGAGCATGGCGCCGATACCTGGTTCGTAGGGACCCACGTCGAAGCATTCTCCACCACTCGATTGCCCCCTACATCGAGTGTAGAGCAGGGGGGATAAAAGTGGTGTTAAAAAGAGGAAGAGGGCGTTAAAAGGCGGTTAAAAAGAGGGGACTACGTCAATCGCGGGAAAACTCTGCGCGGTCGATCGCCTCGATGTCATCCGGGGTGAGGTCGATGTCCGCGGCACTCATCGAATCCCGCACATGCTGGGGGTCGCGTCCTGCGGGAATCGGAATGACCGTAGACCCCTTGGCCCGCACCCACGCGATCGCCACCGCGTGCGCCGACGCACCGTAACGCTTGGCGATCGGCTCCAGGACCGGATGACCGGGCAGCTTCTTGTTCAATCGTCCGCCACCCACCGGGCTGTAGGCCAGAAAACCTATTCCTTTCCCGGTACAATGCTCGACTACGCTGGGTCCAACAAGCATCTCACGCTTCAACGCCTCGCGAAAAAACGGGTTCAGCCGGTTCTGTACGGTAACCACGTCGATGATCTTGCCGGCCTTCTCGATTTCTTTCACGGACACATTGGAAAGGCCGAGCCAGCGCACTTTGCCCTGCCGTTGCAGCTCGGCCAGCGTGCCGACGCTGTCGGTGAAGGGCACGTTCGAATCCGGCGCGTGGAGCTGGTAGAGATCGATCCGCTCGACGCCGAGCGCCTCGAGCGAGCAGTCGCAGGCCTGCCGCAGGTGCGCGGGATCGGCCTTGCGATGCCACTGCCCAGCGGGGCGAGTGAGGCCGCCCTTGGTGGCGATCACGATGTGGTCCCTGGGTCCGGACCACAGCTTCAGGGCCTTCGCGATCAGCCGCTCGTTGTGCCCGATGTCGCCGTCGTCCAGGCAGTAGACATCGGCGGTGTCGATCAGCGTGGCGCCCGAGTCGAGCGCGGCATGGATCGCCCGAATTCCCTGTTCCTCAGGCGGCCGCCCCTGAATGGAAATCATCATTCCGCCATAGCCGATGGCGGACACTTCAGCCGCGCCGGGGCCGAGCTTGCGGGTCTTCATGGATTCGAAAGGTACCAACACCATGCCGTCGCGCTCGACCGCTTCACGCGTCTTCTACGCGGCTGCCCCCCTGCCCGCGCGAAAGGCCCAGATCGCCTACGTGGCGGTGATGAAAAAGGCGACCGCCGAAGCCCTGTCCTGCCTCACACGCCTGCTGCCGTGCGCTCGCGCACCGGTTCCCGGGTTGCGGCCACTCGGCCGCTGACCTGGTTGTAGACCCATGCCACGAGGAACCCGCAGACCGCGCCGTCGACCACGGCGTACGCCGTGCCGACGATGCCGGCACGCATGCCGCCGGGGTGGACCCCGGGGTAGATCGAGGACGCGAGGTCGAGGAATGCGCCGCCATAGGGCGGCCAGAAGCGATTCAGTAGTGCCACGAGAAAGACGGAACCGCCCCAGAGGACGGCGACCGTAATTGCAAGTGCCTTTGCATTGAGTTTCATGGCAACCCCCGAAGAGACGCCAAGGTGGGACTGCAAGCGTCAGGGCAGGCCAACGCACCTGCCTTAAGGTGCGACCCGGGTGCGGGCAGGGCAAGGATTCGGAGCCCGCCAGCGAATCGCGCCGCCATTGCCATCGAGAAGTTGGCTTACCCCGCCGAGCCCAGAACGTAGATGGCCCAGGGGGCTATCGTCGTTTCACTCACCCACGAATGCGCTTCCGTCGGTTTCGCCAGGGGTCGGCACGTCTCGAGCGAGATCAACCCCGCGCGTTGGTAGACCTCGCGATAATCTGCATCCGTCCAGAAGATATCCTCGACGGGCCGGCGGTCCTCGACGTCGAGCATTACGATACGGACCTTCTCACCGCTCCGCGCGTTTCGGTTCTCCGGAAAGTCTTTGGTCGAGAATGAGGTCCATTCGTTGACGTAGATGTCCGGGGTCGATACCAGGTTCACGATGCGCCCCCTGCTCTTCAGCAACAGCTTCAAGGACCGAAAAAGACTCACCTTCTTCTCCATCGTGGGGACATTGTCGAACGTGAACGCAGAAAAGGCGAGATCGTAGGTATTCGCCGGGAGCCCGCCGAGGACGCCATCGGGCACCAGGCGATACTCTCCCTTGGGATCGCGCTCCCGAGCCCGTGCCAGCATGGGCTCCGAGATGTCGACGCCCACCGCGTCGAAGCCGAGCTCACGCAGGAACCGGGTCGAACGCCCTGTCCCGCAGCCGAAGTCGACGGCTTTTCTCCCCTGGATATGCTCGCCCAGGATCGCAGGCACGTCCCGAAACGCCAGGGAGTAGGTCCCCGGGAACTCAAGCTCGGCATAGGAGTCTGCGCGCGCCTTATCCTCGTAGACGTTGAAGAACCCCGTGCTCATCTTCTGCCCCTTCAGTCGTCCGCTTGGTCGGCCGCGCTCGACATCTTCAAGTGCGCGTCAGACGGTAGAGTACTAACCGGTCGCCACCGGTTCGTCGGATCGACATACCCGGCGTAGATGGAAATCACGCCTCCGGCGCGCATTTCTACCACTAGCTGGTCATTGGAGCCAATGCGCCAGCGAAGCTCCGTGTCCGTGCGCGTGTCGGGAGGTCCGTAGAGCCTGAGGGCACGTTGCACGGAATCGCCGACGGCAAGGCCACGTTGCGTTCCCGGTCCCGAAGCAATGAGCTTGACCCCGATCTTGAGGCCGTCCGGACCCATGAACACGAGGACCTGCCGGTAATGCAAGGTCCGGAGCTGGCCACCGGCGCTGTGAGGGTCGGCGTACGAGTGCGTGGAGTCGGGGCGTCCCAGGACGCGCTCCACGTCGGCAGGCTCGGCCTCGACGTCCAGTCCGAGAAGGGTCAGCTCACTGATGTCGGGCCGAGCACCGCTCTGTGCCCGGAGTGCTCGTCCGCAGAGCAGGAGCAGGGCGAGAGCGAGTGATGTCCGTGAGAACATTTCGTACCTGTCGCCTGACGCGTGGGAGTTTAGCTGCGGCGATGGCTCTCAGCCCGCGACTCTCAGGCGGCCACGGCAGCGGGCGCGGGACCGGCGTCCACCAACTGCTTCGTCGCCGGCTCCACGCGGAAGTTCAGCCCTTCCAGACTTCTAGAACCCAGTAGCACCAGGTCGCCGGGTTCGCCGAACACGACTTCGTCGCCCGCGCCTTTGCCGGAGACGTGAATCACGACCGTGCCGGTCCACCGCTCGAGGATCGTGCCGTCGGCCTGCCGGAAACGCCATTTGCTGCGGTGCTCCACGCCAAGAGAATCCAGGACATTGGCCGGGACCCAGGACAATTCAGCGCCCGTGTCCACCAGCACAGACTTGAGCGTCCGGCGTTCGCCCGGGCGCGCGGGGTTCTCGATTTCGACATCGACGCGGAACGTTTCCACTTCGCGGTCCATGGTACCCTCCTGAGACCTGCCGAGTAGTACCCGATTTACGCGCCGAGTGTCAATACAGCGCGGCGAATTTGGGGGCGGGGAGCCTCGAGGCGCTTTGACACTTCCCTCAGGATGCTACCGGCGTCTCGAGCAGTTCGATGTTCCTGAGCCATATCGTGCCGGTGCCCTCCACCACAAGGTTGACCTTGATGAGGTCGGGCTTCTGGCCCTGTTTCAGATAAAACGGGATCTCGGAGCGCGCCCAGTTGGTGGTACCCGATACCGCTTGTTGATGGCCCTTTGAGAAGAACTCGCCGCGACCCGGCAGGCGGCACCACATTTCGAGAAAGGCACGGCCCTTGAGGCCTTCCGTCTTGAGCTCAGCTCGATAGGCCAACAGACACTGGTCCACAGCGGGGTTTTCCACCTCAAAAAGCCGTATGCTCTGGTTTCCGGTGGCGTCGATCCGCCATCCGCTCTGCTCGGCACGGATCTCTCCCTGTGTGATGGTGGGTTGACCGGGAGAGAAGGCTCGCACGACCTGCGTGGGGCCCGCGGGCCTGGGCCCGGTGAATAGCGACTTGAGCCATTTCAACATCGCATTCCCTCCGGTTATTCACCCTCAGTCTTCATAAACCCTTCGCCGCACCACCAGCCACTGCGAGCCTTGGCGGAGAAGCCAGAGATCGTTGACCCAGCCGTATCCATCCGGCCGGATGATCTCGATAATAAAATGCACCGTGCTGTCACTCGGCGAGTCCGGAGACGATCGGGCGAGCGCGCCGAGGTAGACCCAAGTGGTGTGCTGCGGGCCGGTCGTGTCCGGTTCCACGATAGCGACGCCGCGGGTGCCGATCCGTTGCGGTGACGCTAGCGTCAGTCGACCGGCAATCGGTTGCTTCTCGGCGTCGAAAAATCCCAGCGTGTCGCTCACCAGCCGGACCAGAGGAGAGACCTGAATCGCGGGGCAGCGCCTCGCGCGGCACAGGGAGTCGAACGGCACCGCTTTCAGCGCCGATGCGGCCGCCTCGCTCAGCGTGTCTGGCGACTGAGAGACCGCGGCCTCGGCCAGCGTAGCCGGGCGCAAGAAGCTGCTCGAAGCCCAGCCAGGTGGCACCCGCGCCGGCCGACTTCTCCCAAGCGGAGCGCAAGCCACCACTGAACAAACGCCAAGCGCTAAGATGGAAAACGACGTCGCTCCCCCTTGCTAATTCCTCAGAACCCGGTGCTCACGAAAGAATGCCCACATCTGACTCGTGGCGTCGATGCTGCGGCTCGTGGGCCCGACCATCCATTCCGGCAACGGCTTGCCGCCAGGCCAGGCATGGCCTCCTCCCCGGATGGTGTAGAGCACCACGGCCGCGTCGTCAGCACAGTTCGTGTATTCGAGGCGGATGACATCCGCCGCCACCACAGATTCGCTGGGCTTCGGCCCGCACCGGTTTCTACGAGCCCAATTCGCCGTCCAGGTCGAGACGCTCGGAAACGGTCTGGGGGACGCCCACACCTTGCCGCCGTCGTACGGAACAAGATCGGCTGTTCCATGAAAGTTGATCAGCGGCACCGGTTGGGAGTCTGCACACCAGCTCCAAGGTTGGTCTTGAGCAGCCGACACGGTTCCCACCGCGGCAATTCGATGGGATAGCCTGCAGGACAGCGCAAAGG
>JACQVB010000001.1 GCA_016209985.1 Gemmatimonadota bacterium | reverse complement strand
GTTCTAGCCATCGGCCATCGGCCATCGGCCATCGGCCATCGGCCATCGGCCATCGGCCATCGGCCATCGGCCATCGGCCATCAGCCATCAGCCATCAGCCGTCAGCCTATCCACCACCTGTGACTCCCGCCACAGCGCTGGCCGCCGGGCCCGGCCTACAGTAGCATTCAAGTCCCCAGTACAATCGACGCGAGGAAGATGTGACAGAACCGGCATGCCGGACCCTGGTTGGATTTTGCTGTCTCGTTGCCGCGACCTTCGCCGTTGCGCCCCGCGCGGCGGCGCAGTCGCAGCTCCATCCCCGATGGGAAATCCTGCGCGCGCCCAATGGCGTCGTGCTCGATTTCGCGCCGGACGGCGGCTGGAGGGTCAAGGCGCGGAAGGTAGCGGCCTATCGCAAGGCGCTGATGGAACGTGGCGAGTTCGTCGCGCTCAACGCCCCGGTGGTGTTTGGTGCCTATCCGTCACCCGCGGTCGTCCAAGGGGTCGAGAAAGTGCCGGCGCTCCTGTTCCGCTTTGCGGATGTAGGAACGGGCACAACCAACGCCGCTCCGGCGTACGATCAGGTTCTGTTCGGCGCCATCCCACCGGCCGGACGCCCGTATTCCATCCGCACGCTGTACGAGCAGATGTCCACCATCGGCTCGAACCCTCCGCTGTTGAGCATTCAGGGACAGGTAGTGGGCTGGATCACGCTGCTGGGGAACGAAACTCAGTACACCGGCGATCCCGCCACCGACAACTGCAGCGGCAATCCTTTCGGAGGAAATAGCTGCAACGGGCTGTTCAGCGGCTCAGCCCAAAGCAAGATGATTAACGGTCTGAATCAGGTCCTGCTGGCGGCCGATACGGGCACGTTCGATTGGGGCCAATTCGACAACGACGGACCGGATGGCTCCCCTAATTCGGGCGACGACAATGGAATCGTGGACCAAGTCATCTTCATCCATTCGGAACAGGATGGAGCCTGCGGTCCCTCGTCCAACAATCATCTCTGGTCGCACCGCGGCAGCGGGCTCACCTACACGACCCACACCGACCGGATCGGCTTCCCCGGGCAGAAGATCCGGGTTCGCGACTACACCCTCCAGAGCGGCGTGGGAGGCTCGAACTCCTGCACTACCGCCCAGCTAATGCCCGTGGGGACCGCTGCGCACGAGACCGGCCATGCATTCGGCCTTCCCGATCTCTATGACGTGCAGGGCACCACCGAAGGAATCGGCCAGTGGGGTCTCATGGGCAGCGGCAACTATACCAGCCCGTTCTCGCCCACAAGGATGGAGGCCTGGTCACTGAATCAGCTCGGTTGGATTACCGTGGCACCGCTCACCTCGAACGGGACCTACTCCTTTGGCCCGGTCCCCACCTCGGACTCGACGTTTCTCATTCGAGTCCAGGGAACCAACACACGCGGCGAACACTATCTCCTGGAGAATCGTCAGGCGTCACAGGCGGACACCGCGATGATCCGCGCGCACTGTGGCAACAGCGGACTGAGCTATCCTACCAACTGCCATGGCGGCCTCGCGATCTGGCATGTGGATTCCACCAAGATCAAGAATTCGGGCTTCGGCGGAACCAATACAGTCAACGGCGGGAACCCCCACGGACTCCTGCTGGTCCAAGCCGATGGTTTGGGCCAGCTGGAAAAGGGAAGCGGTGGAGGTGGAAATCGGGGCAATGCTGGCGACGTCTGGCCCGGTTACGGGAGTGGCACGCCGAAAACAGTCTACTCGGTTGAAACGAGCCCCAAGGCGGTCGCCAACGACAGTACCACATTTCCTGGGTTCCAGATCGACCAGATCACCCAGACCGTGACAGACGGGCCGATGTCATTCCGACTTACCTTCGGGTTCAAGCTTCAGGTCGCGGTGAGCGGGAGCGGGACGGTGTCGTCGTCTCCCAGCTACACGCTGACCAACGGCGCGTTCGTGGACAAGAACACGACGGTAACGGTGACCGCCACCCCGACCGGCTCGGGCGTGTTCAACGGCTGGACCGGCGATACTACCGCGAGCGCCAACCCACTCACGCTCACGATGGCACGGAACTACCTCCTCACCGCGAATTTCGCGGCGGGACCGCTCACCGTGACCTCCGGCGCCCCTCCCGGCGGTCAGGTTGGGAAAGCCTACAACTTCACGCTCACCGCATCTGGCGGAAGCTCCGGCAACTACTCCTGGCAAGTCGCTAGCGGCTCGCTGCCCACCGGGTTGACGCTCAGCACCGCGGGTGTGATCGGCGGCACCCCGTCAGCAGCCGGAAGCTTCTCCGCTACGGCGCGAGTCACGTCGGGCGCGCAGACCGCCGATGCGACCGTGGCCATCACCGTTACCGAGCCCACCATCGTGCTGAACAACGCGCTGAACCATCTGCTGGGGATCAGCAGCGTGCTCACCGCCGACGAAATCGGCTATCTCGATTTTATCGGCAACAAGAGCGGCGGCACGTATGACGTGGGAGATTTTCTCGCGTGGGTGAACAAAACGAACGCCACACCGGCCAGTCCGCCCGAGCAAGGCAGGGCACGGAGGGTCAAGCCATGAGGCACTCCAGATTGACAGCAATCGCCGCGTTGGCGCTCCTGAGCCTGGCCGCATCGTGCAAGAAGGACAACGGACCGGTTGCCGGCAATCTGGCGGCCGATCTCCTGACGCCGAATTCGGATGACGGTGCAATTCAGTTTACCGCGACCGCGACAGTCCCCAACACCATCACGGGGCTCTCGTCGGCCTGCGCGGGATGCAAGCTCTTCATCGTGAAGGTCAGCGACACCCAATACAAGGGCGTCGTGACCGGAAACATCGCGGCGGGAACCCTGTTTCAGCTGGGCGTCTCCGACACCAAATTGCCAACCAGCTATTCCGTGAAGATCGACAACGCCAGCAGCCGAACCTTCGTCGTGCGAGGAAGCAGCGGGTATTCGGCGACACTCAAATGAGACACAGTGAAGAGTTGAGAGTGAAGAGTAGAGAGTAAAAAAGAGGGAAGAGGCCCGTTGTACTCTTCCCTCTTCACTGCTTTTTCCGGAACTCCCACCCCTTATCCGGTCTCACCTGTTCCTCGTCGCCCCACACAAAGCTGCTCAACCGCAGCCGGTCCGTTTCGAGGTGTCCCTCGATGCGGGCTGGGGGTGAACCCTTCTGGCTCGGCGCGATGGTGATTCGCACCAGGCCGGCGGTATCCACCGTTCCTTTGAACGGCTCGAAATTGCCGCTCAGTTCCATGTCGCCGGAGAGCGCCCGGGTCAGCGTCCCGTAGAAGGTGGATCGGCGGGCCGAGTCGATCACCATGGTGAGGTGCGGGCTGCGAAGGCCGGCCGGTGGGGACAGGTCCCAACTGCCGACCAGAGCGATGGCGTTGTTGGACCGCTGGCTCCCGGCCGGCGGGACCGCTCTGATCACGGGCGGAGCCGCATTCTGCGGGGTGGGCGCGGTCCGCGGCGCCGTATCGAGTGGAGTCCCGGTTCGAGCGCTCTCGTTGGTATCCGCTCGGGTCTCCCCTTTTGCGGCTTCCTGCTGCTGGCGCTTCCCACACCCACCCAGCCCCAGCCCGAGGGCCAGGAGCGCGAGTGGTGCGATGGTCCGGCGAAGCATCGCGGTTCCCCTCGTGATAGCCATGCGCCAAGTATGACGAAGGTCGCAACGATGGCGCAACGGTACATTGCACCCCTCGGCCGAGTTGCCGGTCGCCTCCCGGGAAGGGTTACGGGTTGCCGGTGTACCAGGGGCCCATGATAACCGCGTGCCGTCGTTTGCCGTCTCTCGCTGTCCGTTCTTTTCTGCTGGCCGCGTCGAGCCTGGGTCCGCCTCTCGCATCGCAGGATGCTGCGGCGCAAGTGGCCGGCAACGATTCGGCCATCTACATCATCGCACCGACCAGCCGCCTCGATGTGAAAACCGGCAAGGCAGGCCTGCTGGGATTCGCCGGGCACGAGCATCTGATTCGCGCCCGCGGATTTGCAGGACGCGTGGTCTATGTCCGAAACGATCCGGCGGCATCGCGCGTGGAAATCGCGGTGCGCGCCGATAGCCTCGAGGTACTGACCCCACCGGATACGGCCGAGATTCGCCAGGTCACGGCCGCCATGCGGTCAGAAGTGCTCGACGTCGCACGTTATCCCGATATCCGCTTTGTTTCGACGCGCGCGACTCCGTCTCGTGGGGGATTTCACTTGCAAGGAGAGCTGACGATTCACGGCCGGACCCGACCGGTGGCCGTCGACGTGGAGACCCAGGTGGGAGAGGACACCCTCCGGGCGAACGGACGGTTCTCGGTCCGGCAGACTGATTTCGGCATCCGACCCTACCGGGGCGGCCCCGCGGGAACGGTCAGGGTTGCCGATCGCATCGACTTCGAGCTGCACGTGGTGGCCACTGGTGAGCCCACGCGCTGAACCCACGATCTTGGCTGGGGGGACGGCCGCTGCGGTTGCGGTGGTCGCCGCGTGCGCCGGCGCCGTCGCGCCGTCGAGCGGAATAGATGCCACCGTCCGGCGTGGTCCGATCGCTCCGGTGGAGCAGCAAGGGGTGGACAACACGGCGCCGGTCGCCGGCGCAGTGGTGGTCGTGGTCGCCGGAGACCGTGCCTTCGGCGGAGCCACCACGGACGCCACCGGAACGGTGTCCATTGCCGTGCCGCCCGGAGACTACCAGGTGAGAGTGACGGTCTGCCCGGGAGCCATGGGTCTTCCGCCTGCGACCGACGCACATGTCGATTCCGGATCGACGGTGCCGGTCCGCCTGGAGTGCGACACCGGAATTCGCTGATCCCTCTTTGATTCCCGGATTCTATCCTGTACCGCACCCCGGCAGGCAGCGCGGAGCGCGCCTCATCTGATTACGTTCCAGCACATTCGGGGCGGTAGCTCAGCTGGGAGAGCACCTGGTTTGCAACCAGGGGGTCGTGGGTTCGAATCCCATCCGCTCCATATTTCGCACTTCGCTGACGCCCTCCGTGTCATTCTACACCTCATCATTGCCGGTCTGTACCGGAATTAGTATCGTGCTGCGATAACGAACACCGATATTATGAGGCCTGAGGGGATATGGACGACCAAGACCTCTACTCTGGGCTTATCCGGCTCCATATCCTGCACCATGCGGCTGAGGGGCCGATCTTCGGCCTGGGCATGATCGAGGAATTGGCGCGTCACGGCTACCGGATGAGTCCCGGCACCCTCTATCCAATCCTGCACGGACTCGAGGCCAGAGGGTATCTCCGGTCTCGACGAAAGAGCACGGATGCCGGCCGGGTGCGTCGGGTCTACCTGATCACGGCGGCCGGACGACGAGGCCTCGCCGCTGCGAGGTTCAAGGTCCGCGAGCTCTTTGGTGAGCTGTTCGAGCACGCAGGTCGAGGTGAGTGACCCTTTTCAGCGCGAGATTCCCATGCGACTGACATCCCTGCTTTCGACCCGCGCCCCCCGTGCCGTCATCCTGGTCCGGCTTCTAGTGGGCGCGGTGTTTCTCTCCGAGGGGATACAGAAGTTCCTTTTTCCCGCGGCCCTGGGCGTCGGTCGCTTTGCGAAGATCGGCATCCCGTCTCCCGAGATCATGGCGCCGTTCGTAGGGGTGGTCGAGATCGTCTGTGGCCTCTTGGTGCTGGCAGGGCTCCTCACCTCCCTCGCCGCCATCCCGCTCATCATCGACATGATCGTCGCGATCCTGACCACCAAGTTGCCGATGCTCGCCTCCCCGGGGTTCTGGGCCATGGCGCATGAGGCGCGCACCGACTGGTGCATGCTTCTGGGTTCCCTGTTCCTGCTCGTTGCCGGTGGCGGTCCCTGGTCGATCGATGCGCGGCTCGCCAGTTCCCACCCCAGGCCCTGACCCGGCTCTCCCGTTTCGTCGAGAAGCCCATGTCCAGCGCAAAGTTCATTGCCGAACCGCTCAGTCACCGATGGTTCGCTCAACCACCCGGGCATCCCGTAGCATGGGCGTAGGTCGGCCGGAGGACGCAGCGAGGGGCGTGGCATCGCCGGCAGCGCGCACCTCACTTCGCGAAATCGCGGGCCTCTTCCTCAAACTCGGCACCATCGCCTTCGGCGGCCCGGCCGCGCACATCGCCATGATGGAAGACGAGGTGGTGCACCGGCGGCGCTGGCTGACGCGCGAGCAGTTTCTGGACTACCTGGGTGCCACGAATCTCATCCCCGGCCCGAACTCCACCGAACTGGCGATCCACATCGGGCACGCCCGTGCGGGATGGTGGGGACTCCTGGTGGCAGGGACGTGTTTCATTCTCCCCGCAGCGCTCCTGGTCGGAGCGATCGCGTGGGCGTACGTACGCTTCGGAACGCTGCCGGCGGTCGCGGGGATCCTGTACGGCGTGAAGCCCGTCGTTATCGCGGTCGTGTTGCAAGCGTTGTGGCGCCTGGCTCGCACCGCGGTGAAGGACCTTCGACTGGCAGCCCTCGGCTTCGGGTGCCTGGCCGCCACAGCGCTGGGGATGAACGAGCTTCTCGTGCTGGCGCTGGGCGGACTCGCTGCCGTTTTCGCCACACTCCCATCCGGCTCCCGCGGTCCGGCGGCGTCCGCGCCCGCAGGCTTGGTCCTTCCGCGCGGGGCCGAGTTCCTGCCACTCGGAACCGGCGTGGCGGCCGGTGCCACCGCCCTCGCCGTGCCCTTCGGGTTGTGGCCCCTCTTCTGGGTCTTCGCCAAGATCGGAGCGGTGCTGTTTGGAAGCGGCTACGTCTTGCTGGCATTCCTGCGGGCAGACCTGGTTCAGCGTCTCGGCTGGCTGACCGAACGTCAGCTCCTGGATGCGGTCGCGGTGGGGCAGGTTACGCCAGGCCCGGTGTTCACGACGGCAACCTTCATCGGGTACGTCCTTGGCGGGACGTCGGGCGCCGCAGTCGCCACCGCCGGCATCTTTCTCCCCGCGTTCCTATTCGTCGCGGCGAGCGGTCCACTCGTCCCCCACTTGCGCCGCTCCCGCGTCGTGGGGGCCGTGCTCGACGGCGTCAACGTCGCGTCGCTCGCGCTCATGGCACTGGTAACGTGGCAGCTGACGCAAACCGCGCTTGTGGACGCGGTCGCGCTGGTCCTGACGGTGGTAAGCGTGGTCCTCCTCCTGCGCTATCGCGTCAATTCGGCGTGGCTGGTCCTCGGAGGTGGGCTACTTGGCGCTCTGCTGCGGTATTGAACGAACACGGCGCCGAAACTGCAAGCGATAGTTGTGAGTTCCATCGTGAGTTTCGGGCTACTTCTCCCATCCGCTCCATGTTTCGGTCGGCCCGGTTCGCGGCGAATCCGGCCATCAAGCCGCGGCTCGACCGCCGACTCTCAACCGACCGCTAGGAACCGGTTCGTGGCGCTGAGCACGGCCAGCGCCACGGCCTGTGCCACGTTCGCGACGTGCACCACCGTGCGCCGCTCGACATCGATCTGCACCTCGAGAGAGGCGTCTCCCTGCTGCGCGTGCCGCACCGGCGAGAACCCCGTCAACGGCCGGATCTGATCCTGGTAGTGTCCTCTCAAGGAGACCATCACTCCAGACTTGCCGAACGCATCGAACGTCGTCACCTCACGCAACTCGAGCACCACATCCTTGGCGTGAGGGGTCTGGCGCAGGGCGTTGAGGGTCGCCTCGGCCGCCGAGCGCAGTTGGTCCTCGAGCGAGGAAGAGCCCTCCGCGACGCCCACCACGTGGGTGCCGGTCGATGCGACTTCCAGCCTGACGCGGACCCGGCACCTGGCTCCCGGCAACTGGACGCGCTGCGCCCCGGAAAACCTGACACGCTCACCGGGTAGGTACTGCCGCTGCGGCATTCGCTCCCCTCGGATCGGCGCTTTCGCCTTGCTGTCAGTCATGGGGGCGGATTTCGGTCGTCAGGCCAAGTCGAATACTCGATTGGTCGCGTTGAGCACCGCCATCGCAGCGGCCGAAGCCGGATCGTCGTGGACCTGGCACACGCCGAACAAGGCGCGGGTTTCCTTCCCGAAACTGGCCGAAACCGAAACGATCACCACGGTCTCGCCCACCGCCTTGATCAGCTCCAGACCCCGGACTTCCACCCGCGCATCTTCGCTGTCCGCAGCCTGTTGAACCGCTTGGGCGGCGGCCTGAGCACCGGCACGGAAGTCGTCCAGGTCCGAAGCGGGACCGTCGGCGGTGCCGATGTAACTCCCTGAGCCGGGGCGCTCCAGTTCCACCGAAGCGCGAGATCTCGCCTCGTCCCGGTGCAACGTCGCCTTCACGAACCGCACCTTCCGGGAAAGCCAGTCCTTCATACGCCAGCCATTCCTTCTGCGCGGTCGGCGCGCGGGTTCCTGGCCAGTATAACGCCATCACATAGGTCTGCAAGGACGTTCTTCCCTCGTTGCGCCAACATGGTGGGATCCGGTCGGCGGACCGGAGAGGTAGTCGCAAGTAAATCGAAAGCAAATGAAGATCGAGTGAAGATAGCGCCCCTTCGCTGGTTACGTTTAGCAGGCCTTTACAGCGGACGGTGGACGCAGTGACCAAACCCGGGATGGACAAGTCTTTAGGTAGAGACCCGGGGGAGCTGCGCCGGGACAGCCGATGACCGACTCGCTTCCCGACGCCGAAGTGGTGAGGCTCGTCCTGGCCGGTGATAGGGAGTCGTTTGCGATCCTGGTCGAACGCTATCAGCACGCGTTCGCCGCCTATGCGATCAACATGACCGGCACCCCGGACGACGCGGCGGACGTCATTCAGGAGAGTCTGGTGAGGGCATTCCGGTTTCTCAATCGCTGCCAGGACCCGGCAAATTTCAAGGCCTGGCTGTTCCGGATCGTCAGCAACCAGTGCAAGACCTACGTCACCCGGGGCGCACGGCGGCGCACGCTCCCGCTCGAGGCTGGCGCGGAGGTGACCGCACCGGACGATCCGGCACACGAGGCCTCCGTCGCGGATCTGCAGCGGCGGGTCCGCCGCGCACTCCTGGACCTGCCCACCGATCAGCGGGAGGCGCTGTTGTTGAAATACGTGGAAGGCTTGAGTCTTCCGGAAATGGCCGAGGTCCTGAACGTCTCGGTGCCCGCGCTCAAGATGCGGCTCTTGCGTGGCCGGGAGAACTTGCGAGACAAGCTGGAGGGATTATTGGCATGGGATCCTCAGAACCCGGTGATCTGAGCCGCTACCTGGACGGCGAGCTGTCCAAGGCCGACTTGCCGGAGCATCTGCGGCAAGAGGCCGAGGCCTTCGAGCGTATCATTGGTTCCCTCGATCGTGGCCCAGCCAAGCTGCCTCGCTCGGTTCGCGGAGCAGTCATGGAGCGGGTTCGCGCCATCCCTGCGCCCTGGTGGCGCCGCGCCTGGACCTGGTTTGCGACCCCGCGCCCGCTCCGGCTCAGTCCGTTGCATGGCACCCTGGCGCTCGCCGCTCTGATTGCAGTCCTCCTGGTGGCGCTCCCGAAACCGCAGGCGGGGCCGCAGACGTCCACCGGCGTTCGAGTGGCAACCCGCTTTATCTATCTCGAGCCCAACGCCACGCGAGTGTCGGTCACCGGCGAATTCGCGAATTGGGATCCCGCGGGAATTCCGATGCGGCGCGGCGCGGATGGCAACTGGGTCGCGGAGATCGACCTCCCGCCCGGACTGCACCACTACGTCTTCGTGGTCGACGGCACGCGCTGGGCGCCCGATCCGAATGCGTCGTCACAGGTGGATGACGGATTTGGGCTCAAGAACAGCGTGCTGCTGGTGACGGGTTCCAGGTCCAGTTGACCCTGAGTCGCGCGCTCCCGTTCTTGCTGGTGCTCGCCTCTTCGACGGGCATGGCGCAGAATCGCCCGCCGCTCCAGGGCCGGGTGGACCCGGCGACCCTCGCCGCGCTACGGCCGGTGCTGGCGGCGGCGGCGGCGGAATCGCTTCCCACGCGGCCGCTGGAGGACAAGGCGCTCGAGGGCGTCGCCAAGCGGGTCCCTTCCGCCCGGATCATCGACGCGGTCCAGCAACTGGTGACCTCGCTGCGCGAAGCACGGGGCCTGCTGCGAAGCGGCTCGCCGGCGCCCACCCCATCGGAGGCCGAAATCGTGGCTGCCGCCGATGCCCGCCGGCGCGGGGTACCCTCCGAAGAAATCGCGGCGCTGCGGCGGGAGGCTGCTTCTTCGCCGCTGGTGGTTCCGCTCACGATTCTGAGTGACCTGGTGGAACGGGGGGTCCCGGCTGACCAGGCGCGCTCGGTGATTGCGGAGATGGCGAGTCGGGGAACACCGATGGCTCAGATCGCCCAAATCCCGGGCCGGGTCGATGTCGCGTTGCGCGTGGGTGCCTCGCCTGCCGAAGCGTTGCGCGGGGCACTACCCGGCGCCGCACGGGGCAAGCCCGAGAGTCCTCCAGCCGGCCGGCCAGCCTCGCCCGGAACGCCGACCTCTACCCGCGGCAAGGGAAAAGTTCGGTAAACTTCAGCCGCTTGAGTACCGCTCGCCGAGCACTTCCGCCCGCGATGCTGGTCACCGCCTTTTGCTTCCACGCTGCCGTCGCCAGGGGACAGGACTGGCAGGTGGATCTGGGCGGTACCAGCGTTCGATACGATTCCGCCACGACGCTTAAGTCCGGCTCCCTTTCCCCCCAGATCGAGTGGAGCACGCCGTGGCTCCTCGGGGGACTGAACGGAAGCCTTGCCGCGCAGGAATCCGCCTCATGGAGCGGGCAATGGCGGGGGGATTTCTCCACCATCCTGGGACCAGCCCGACGGCTGCGCGGATGGGGACCCGCGGGGCTGATCTCGGCCGAAGGGAGCTTTCATTCCACCGGCTATCGCACGACGTCGACTCGCACTGAAGCGCGCGCGCAGCTCAACCGTGCCCGCGTCGGTCTCTGGCTTGGCTTGGCTGGTGGTACCGGGTGGAATTCCTCCGGTGGCGGAATCGTGGGTTACTGGGGCCCCACTGCCGGATTCTGGACCCGCCGGAGGCAATGGACCATGACGGCAACGGTAGCGCCATTTCATCTCGACGGTTTCTGGTTTCCGGAGCTCAGTGGACAGGCTTCCCGCGCTTTCCGCCGCCTGGAGCTGACCGGCTACGCCGGCTGGCGCGGCGCACCGTCGGCCTCCGGCGTCAGCAGCGGGGCCTGGGCGGGCGCGGCTGCCACCGCGTGGCTCACCGGCCGCGTCGCACTCGTGGTCGCCGGTGGCAGCTATGCGGCAGACCTGCCTCAGGGGCTGCCAGGCGGCCGCTATCTCTCACTCGCCTTGCGACTCGCTGGTGGGCGGCACCGGTCCCAGATCAGCGGCGCCGTACGGCAAACCATCATCATCGCGGAACGGGGGCAGGGCGGCTTGCGATTCGTGGTTCCCGCTGCACAGCGGGTGGATCTGATCGCCGACTGGACCGCCTGGCAGGCGGTCCCGATGATCCGCGCTGCCGACGGCGCCTGGACGATTTCCCTCAACCTCGGCTCGGGTGTCTACCGGTTCAACCTGATCGTCGATGGCGAGCGGTGGATCGTTCCCGCGGGCTACGCGTCGGTGGATGATGGGTTCGGGGGAAAGACCGCCCTCCTGGTCGTGCCCTGAGTGACCGGCCTCCGTAGCCCGGAGTCTTACAAGAGGAGGGGTTATGCGAATGCTGAAGCTCTGCGGGATCATGTTGTTGCTGCCGGCCGTGATGTCCGCGCAGCAGGATGCGGTGACGCGGTTGCGGGCCGTCCTCCCATCCGACGTATCTGATCAGGTGATCGCGATCGTGCAGGAAGCGAGCGCCAGCGGATTGCCGGGGGAGGCCGTTGCCAATCGGGCCCTCGAGGCGCAGGCGAAAGGGAAAAATGGAGCCGCCGTTGCGGTGGCTGCGCGCGCGCTCCAGTCCGACCTGGCCGCATCCCGGGACGAATTGAGCGCTGGCGGCCGGACCCCGGATTCGGTCGAGATTGAAGCCGGTGCCGCGGCTCACGCGCTGGGCGTCGATGGCAAGACCATTAGTGCGCTGGCATCGGCGGCTCCGTCCGGCCGATCCCTCACGGTTCCGCTGGCGGTCCTGGGCGCGCTGGTGGACCGCGGGTTGCCCGCCGCCGACGCCCTCGCCGCGGTACGCGAGCGCCTGGCCGACCGGGCGAGCAACAACGACCTGGCGGACATGCCCGGGGAAGCGGGACGAATGATCGCGGCGGGCGAGAAGCCGCCCCAGGTGGGCCGTGCCCTCGGTGCCAGCGCCGCTTCCGGTCCCTCGGCAGCCGCATGGTCGCACCCCGGCGGCCCTCCCGAGACTGTTCCGTCCAACAATGGCTCAACCCCCGGGCGGTCCCGGCGCCCGCGGAACCGATAACGCCCCTGACCGTCCGGTCTCCCCTCGAGACCGGCGTTTCTGCTCCTATGATTGTCGTGTGTAGCGGATGCGCCTCACCGCCTGGCGTGACCATTCCTCCATTGGCCGGGTCTTCAGGATAATCGAAGCGGCGAGCGGTGCTCGCTGCCGGACGCACCACAGTCACCAGGAGAGGTGAATGCGCAATAATCGAAATCGAGCGACCGTGATGGCGTGGTATGCGCTGTCGTTTCTGGCGGTGGCATGCAGCGATTCCACCGGTGCCGGTACCGGCAAGTTGACGGTACAGCTTACTGACGCCCCGTTCCCGTTCGACTCCGTCGCGCGGGCCGATGTTTTCGTGGTTCGAGTCGATGGTAAGCTCTCGGCGACCGATGACGCGGACGCCGCGGCCGGCACCGAGGCGAGCAACAATACCGATCCCGGCAAGGGATGGGTGACGCTGGCCGAGCCCAACAAGAGTTTCAACCTGCTGGATCTCCAGAATGGCACTACCGTGAACCTGGGTGAGGCAACGCTCCCCACCGGCATGTATCAGGGATTCCGTCTCATTCTGAACACGGATCAGTCGAGCGTCACGCTCAAGAACGGCACCGTGCTGAACGGCAGCTCCGCCACCGGCATCAAGTGGCCGAGCGCGGGGCAGACCGGCATCAAGATCGTCCTCGACCAGGCCATCAATCTGGTCGAGGGTGGCACGGTGATGGTCCTGGATTTCAATCTCGGCCAGAGCTTCGTGCTGCGGGGCAACACGATTTCACAGAACGGACTGCTGTTCAAGCCGGTGATCAAGGCGGTAGCGCGTGACGTCACCGGCTCGGTGAGCGGAACGGTACGCCAGGACAACGCGACCGGCGCCGTAGTGGCGGATGCGACGGTGGAAGTGCTCAAATCGGGCACCGCGCTTACCGATACCGATCCTGCCAACGTGGTTGCCAGTGGAAAGACCGACGCGTCGGGCAACTTCAAGATCGCGTTCCTGATGCCCGGTACCTACGAACTTCGCGCCACGCCGCCCAGCAGCCTGGCGGCGAGCTATGATGCCGTGCTGAAAACCTCCGTCACGGTGAGCACCGGGGCGGACGCCGGCGGCAACGTTCTAGTGCTGCCCCACAAGTAGGAGGCAATCAGTAGTCGCCAGTCGCTGCGCAAGGGGCCGGTCCGTGACCGGCTCTTTGTTTTCCAGCGGGTGCGGATCTTCCCGTTGCCGGGAAGGGGACGAAGGTTGATCTTTGGCGGCGATCAAACCACGCGAATGGAGAGTGACTCATGGCGACGCCCGTTTCGATCGACCGCCTGGTAAAGGAGCTGGAGAAGCTGAAAGCCGAAATGGACGCCGGGACGCTCAAGAGCGGCGACTACGATCGGCGGCTGGCCCGCATCATCCAGGAGCTGCGGGACCAGAAGCTGGATGCGGATCGCGCGCGGGTGAACTCGACGCTCGATGATCTCGAGCGCCGTGGCACCATCACCGCCGGGGTAAAGGCGCACCTGCAGAGTCGGCTCGGGTTGACCCCTTAGACGGCCCTCGTGGCCAGAACCTTCCCCCCAGTTTGATTTTCTCAGCGCCGCCGTGTCGGCGCGTGTGGTCCATTTCAGACCACCCCGGTTAAGAAACCACTGCCGCCCTACTAGAATTGAGCTTCCCGATGGTTTGAGGATATGCGGCGAACGTACCTTCAATCGCTGGAACTGCGGTTGCCGTTGGTAGGCGGGGTACTCCTGCTCCTCGTGATCGCGGCGCTTTCGGTCGCGGCATATGTCGAGGTCCGCCGCAGCAGTATCATGGCCGCGAACAGCCGGTTGCAGAGCGTCGCCCAGCAGATTGCCGACCTGCTGGAAATCTCGGCCGTCAACCTCTTCCTCGCGGCCCGGGCAGTGGGCGAAAGTCCCGAAGTCCGTGCCTACCTCCGCGATCCCAGCCCCCTATTGCGTGGCGCTGCCCTGGCTGCTTTGCAGGATGGCGAGAGCCAACCGGATTCGCTGATCGCCGCCGAGCTCCGGGATGCGAGCGGACGTCGCCTGCTCTCCTGGGGTCCGGCGGCTCGTAGCGCCCTGGGACTGAACGCTTCGGAACTGGACCAGGTCATTCGCCGGGCGGATTCGGGCTCGGTGGGGAACTTTCGGGCCATGGGAGACACGGTGTTCTATCCGGTCATTGCCCTCGTCACCGACGGGGTGCAGCCGCTCGGATATGTGATCCACTGGCGCCGCCAGACCCCCACGGCGAGCGGCCGGGATCAGGTGGTGAACCTCATAGGGGCAGAGGCCGAGGTCTTCATTGGCGATACGACGCAGGTCACCTGGACCGACTTGATTCATCCGGTCCCCGCGCCTCCTGTCCGGCTCACCCAGGGGAAGCAGGTCATACGGCCCGAGGTCGCTCGTTACCAGCGGGCCGGCGCGGGCCGGCGCTTCGCCGCGGCGGCCCAGGCCCGGGGAACGCCATGGGTGGCGCTGGTGGAATTTCCCTACCGGACCGTCCTCCAGCCCGTTTCCACCTTTCTGGAGCGGCTGGCCGCGGCCGCCAGTGGGCTGATGGTGCTCGCCCTGATCGCCGCGTGGCTTGCCAGCCGCACGATCACGCGACCGCTCAAGCAGTTGGCCATGGCGGCCGACGCATTCAACCATGGGGACCACAACCAGCGAGTCCTGCTGGACCGTAGTGACGAGCTCGGCCACGTCGCCATGGCCTTCAACCGGATGGCTGCCGGCGCCCAGCAGGCCCTGGTGCGCCGGGAAAAGCTCGCTTTTCTCGGCCAGCTGGCCAGCGGGGTAGCGCACGAGTTGCGCAATCCACTGGGAGTTATGACCAACGCCATGTACTACCTCGACTCAGTTCTTCGCGATGCGCCTTCGAACGTGAAGGAATACCTGGGCATTCTGCGCGGCCAGGTCGAGCTGTCCGAGAAGATCGTGAGCGACCTGCTGGACTTTGCCCGGGTCAGGCCGCCGCAGCGCGAGCCCGTTTCCGTAGCCGAGTTGATCTACCGGCAGTTGGAACGGGTGGGCCGGTTGGGGCAGGTCAAGGTGCACGTCGACATTTCCGAGGGGCTGCCGCCGGCGCTGGTCGATCAGGTGCAGGTCGGCCAGGTCGTGCTCAACCTGCTGACCAATGCGGTCCAGGCCATGGGAGAGCAGGGCGGCTCGCTTGAGATCCGCGGCGCCCCGGAAGGAGAGCAGCGGGTCAAAATCGAGGTGGTGGACACCGGCCATGGCATCGCGCCGGAGAACCTCGAAAAGATCTTCGAGCCGCTGTTCACCAC
>JACQVB010000067.1 GCA_016209985.1 Gemmatimonadota bacterium | reverse complement strand
TTACGGCTCATCGCTTGGCCTGTCAATCCGCTCTGCGGTGACACCACCAACTGGAGAGCCGGATGCGGGAGACCCGCCCGTCCGGTTCGGAGGGAGGGGGGGCCGCGCAATCGGCTCTCCCTACCCCTATCGGGCCTGGGTGCGCTCTGAAGAGGGCCTGGCGAGCGTCCTTTTGGGACGCCCCCCTCACGCCGAACCCGGTCCTTCGCTTCGCTCAGGGCAGGCTCTCTCAGGCCGCGATCAACCCGGAGCATGGAGGCCCTGATCCACGACGTGCGCTCGGTGACGGGCACTGCCTGGTCCGTTCACTCCCCAGTGGCTACGATTGAAAGGGAGCCGGGATAAAGGAGCGTCGATGCCGGAAAGACCGAAGAACATGCTCGTTCGCGTAGCCACGATTGCCGCACTGGTGTTGGTCGTCGGGGTCGCGCTGGTATATGTGAGCTGGAGTTCCCGTAGAGGCGGTGCGCGACTGCAAGTGGACCGGGAGAAGATCGACCTGGGTGACCGCGTTTTCGGTGAGCCGGTGCGTGCGGCATTCATCGTCACCAACGTCGGCACCGGCACCCTGACCCTTAAGGCGCCGCGCATCGCCGACGCGCTGAAGGGATGCTGACCCTCTGAAATAGTCGTCGGTCAGACGACTCTGCAGCCAGGCGAGTCCACGATGATTCACATGGACATCGTGATGCACGAGGGCATGGACGGCCCGCACTTGTTCGAGATTGCTTTGAAGACCAACGATCCGACCCAGCCGGTCAAGAAACTCCAGGCCGCATCCAACTGGGTGCCGCGCTAAGCAGCAAGACCCGAAGGGCATACGACCCCTTCGGGTCTTCTCGTCTGACGGCGGGCGGATTCCGCCGGAGATACCGATTGTTACGCTACTGCCGCCGCCGGCGCGGGTCCCGCATTGATCAGGGTCTTGCGCACCGGATCGACCCGGAGATTCAGGCCCTCCAGCGACCGCGAGCCCAACAGGACCAGATCACCCGGCTCGCCGAAGACCACTTCGTCCACCGTTTCGATGCCGGCCAGGGAAACCGTGGCCCAGCCGGTCGAGCGTTCCAGCACCGTGCCATCGGCTTGCCGGAAATGCCAGACTTTCCGCCGCTCGATCCCGAGGGAGGCCAATACCTGAGCCGGGAACCAGGACAGCTCCGCACCGGTGTCCACCAGGACGGCCGGGAGAAGTTTGGTTGGCCCGGGATGGGCCGGGCTGCCGATCTCGACATCGACGCGAAAGGTCCCCATTTCGTCCGACATTCTAGCTCCCGGTGCTTTGCCGAGTAGTACCATTCCAGCGCGGGCGGTGTCAATTGTGCGCAGAGGCTAGCATGCGCGACGGGGTGACCGGGAGCGTGCAGGCGCGGCAGTTCCTCTGGCTGTTGTTCGCCATGAACTTGCTGAACTACGTCGATCGGGCATCGGTCACGGGACTGCTGGAGGTCATCCGCGTCGATTTCCACGCGACCGACGCGCAGATGGGCATTGTCGGCGTCGCCTTTCTGCTGACCTACACCGTCCTGCCCCCCCTCTTTGGTTGGGTGGGAGACCGCTACCCGCGGAAGACCCTCATCGCGTGGTCCGCCTCCTTCTGGTGTGTCGCCACAGGGGTGGCGGGATTGACGCGCTCGGTCGGGCAGCTGGCGGCGACCCGGGCGGCGGTCGGCGTCGGCGAGGCATCGTACATGGCAAACTCGCCCAGCCTCATTGCCGATCTCTATCCCGCCGAGCGCCGCGGGAGCGCGTTGTCCTTCTTCTTCGTGGCAGCGCCCCTGGGATCCGCGGTCGGTGTCGCCCTGGCCGGCTACCTGGCCGGTGCCTTCGGCTGGCGGCCGGCCTGCTTTCTGGTCGGCTTCCCCGGCCTCCTCGTCGTGCTGCTCCTGACCCGCATGCGCGAGCCCGCCCGCGGCGCGACCGATGTCGTCCCGGCGGGCGCTCCCCGCCCCTGGCGCGCGGCGCTCGCGCACCTGATCCGCAATCCGGTGTTCATCCTGCTCACACTCGGCTTCACCGGCCAGATATTCGCCCAGAACGCGGTCGAGTTCTGGCTGCCGACCGTGCTGCAGCGCGACAAGGGACTGGCCATCGCCCAGGCCAATGCGGCCTACGGCGCGATGGTGATGATCGGCGGCGTGATCGGCCCGCTGCTGGGTGGCGTGCTCGGCGATTTCCTCATCCGGCGCACCGCCCGGGGGTACTTTTACGTGGCGGCGGTGGCCGCGGTGCTGACGTCCGTGCCACTGGCGTTCATCCTCATCGCCTTCCAGCGGGTGCCGCTCTTCGGCGCGGTGCTGCTGGAGGCGCTCTTTGGCAACATGACCACCGGCGTCGTGCTCGCGGTGGCCGTCACCGTGGTCCTCGCTGAGCTTCGCGCCACGGCGACCGCGCTGCTGCTCACCGTGGTGCACCTGTTTGGCGATGCCATTTCGCAGCCGCTGGTAGGGCGGCTCTCGACCACCATCGAGCATGGCGGCGCCGCCTTCCTGGTGAACGGACTGTCGCCGCTGGGTCTCTCGGCGCCCGCTCACCACCTGAGCATCGCGCTGGTGACCGTTACCGTACCCGCGGTATTCCTGGCCGGTGCCCTGTACTTCCTGGCGGCAAAGCGGGTGGCCACGCGAGCGGGATCGGTCGCCTGAATCGGCGGCCACGTACGGGCACACCGCCGACATGACGAGGGAGGGTTTCATGAAAAGCAGTTCTCTGTCTGGCCGGAAATCGAGCGGAACGCTCGCCCGTGTCATGGCGCGGGCCGTCGTGTGGGACAATCACGGATGCATGCCGCTTCGGGCCGACGACGACACCTTCCTGCCCCAGCTACGGCGCTATCGCGACGCCGGCGTCGACGTGGTGTCGTTGAACGTGGGATTCGACGCGGTGCCGTGGGAAAACACTCTCCGCATGCTGGCGCATTTCCGCCGATGGGTCCAGCAGCATGATGCCGAGTATGTGCTGGTCCAGTCGGTCGCCGATGTCCGGCGGGCCAAGCGGGAGCGCAAGCTGGCCGTCACCTTCGACGTCGAGGGCGGCGCGGCCCTGACCGGGCAGCTCTCGATGGTGTCGCTCTACTACGACCTGGGCGTGCGCTGGATGCTGATCGCCTACAACCGCAACAACGCGCTGGGCGGCGGGTGCCAGGACGAGGATACCGGACTGACCGCGTTCGGCTGGCAGGTGCTGGATGAGATGGCGAGGGTGGGCATGGTCACCTGCTGCACCCATACCGGCCTCCGCACCACCATGGACGTCATGGCGTACTCCCGGAACCCGGTCATCTTCTCGCACTCGAATCCGACCGGAGTCTGGCAACACAAGCGCAACATTCCCGATGAAGCGATCAAGGCCTGCGCGAAGACCGGGGGCGTGGTCGGCATCAACGGCATCGGCATCTTCCTGGGCAAGAACGACGCGAGGAGCGAGACCGTGGTCCGCCACGTCGACTACGTGGTGCAGCTCGTCGGAGCGGCGCATGCCGGCCTGGGTCTCGACTATGTGTTCGACCAGCAGGAAGTGGATGACTACGTGGCCAAGAACCCGGACATCTTCCCACCGGAGGAAGGCTACGCTGCCGGCCTCAAGATGATGCCGCCGGAGCAGCTACCCGAGGTCGCCGAAGGGCTCATCAAGCTGGGCTACTCGGAGCATGACGTGCGGGGCATCCTGGGCGACAACTTTTTGCGGGTCGCGAAGCAGGTCTGGAAGTAGCGGCCAATGCGCGTAACGCTGCGCAGCATTGGCTTACTAGTCACGGGATGGTCCCAACCGTGGCTCCTCGCGCTGCTTGGTCAAGAGTCGTTCGGTAAAGTCGACCCGCTCTTCCAGCTCGCTAACCCGCTGTCTTAACTGATCGAGTTCGCCCAAGCGGACTTGAACATCCTCAAGTACGTGCCCGCGCTCCGCCGGGTCCACTGCACGGGACTTTGGTTCATGCTGCTTGATTTTCGACGTTAAGAACCGCACCATCACTATAGCGGCGGCCGCGATCAGGATGATCCCGCCGATGCCGATCACTGGCCCGACGATTTCCATTGGAAGCCCGAACATCCCCCGCGTGCCTCCCTTGCGACGGCTCGTGCTATGCTGACTCGGGCTACCGATCCTTGCTACAGTCCTGCATACAATGGTCCGCTTCCTATTTCTGTAGCATCGAGATACCGATGGTCCCGAGCCAGAACAGGAATATCCACCGAACCAGGCGGCTCTCGGTCGACGCCAGCGCTACCCGCAGGTCGGAGATGTCCTGTTTCAACTCGGCCTTCATGGTCGCCATTTCCTGGCGCAGCTCGGCCTGGAACTCGACGAAGCGCTTGTCCATCTCGGCGCGAAAATCGCCGAATCGTTGGTCGAGCTTCGCCTCGAACAACTCACGCAGCGCCACACTGTTGATCGCGTCCACCCGGTCGAACCCCGCTTCGATTTCCTCGGCAAGATCGTCGCCGATCGTTTCGCGAAACTTCCGCGACAGCCTGAATAGCCCAGCCATTGGTCCCAGTCCGGCTTGAAGACGGAAACCACCCTAATACTACGCTCGGCAGGAACTGCAATCAAAATCGTTCGTACCTAAGGCATTTCCTTGCGGCCGAGGGATGGCAGAAATCGGGGGGACCTTGGCGAACATCCGGGACCGGCCGGCCCAGGGAAAGCCGGTCCCGTCCTCCTCCTAAGCGCTGTGCCCCAACGATTTGCGCAAGCCGCGTCCGCCGTTAACGAACCGGAAACCGCGCCCGCCTGACGGTCGAAACGCCCGTTGAAACCAGGCGCCCCGCCGCTACGTATAGGAAACCCATAGGACGGACCGTGGCGGAGACATTGCGGGATCCGGTCCGCGGTAATACTCTCATATTGGAATCCCATAGGACTACCCATGGCTGAGAAATTGGACGTGCAGCAGGGCACCCTCGCCCTGATGATTCTGAAGACGTTGCAGGTACTCGGGCCCCTGCACGGCTACGGGGTCGCTCGCCGGATCGAGGAAACCAGCAAGAACCGCCTCACGGTCAACTACGGCACCCTCTACCCCGCGCTGGTCAAGCTGGAACAAGAGGGGTTCGTCACCACGGAATGGCGCCAGTCCGAGAACAATCGCCGCGCCAAGTTCTACTCGCTCACTCCCGCGGGGCGGAAACAATTGGCGCGGGAAGCCCGCGAATGGCATAAGACCGCCGATCTGATCGCCGCCTTTCTCGCGCCGAAACGGGAGGCACCATGAGACACCTTCGCGCGGCACGCGCGCGCCTCGCCGGAATCTTCACCCGGGACCGCGCGGCCGACGATCTCCGCGACGAGCTGCAATCCCATCTCGAGATGGAGATCGCCGAGAACATCCGCCGCGGCATGCCCCCGGACGAGGCGCGCCGGAAGGCGCTGCTGGCCTCCGGAGGTCTGACCCAGGCTGCCGAGGCGGTCCGGGATCAGCGCGGGCTGCCGTGGGCAGAGAGCATCGCGGCCGACATCAGGTATGCCCTGCGTGCGCTGCGGCACAGCCGCGCGTTCACCGCGGTGGTCGTGATCACCCTGGCGCTGGGCATCGGGGCCAACACCGCCATCTTCAGCGTCGTCCACGGTGTGTTGCTCAAGCCGCTGCCCCACCGCGAGGGCGATCGGCTGATGTATTTGCGGCAGTCGACCGACGGACCGGGTCAAGCGAACATCTCCTTTTCGGTTCCCGAGGTGCGCGATCTCCGCAACGGTGTCAAAGCACTGGCCGGCATCGCCGAATACTCCCCCTGGACGCTCACCCTGCAGGGTGACAACGACGCGGTCCGCATCGACGTGGGGCTCGTCACCGGCAACTACTTCGAGGTCATGGGACTCTCGCCCCTGCTCGGCAGGCTGACGCGGCCGAGCGACGACGGCGCCGGGGTTCCACCCGTCATGATCCTCACCCACGACTACTGGATGAAACGCTTCGGCGGAGATTCCAGCGTGGTCGGCCGGCAGGTGAGACTGGATGGGCAGTCGGTGACGGTCATCGGAGTTCTGCAGCCCGCGCCGTTCTTTCCCGACCGCATCGATGCGCTGCTCAACATGGTGGTCAGCCCGCATCACGTGGGCGCGACGATGGTGCAGAACCGCTCGCATCGCATGACCGAGGTGGTGGCCCGGCTGGCGCCCGACGCCGGCGTGGAGCAGGCCAGGACGGAGGTCGCCGCGGTCTACGCACGCATGCAGAGCGAATACAGTGAAGCGTACGATCCGGGATCGCATTACCGCGTCGCCATCATTCCCTTCAAGGAAGCGCTCGGCGAACGCGCGCAGCTGACCCTGTGGCTGCTCATGGCCGCGGCGGCGTTCGTCATGATCATCTCCGCCGCCAACGTCGTGAACCTGACGCTCATGCGTGGCGTGCGCCGAGAGCAAGAGCTGGTGGTACGTGCGGCGCTTGGCGCGGGCGTCGGCCGGCTGCGGCGCCTGCTCCTGGTGGAAAATCTCATGCTGACGCTGGTGGGCGCCGTCATCGGCGTGCTCATCGCGATCGGCGGCGTGAACCTGCTCGTGTCCCTTGCGGCGCGCTACTCGCCGCGCGCGAACGAGATCCGTCTCGACGGCGCGGTCTTCAGCTTCACGCTCGCGCTGTCCGTCGCGCTCGCCCTGCTGCTTTCGTTCGTGGCTTCGCTGCCGAAGGAAGGCACGTTCGCGTCGGCCGTCGCCGCTGGCGTGCGGCGGATGAGCGGGAGCTTGAAGAAGCACCGGCTGCAGCGCGCGCTCGTCGTGGCGCAGGTCGCGGTGTCGGTGGTGCTGCTTGCCGGCGCTGGGCTGCTCACCCGCACGATGATTCATCTGTCCGCGGTGGACAACGGCCTCCGCGCCGAGGAGGTACTGGCGATGGAGGTGCCGCTCCTCACGCTCAGCGGTGGTCCTAGTAATGGCGACGTCGCCGCGTGGTACCAGAGCATCATGGAATCCGACGTCGTGGCCAAAGAGCAGTACGAGCGCATGCGGCGCGAGATCCGAGCGCTCCCCGGCGTCAATGAGGTAGGCGTCGGCTCGACGATACCGCTTCGCAGCTCGGGGATGGGGTTCGAGGTCAAGGCGGAAGACAAACCTTTGACCGTAGGCGAGGCCGTGCCGCGCGCCGACGTTCGAACCGCGAGTCCCGAGTATTTCCGCGCGGCGGGGATTCCGCTCCTGGCAGGGCGCGAGTTCTCCAGTACCGACCAGCCCCGCTCAGGCCTGGTTGTGATCGTCAACCAGACGTTCGCCGACCAATTCTTCTCCAGCCAAGACCCCGTGGGAAAGCGGATCGCGTGGACGGGCGAGCTGCTGCGATTCAGCCCGATCAGCGGCGACTGGCGCACCATCGTCGGCGTCGTGGGCAACACCCATGACGGGGGACCGGATGCGGCGCCCCGAGCGGCGGTGTTCATGCCCTTCACGCAGATGCTTGCGATCGGCGGAGTCGTGGTCATCCGCGCCGACAGCAGTGCCGCAGGGCTGGTGTCCGCGGCAACGCGCGTGGTGCACCGCGTCGCGCCCATGGCTCCCATCGAGAACGTGCTGACGGTTGCGCAGATCAAGGATCAGAGCCTCTCGCCGCGGCGTTTGAATGCCGCGCTGGTGTCGTCGTTCAGCATCCTCGCGGTGATCATCGCGGCCGTGGGGATCGCCGGCGTGCTGGCGTTCTCGGTGAGCGCGCGCACCGACGAGATCGGCATCCGCATGAGCCTGGGCGCCGAGCGGGGCCGGGTGCAGCGGATGATCCTCAAGGAAGGGAGCGTGTTGCTGGCGATGGGCCTGGTGCTGGGCGTGGCCGGCGCCTTCTTCGCCGCCGGGGTTATTCGCGAGCTGCTCTTTGGTGTGGCACCGCACGATCCGGTCACGTTGTTCGGCGTTGCGATAGTGATGGCGGGGATCGGGATCGTCGCCTGCTGGATTCCGGCGCTCCGTGCGGCGCGGATCGACCCGGCGATCGCCATGCGCTCGACATAGGGGGAGAGACGACATGACCTCCATCAAAACAACAGCGCGGCTCTTTCCCTTCGGCATCCTGACGATCAAATCCGGCTTCTTTCCCAAGGCCTTAGGCGTCTTGCTGATGGTTTCGGGCTTTGCCTACGTGGTCAGTTGTGTCACATCCGTGGTCTTCCCCGCTCACCTGCAGACGGTTTCCCAGGTCGTGATGCCGCTCTACTTCGCGGAGCTGCCGATGGTCTTCTGGCTTCTGGTCATGGGGGCCAAGGTGCCGCAAGTGGAGGCGCAGCTTTCCCCGGTGAGATGACATCCGCATCCCGGAGCACGTATGACGCGCACGACGAACGCCAGAATCGCCGGCTTCGCGTTCCTCTTCTATATCGCAACCGGCGTCGCCGCACTGGTTCTCTTCCACCGGGCGACCGACGGAGAGGGGATCGCGGCAAAGCTCGCCAGCATCGCCCAGCACCCGACGGACGTGCGCGTCGCCGCCGTGCTCACTCTGCTCGGCTGCTTCTCGGCCCTGGTGCTGGCCGTGACGTTGTACCGGATTACCCGTGACGAGGACCCCGACCTCGCCATGCTGGGCCTGGCTTGTCGACTCGGCGAGGGCGTGCTCGGTGCGACCTCCATACCGGAGACGCTGGGACTGCTGGGGCTCGTGACGGCCGCCGGAGCCAATGCACCGGACACCGGGGCCGCCAACGCGCTCGGTGCCTACCTTCTGGGGGGGGACGCGGCCCTCACCGGAACCTTCTTCGCGGTGGGTAGCACGCTCTTCTCCTACCTCCTCTTGCGCGGTCGAATGATCCCCCTCCCCCTCGCCTGGCTAGGCGTCATCGCGTCAGTCCTGCTCGTGGTGGGCCTTCCGCTGCAGCTCGCAGGAGTCCTTCGCGGCTCCATCACTCAGCTCATGTGGTTACCGATGGCCGCGTTCGAGATTCCGCTCGGGGTGTGGCTGCTCATCAAAGGCGTGCCGCCCGTCCGATCGACCAACGTCGCGTGAATCACCGCGCCAGAAGTTGCGCGTCGCGAGCGTTACTTCCTCGAGAACTTTCTGTCGCGGCCCCCTTGGTGGACCGTTAGAACGGTGAACGCTCCTGTTGAGTCTTTCGAGAATTTGACTTGAGCGTCGACGATCTTCAGGAAGAATTGAGTATCAGATTCGGCGAACAAAGGAAACTTGGGCTGATTCATCAGCTGCGTCATCAAGCGGTCCCCTTCCAGCGTAATGACGTTAGTGATGTTCGGCGTCGCCTCGTAGGTGCCCACATATCGCATGAGCATTTCCTTCGGGACCGTAATCTCCTTCCGCTCGGACTGCAGGACGACTTGTTCTCCGCGAGCGACAGACGCCAACTTGGCCGCAATGTCGCCTGGTGCGCCTCCGTTCAGATTGCCCAGCACGACCACGGTCAGCTCGTCATCTGGAGAATATGACATCTGGGTATTGAACCCCTCAATCCCTCCGCCATGGGCAATGGTGGTACGTCCGTTCCCGGATTGGACGGCCAGGCCAAAAGCATAATCACCCTTGAAAGGGGTCGTCATCTTCTTGAGTGACGCCGCGGAGAGAAGTTTGCCTCCAAATAAGGCCTGCTCCCAGCGTAGGAGATCCTCGGTGGTCGAATAGAGCGCCCCGGCTGAAAAGGGAATGCTCATGTCGATGTAACCGGCGTTCACCGGTCCGTTCGGACCGGGTGCGTATCCGGAAGCACGGTTCGGAACGATCGCGGAGTTCGAGTCGTAGCCCGACTCCTTCAGTCCGAGTGGCTTGAAGATGTTGTCCTGGACGAAGTCCCGATAACGTTCACCGCTGATTCTCTCGACCAGATGCCCGAGTAGGACGTAGCCCGAGTTGCTGTATTCCCATCGCTCTCCCGGTCGGAAGTTCAGCGGTTTGTCGCGGAACCGCTTCACCAGCTCTTCGGGCGTCGTGGGTATCGCCTCGGTTGATCGATAGTCCGGGAACGACGTAAAGTTTGGAATCCCGGATGTGTGAGTCAGGAGATTGAAGATCGTGATCTTGTCCCAGGCGATCGGAGCGTCCGTCAAGTACTTCTTTACCGGATCGTCCGTCTTCAGCTTCCCACGTTCCTCCAATAACAAGATTGCTGCAGCGGTAAACTGCTTGGTAAGGGAGCCAAGGCGGAATTTCGTCGAGGGCGAATTAGGGATGTTCCACTCGAGATTGGCCGATCCATACCCCTTGTTCAGCAGAATCTGGTCGCCTCGAGCTACCAACACAGATCCCATAAACTGCCCGCCATGGACGTACGATTGGACAACCTGTTCCATCCGCATCGTGCCGTCTTGCGCAACGCACAAGTTGGCCAATGCAACACCGGCAATCACCACCAAAGCAGGGATTGGGATCCAACGCTCCGACCTCGGGCGATGCGGGATCTCGAAGTACATCGGACCAGTCTCCGATTTGAAGGCGCTTCCAAAGTGCCTACTGGCTCGTGTTACCGCTACTCCCGCCGCCACTTGGGTTCTGACACGTCTGCTCTGACGGCGGACCTCGAGGCGGCGCGGCTGGCGGACGGGAAGCCGGGGTGAAGACTGAGCCTGCCCGGCCCGCCCCTTGGTAAGCATATGACTCAGATGATTGCTAAGTCGGACGAGCAGTAAGCCAGCCTCAGGCCGCGCAGGTTGCGGGACCGGCGCGTCCCTTCCGGCCCACCGACCCGATGCGTAGTGATTCCAGCCCGAGGAATCGTCGCACAACCGTTGCCGACAACCCTCAGTCTTCTGGTTCACGCGCGAGTGGTGTCCGCATAACGGATAGGGGTTGAGCTGCAACGCGCCCGCCGGAACTGAGATACCACCGAATGCACTGAACGGCGGCGCGCAGGATGTTAGATGCTAAGGTACGGCAGGGCTCCTGTGCGCGCCAACGCGTGCGCAGCACCGGGCCCCTAAGATGCCCAGGTGAGCGCGGATGGCGGCATTCGCGATACTTGGCGGGCGCGTTGGCAGCTCCAGCCCGAGCCTGCGTGAAAACTCCCTCCGGTTGTCGCCTCCCAGAATTCCGACGCTCACATTTCGCTCAGGAGCCACGATCGCGACTGAGGGAGGGGTCAGAGAACCCCTCGTTTGTTGACGTTCGAGAGTTTTCACACAGGCTCAGCGCGGGTTAGGGGGCACCCAGGGGATGCGCGTGCGCCTGGAGCGCCGAGAAGTGAGCGCCGCACGTGGCCCGGTACGATGGTGAGCTCGGGCACCGTCGGGAGACGAAGTCCGCCCCGCGCCAACGGAGTGACAAGTCCAGGTCCTCGGCCAGCCGTCTACCGGCGTCCGGACCTCCTCTTGGACGCCAGCTCCCCAGTCGGTGGGCCCTCGACGAAGTTCACGTCCCAGGGTCCGTCGACGGTGATGAACAACACGGCGCCATCATTGGGCTTCGTCCAGGCATCGTGCACCATCTTCGCCGGCATGAAGTTGAACGAGCCGGGCCCCAGCTCGAGGCGCTGCCCGGCCGAGTCCATGACAAATGTGCCACTCACAATCGTGTGCGTCTCGTTCGCGCCGTGCCAGTGCTTGGGAACGTAGAAGTCGCGCGGCACGCGGATCATGAGTTGCGTTGCGTGCGACGCCGAATCGACCCGCAGGATCGAAATCTCCGGGGAGCGCACACCGAGGTCTGGGAAGATCCGCTGCCAACTCACGGCGCCGTACTTCACAAACATCGGCATGGCGGCGGCAGCCGCACCGCTGCCTGGTGCTTGCGCGGCGACGGTCGCGGGACCGGCTACAACGATTGCGCTATTCAGGCCCCAATACGTTATGGCCGTGGAGATCTTACGGGCGTACATTCGAGAACCTCCTTTGGGAATCGTCCTCTCGATCCTGCGCCCGGCGACCACCGGGCCGCCGGGCGTCCTCTGCGCTGAGACTGACGTCAGCTACGTTTCGTTCATCGCACCCTCCTCGCTCACATGGGGTCGGCGCGTTTCGGCTCGCCGGGGCCGGCGAGGGCGAAGGACGACACCGTCCCCTGTCGTCTCATGTCCCAAGGGCGCATACTTAAGCCGTCCAACCGCACGCCGGTCGCCCCGCGGTGGCTTGCCTTGCGCGTGATCACAGTGTCGTGCGGCGATGACGCGCCGGCCATCCCTGATTTCGGGGGGGGTATGCTGCGAGTTCACAGGCTTCCAGCGGCCGCGGAGCGCGACGCGTTCCGAAGCATAAGACGCGCGTGCTACGCCGGGTTGGACTCTGTGCGCCTCCGGATGCAGGTTGCCGAACGCGCTGCACGCGTGGTCCCCGCAGAGGGGAGCTCGCTCGCCACGTTGGACCCTGACACCGGCGTCATGACACACTCGGTCGGCGAGGGGCTCGCGCCGGAGTTCGTCCGCGACTTCCTCCGAATGGTATACCCGCAGGGCGAGGCCGAGCGCATGCTTGACCTGGCGCGCTCTGGGCGGCTAGTCACCACGCATCCCTCGCGTCCACTCGCGGAGCACATGAGGTCGTTCGGGCTCGCACACGAGGCCCGCACCATGCTGTGTGCCGGCCCTACGCCATGGGGCGTCTGGTGCGTGATGCGGGCGCGGGGCTCCCCGCCGTTCGCAGAGCGCGAAGTGCGATTCCTGCGTCGCGTTGCGCCGCACGTGGCGCAGGGTCTCAAGAGCGCCGCGCTGCTCGATACGGCGATCACGGCCGATCGCACACCGTGGGCGCTGAGCGGTCACCGCGCGGTGCCGGGTGCACTGGTGGTGGACGCGAGCAGTCGCACCGTCTTCCGTACGGCCGCTGCGGCGAGGGCGCTCGAGGACTTGGCCGACAGCGGCGCGACGGCCGCCCTCCCTTCTTCGGTTCTGTGTGTGCTCGGCTACTTGCACGGGCAGTGTCACGCTTCATCCCCGGCTGCCGGCGTGCCCGCGGGGGGCGCGCTGCGGGTGCGCGGACGCTCGGGACAGTGGTACGCGATCCGCGCCTCGCTTACGGAGCCCAGCCCGTCTGGCACGTCGGCCTCCATCGTGATCATCACGCCGATGACGCGAGGTGACGTCGCACCGGTGCTTGCCCTGCTCTACGGCCTCTCGCCTCGTGAGCGGGAAGTACTCATGCTCGTCGCTCGGGGTTGCTCCACGAAGGAGATCTCGGGGTGCCTCGGGATTTCACCATACACGGTGCAGGACCACTTAGACCATGCCTTCGACAAGGTGGGTGTCCGCGGGCGACGCGCGCTGCTGGCCAGGCTCTTCTTCGATGGACTCGCCCGCAGCCTCAGCCCCACGCTGCCCCCTCGTCGTGTTTCGTCTACCGTGTCGGCAATCGCTCGTTGACCTTGCGAGTGAGCGGGCGGGTGCTGTGTGGGCGGTAGCGCTTCGGGACCAGCGCGCCTCGCGCCGCGCGGGATGGCTACGCGCCGCACTGCCTCGGCGCCTCTGACTCGCCGCTGGGTATGGGGTCCCCTAGGGCCGGAACGAGTGTGAAGAGGTCGCCGCCTAACGACTTGGCGATCACCTGCGGCGCGGAGCGCCGTCAGGTGCATCGCCTTGTTGGGCGGCCCGCCCCGGTTCGCAGTCGACGCCGCAGAAGCTCCCTGATTGCCGGCGTCGGAGCCGCCTTCAAAGCAAGAGTGCGATAGCCGTTCGCCGTCGGGGCGTTTCCGCAGCGCTGATGCAGATCGGCCAAAACCGCGGCCCAAAGGTAGGAGCCAGCCAGCCAGGTCGGAGGCGCAGCGTCGTCAAGCACGGCAAGTCCCGCGGCAGGTCCCTGCCACTCAGCAACCGCCACCGCACGGTTCAGCTTGTGGATCGCGGAGGGCGCGATCTGCTCCAACAACGAGTAACACTCGACCACCTTGTCCCAGCGCGTCTCCTCGAAGGAGGGGGCAAGGCAGTGTTGCGCGGCGACCCCCGCCTCCGCGTGGTACCGGGAAAAGACGTCGCCTTGTGCGGATCTGGCGAGCCACTCCAACCCGATCTGAATCTCCTGCCGATCCCACAGATCTCGGTCCTGCTCCTCCAACAGCAGCAATCCGCCGGATCCGTCCTGACGAGCGGTCATCCGCGCCGAGTGCAGGTGCATCAACGCAAGTAGCGCGGACGTTTCCGGAGCTCGGCCCACCGGATGTTCCGCCAAGATCGCGGCCAGCCGTATCGCTTCGTTGCAGAGCTCTCGGCGGATGGCTGTCTCCGCGTGGGAAGATAGGTAGCCCTCCGTGAACAAGAGGTAGAGGATCTTGTGTACGGCCGGAAGTCGCGAGGAGTATTGCCCGGCTGTAAGCTCATCGGTCCGTGGCCGAAGCTCTCGCAAACGACTGCGGGCTCGTCCGAGGCGTTTGTACACATTGGTTTCGCTGGTAAACAACCGATGCGCGATCTCTCGGATGTCGAAGCCGCAGAGGGTCTTCAGAGCGAACACCAGCTGCGATTCCACGGGGATTACGTCGTCGCAGCAGACAAAGAGCATCCTGAGCAGGTCGTCTTGCACCTCTCCCGCGAGGAAGGGCTCCACAGCGTTGTCCGGAGTGCCGATGCCTTCGGTGGCGTTCTGCTCCAGGATGCGACGGCGGCGGGTTCGTTGGCGCAACTCCCCCACAAGACTGTTGTGCGCTACTCGAAAGAGCCAAGCCGACGGATTGTCCGGCAAGCCCGCCACAGTCCACGACTCGAGCGCGGTCATCAAGGCGGACTGAGCGGCGTCCTCAACTGCTTCGATGTGCTGCACGCCTACCCGGCGCGAGAGCATCGCTACCAGGCGACCGTATTCGTGCCGGAAGAAGTGCTCAACCAGTTGGTGCGAACTCAAGGGCTGTGGATCTCGATGACTTCAACGCCTGAGCCGGGGCGCACGAGTCCCGGGCACTCACGAGCAACCTCTATCGCCTCCTCCAGGCTCTCGGCCGAGACGATCATGTAGCCGCCGACCAGCTCCTTGACCTCCACGAACGGGCCGTCCGCGGTAGACTCCGTGGTAACGAGTCTTCCATCGCCGAGTTTTCCCCCCATGTCGACGAGGTTCTGCTTGAACTTCCTCTGCCAAGCGGCAAACTTCGCGTACATCTCCTGCATTTGGGCGGGAGAGGGCTTCTCGCCGCCTCCACCCGGCAGGCTCCGTTGCATACATAGGTACTTGGGCATGATTCCTCCTTGTGGGTTCGTTCGGTCCACTCGACCGACACCCTATGACGCATAGACGGACGGGTTTTGGACACTCCTCGTGCCTCTAAAATACGATCGCCACCCTGTCCGCCCAACGGATCTGCGCTTGAGCGGCCTACCTGCCGTCCCTGCGCATTACCGGAGCCTACGACTGGTCGGCCGCCAGCGCCTCCATCAATGCGGGTGCCGCGAACTGGAGCGTCGGAATCGGGCTGTCGTATCCCCTG
>JACQVB010000064.1 GCA_016209985.1 Gemmatimonadota bacterium | reverse complement strand
TGCCGCCGCCGTGGCGCGCTCCAAGCGCGAGATCCCCCACTACTACGTGGGCACCACCATTGATCTCGGCCCCGTGCTCGAATGGCTGGCGGAGCAGAACCGTGACCGCCCCGTGGCCGACCGTCTGCTCCCCAACGTGTTGCTGCTCAAGGCCGTGGCGCTCGCGATCCACGACTTCCCCGAGCTCAATGCGCGCTGGATCGACGGCAAGCCGGTGATGAGCGAAGACGTGCACGTCGGCGTGGCCATCGCCCTCCGGCAGGGCGGGCTCATCGCTCCCGCCCTCCTCCACACCGACCGCCAGAGCCTGGACGAGTTGATGCGCCACCTGCGCGACCTGGTGAACCGCGCCCGCACCGGTGGCCTCAGGGCCTCCGAGTTGTCTCAGCCCACCATCACGGTCACCAATCTCGGCGAGCGGGGGGCCGAGACCGTCTACGGCGTGATCTATCCGCCGCAGGTCGCGATCGTGGGATTCGGACGGGTGGTGGAACGACCCTGGGTGGTCGGCGGGAAGATCGAGGCGCGAATGGTCGTCTCTGCGACCCTGGCGGCTGACCATCGCGTGAGCGACGGGCACCGCGGGGGACTCTTTCTGTCCTCCGTTACAGATCGGTTGCTGGAGCCGGGCAAGCTATGACGCGAGCCGAGCTTCGCGCGACGCTGATCGCCGCCCTGGGTGAGATCGCGCCGGAGGCGGACTTCTCCCGACTCAGAGGAGATGCTCCGCTGCGCGAGGAGCTGGATCTCGACTCCATGGATTTCATGAACTTCCTGATCGCGATCTCGGAGCGGCTCCAGGTGGACATTCCTGAAACCGCCTATGCCAGCGTGTCGACGCTGGACCGTTGCCTCGACTATGTCGCATTGCGGCTGGGAGTTGCCAGCTGAGCTTCGCGTTCCGCCGCAGTGCAAGAAGTTTTCACGCCTGGCTAACGCCCGTTAACATCGACCACCCCTATGCTTGGTCCGTTCCCCGTTGGGTTCCAGTCATCGGGAGGACCCGATCGATGCAACAGACTTCCGCGGCACCAGCGACGGCGAAGCTGTCCCCTCGCCGGCCGTCCGAGCAGTGACTCATGGTCGTGCTCGTGCTGGTGCTCATGGGTGGCGTGGTTGGCTTTCTCGCCGGCTACGCTATGGCGACAGGAGACGGGGAGTGGCGCGTTGAACTCAGGTCGCCCACTCCGGGGCGGATCACCCGCAGAGAACCGTGGGAGATTCCCGAATTGCTGGATCACGATCGTCGTTGAGCGAGCGACGCGCCCCGATCGCTGCCCTCACCCGCGCCGGCAACGCCCGTCGTGGCCGGGCAGCGGCACCAAACGCAGGCGAGGCATGAAATGTCCGACGCCCTGAACCGGCGCATCGCCGACCGGTTGGACGAGGCGGGCCAGCTCCTACGCGAACAGGGAGCAAATCGCTTTCGGGTGGAGGCATATCATCGTGCGGCCAACGTTCTGCGGAACTCCCCGCGGTCGGTGGCCGACATCTTGCGCCTACAGGGAATCGAGGGGCTGACGGAGCTGCCGGGAATCAGCGAAACCCTCGCGCGCGCGATTCACCAGCTGGCGCGGACCGGCCAGCTTCCGATGCTCCAGCGTCTTCGCGGTGAACGGGATCCGATCAGCACCCTCACATCGGTGCCCGGGATCGGTCCCGTGACGGCCGACCGGCTTTATCACGATCGCGGCATCGGCACGCTGGAGGACCTCGAAGCCGCCGCGCACGATGGTCGCCTGCAGCGCATGGGCGGGTTCGGAGCCAAGCGCCTCGCGGGGGTGCGCGACGCGCTGGCGGCACGCCTGGGGCGGGTGCGGCCGGGCGTTGATGGGCGACCGTCGGACGCCGCTCCGCCCGTCTCTGAACTGTTGGATGTGGATCGGGAATACCGCAGCAAGGAAAGCGCGGGCCAATTGCAGCGCATCGCGCCGCGGCGCTTCAATCCCCAGCACCAGGCGTGGCTGCCCATTCTTCACACGACCCGCGGCGAGCGCCACTACACTGCCCTGTTCTCCAACACGGCGCGCGCCCATCGGCTCGGGACCACGCGGGACTGGGTGATTCTGTATTGCGACGGAGCGCGGGGAGAGCGGCAGTTCACCGTCATCACGGCCCAAGCGGGATCGCTGCGCGGCCGGCGCATCATTCGCGGTCGTGAGGCGGAGTGCGCCGACCACTACTGGCGCACTCGATCCAGGTCACCACTCAACCTGGGTGACCGGCTATCGGACCGCGCTCGCAGTCGAGCGTAGACCCCCCGGCGCAGTCCTTCCTTACCAGGGTTCCTGCACCGTCGCCGCGGCTGCCGGCTCCTTCTTCTCGGGCCCCCCGGTCTCCTCCGCGGTCCCCGGCGTCTTCTCCACCGCGATCCGGTAGTCCGCCGCGAGCGCCGCGACCGCGCCGACCGCCACCCAGAAGGGCAGCAGGACCGCGCCGGCCACGCCGACCGTGAGCGGGAGCTCCATCATGGTCACGCCGTCGTGATTCTTGATGATGATCCGGCGGACGTTCCCCTCGTGGATGATCTCCCGCACCTTGGCCAGCAGTTTCTCGCCGCTGACCTTGTGCTCTACTATCTGCGTCCTGATGTTCATCGTGCCCCCCTGCGTGTTTGGCATTCCCCTACCAGAATCGCACCGCTACGAGAATCGCACCGCCGCAGTGAAAGGAGTGGGAAGCCCGCGTGAAGACTGTGTTCAGGCGTGCATCACCAGCTCACTCAGCGAGCGTTCCTGGTGCAGTCGTCCGATCGCGTCCGCCAGCAGGGCAGCGACACTCAGTACCTCGAAGGGCGCCGGCAGATCGCGATGGAGCGCGCTGTCGGTGACGGTAATCCGCCGCGGATGCAGCCGCTGGAGCCGCTCCACCGCGCCTCCCACGAGCAACCCGTGGGTCGCGGCGATGTCGAGCTCGGCGCGGCAACCTGCGGTGCGAAGCGCCGCGACCGCCGCCTCGTTGGTGCCGCCGGTGCTGATCATGTCATCTACGATGAGCACGGCACGGCCCGAGACGTCGCCGGCGATGGCACCGGCTCTCACCCGGCTGCCGCTCTCCCGCGTCTTGTGCACCATCGCTGCCGGAAGGCCGAGCAACGCGGCATACCGGTCGGCGAGCTTGGCCGCTCCCAGGTCGGGCGCGACGACCACGGTGTCCCGCGCGACGCCGGCGCGCAGCGCGTCCACCAACAGCGGGACCGCCGTGAGATGCTCCACCGGCACGGCGAACACGCCCTCCAGCGCCGCGGAATGGAGATCGATCGCGATCACCCGGTCGAACTTCCCCGCCCCGAGAAAATCCGCCACGACCCGCGCACCCACCGCTTCGCGGCCGGTGGCGCGGCGGTCCTGCCGGGCGTAGGGCAAATACGGCATCACCGCCGTGACGCGCGCGCTCCCCGCGCGCCGGCACGCATCGGAGAGGAGCAGCATCTCCAGCAACCCGCCCTCCGGCGCGATGACGGCCGATTGGATCAGGTAGAGGTCCGCGCCCCGGACGCTGTCGAGGATCTGCACGTGAATCTCGCCATCAGGAAACCGCTCGACGACGCGGCGAGTCAACGGCACGCCCAGGCGATAGCCGATCGCCTCCGCCAGCCTCAGTCCGCTCGAGCCGCCCAGCACTGCCAGATCCATTTGCCGTCCTCAAATCGGGCCGGCCAGGGTGGGGACCGCCCGCTCGACGCGCGCGTGCGCGGCTTCCAGCAATTCCTCCACCCGGGCGTCTTCCACCGGCTCGAAGTTGCGATAGTAGAAGCCGACGGCGCCGAAGGCGGGGGTGCGGTAAAGGCACACGAGCGCGTCCGCATCCGACTCGACGCCCTCACAGGCTTGAGTGGAAGCGACCGGAACCGCGGCGATCAGTCGGGCCAGCCGGCCGGCGCGCACCGACCGCAGCGAGGCGCGCATGGTCGCTCCGGTGGCCAGGCCGTCGTCCACCACGATGACCACCCGGCCCGCGAGCTCCACTGCCACGCGCAGATTCCGGTAGCGCAGCTCCCGCGCCCGCGCCTGTTTCATCTGCGCTTCGGTTTCCGCCTTGAGATAGGCGGGAGACACGCCTAACGACGCGATCACCTCGTCGTTCAGAAAGCGGCGGCCGTCCGCCGTGACCGCGCCGAGGGCCAGCTCCGGCGCCCCCGGAGCGCCGAGCTTGCGCGCCACTACCACGTCGAGCTGCGATTCCAGCCGTTCCGCCACTTCGGCAGCCACCTCCACACCACCCCGCGCGATTCCCAGCACGACCGTCTCTGCACCGCGGTAGGGGGCCAAGCCATGGGCCAGCGCCCGTCCCGCTTCTCTCCGGTCGTCGTAGATCGGTGCATCCTGGTCCTGCAGCAGCCGGACAACCATATGATCTCCCGATCCAACCCTATCACACTGGACATGAAGCGCCTTTGATCTGGGGATGAAGCGCGGCGCACCGCGTGACCAAGAAACCTTCAGGGCCGCCGACCCTCGATCTTCACGCCCCGGTGGCGATTCTTGGCTCACGGATTCGCGTCAGCCCGCACCAGGGAGGCTTCATGATTGGCCCGGACAAAAACCCGTTCGCTCCGCTCACGCGAAGCTTCTCACTGAACGAAGCCGCCCGGATTCGGCAGCAGCTAATTCGAGGGGGGCACGCCGCGCGCTGTCCCCGCTGCCGGTGCTCGCTATCGATTGTCGAAGGGGGCGACACGCGCGAGGGCTATGCGCTGGTGACCTGCCCATCCTGCGGCGTGAGCCTGATGGTTCCCTTGCCGGCTGGTGCGCCGGCGACCGCGGGCGCGGGGAAGTAGCGCCCATCGCACCGGGAAGCACGCCATGACACCGCCCCTGACCCCCAAGAAGCCGGGTCGGGGACTGCCCCGCCGAACGGCCCTGTTATGGATCGCCCTGGTTGTGGCGTTGCTCCTGCTCCAGCTGGGCAGACGAGGTCCTGCCAGACCCGAAATTCCCTATTCGGAATTCCTCGCCCAGTTGGACCGGAGCAATGTCGCTCGCGTCGATGTCGTTCCCGCCGAAAGCCAGATCCGAGGCGAGTTCCGCTCCGCGGTGACCGTCGCGGGAATCCCGACCACGCTTTTCACGGTTCGGCTGCCGTTCACCGACCCGGCCTTCTGGGGGTGGGTGCTCTCGCTGGCGCCCTGGCTGCTGATCGTCGGGTTCTGGGCGCTGATGTTCCGGCAGGCGCGGATGACGGGAGAACGGGCGCTCGCCTTTGGCCGCATCAGCGCGCGCCCGCTCTCCGCCGATCGGCCTACGGTCCGCTTCGACGACGTGGCCGGCTGCGACGAGGCAAAAGCCGAGCTCGCCGAGATCATCGCCTTCCTCAAGGACCCCGCCCGGTTCCAGCGGCTGGGCGGCCGGTTGCCGAAAGGCGTGCTACTGGTGGGACCACCCGGCACCGGGAAGACGCTGCTGGCCCGCGCGGTCGCCGGCGAAGCCGGCGTCCCGTTTTTCTCGATGTCGGGATCCGACTTCGTCGAGCTGTTCGTCGGCGTCGGCGCCTCGCGAGTCCGGGATCTGTTCAATCAAGGCAAGGCCAATGCCCCCTGCATCATCTTCATCGATGAGCTGGACGCGGTCGGCCGACAGCGGGGAGTGGGGGTGACCGGTGGTCACGACGAACGGGAGCAGACCTTGAACCAGCTTCTGGTGGAGCTGGACGGCTTCGATCCCAACGAGGGCGTCATTCTCCTCTCGGCCACCAACCGTCCCGACGTCCTCGATCCCGCGTTGCTGCGGCCCGGCAGGTTCGATCGCCAGATCGTAGTGGATCTCCCCGACGTGCGCGGGCGAGAAAAAATCCTCGCGGTGCACACCCGAAAAATCACGCTGGCAGCGGATGTAGATCTCGCCACGATCGCCCGGGGGACCCCGGGAATGTCGGGCGCGGACCTCGCCAACCTCGCCAATGAGGCGGCGTTGCTCGCGGCGCGGGAGAACAAGCCGCAGGTCCAGATGCAGGATTTCGAGAACGCCAAGGACAAGGTGATGCTGGGGATCGAGCGGAAGAGCCTGGTCTTAAGCCCGGAAGAGAAACGGCTGACGGCGTATCACGAGGCCGGCCACGCGATCCTGAACGTCCTGATTCCCGGCCTGGATCC
>JACQVB010000069.1 GCA_016209985.1 Gemmatimonadota bacterium | reverse complement strand
TTCCAGCCGATGACCACCAGCAATTACTTCGACGCCGGCCACCGCATCCGGCTGGAAGTCTCCAGCAGCAACTTCCCGCGCTTCGACCGCAACCTGAACACCGGCGGGAAGAACTACGACGAAGCGACCGGCGTGGTGGCGAACAATGCCGTCCACCACTCGACGCGGTACCCCTCGTCGCTGACGGTCACCGTGGTGAGGCGGCCACTCCCGTAGTCGCCTGACGGCCGGCAGTCGCCTCGGCGACCGCCGGCCGAGTTGCGGTCATCCAGCCGCGGCTCTGGCCGCAACGGAGCCATCACGACACACCGGAACGAGATCCCGGCCAGCGCGGCGCGAGTTCGCTACTTGTGGCTCTTGGACTTCGCTTCGACGGCTTGGGCGCGCGCTTCGAAACCGGCGGCCTGGTCTGCGCGGCCGGTCCGGCGAAGCAGCGCCGCGTATGCCCGGAGCGTCTCAGCCACGGAGGGATTGTCCGGACCCAGGACTCGTTCGCGCAGGGCGAGGGCCCGCTGGTAGAACGGCTCCGCTTCGCGGTAGCGCCCCTGATCGCGCAGCACGCTGGCCAGCCCGTTCTGGCTGATGGCGATACTCGGGTGGTCCGCGGTCAGGACCTTCCGCTTGATCTCCAGCGAGCGCCGGAACAGTGGCTCGGCCTCGGCGTACTTCCCCTGCGCCCAGGCCAGCTCCCCCAGATTGTTGAGGATCGTGGCGACGTCGGGGTGCTCGGGACCCAGCAACTTCTCGTAGATCTGCTGGGCGCGGACGTAGAGCGGCTCCGCTTCCGGGTACTTCTTCTCCGTCCAGTAGAGCGCGCCCAGGTTGTTGAGGCTCGCCGCTACTTCGCGGTGGTCCGCACCGTACGCCCGCTCGTAGATCTGCAGTGCGCGCCGGAGCATCGGCTCCGCCTCCGCGTAGCGGCCTTGGGCCCAGTAGAGCGCGCCAAGGTTCCGCACGGTTGACCCCAGATCCGGCGCATTGGGTCCCAGGGCCCGCTCGCGCAGTTGCATCGCCCGTTTCAGCACCGGCTCGGCTTCGGCGTACTTGCCCTGGGTGAACAACAACCCGCCGAGCCCGTTGAGCACGGCCGCCACCTGGGGGTCGTTCGGCCCCAGCGCGGCTTCCCGAATGGTGAGCGCACGCCGGTACAGCGACTCGGCCTGTGCGAACGTGCCCTGGCGCCGCGCCACGCTGGCCAGGTCCACCAGGCCCGTGGCGACGCCCAGCTGATCCGGGTCCCGCAGTTTCTCCCTGAGCGCCAGCGACTGCTCGAGCAATGGGCGGGCCGCATCGTACAGGCCCAGCTCCGAATAGACCTCGCCCATGGTCTGCGTCAGGCGCGCCTGGACCGCCGGCTGGTCTCCCAGCTCGGTAGTGATCTGCCGGGCGCCCTGGTCGAGGATCTCGCGCGCCGTGATGGTGTTCCCTCGCGCCTCACCCGGATCGGACACGCGAAATAGCCCTACCAGAAAGTCGGCGACCTGCCGGACGGCCTCGGCTTCCTGGCGCGCCACGGCCTCCGCCCGCGTGGCCCGCACCAGGCCCACCGTCGCCACCGTTGCCCCGATCAGCAACGCCGCCATCGCGGCCGCTCCCGCGGCTACCCCGGCCCGGTGGCGCCTGATGAACTTGGCCAGGCGATAGCGGGCGCTGGGTGGCCGGGCCACGACAGGCTCGTCGTCGAGGTGGCGCTGCAGGTCCGCGGCGAGCTCGTTGACCGTCTCGTAGCGCCGCGTTCGGTCCGGGTCCATGGCCTTCATCACGATCCAGTCCAGATCGCCCCTCAGCTCCTTCCGGAGCGCGGACATGTTCGTCTGCCGCGACGACGCGATCCCGACCTGGTCCCGACCCAGCGTGCTCAGCCGCCCGCTGGGCCTGGGCGGCGAGCTCTCGCGCATCACCAGCCGCGCGAAGAAGGCGGGGACCCCCATCTCCGCTGGATCCAGAGGCAGGCGGCCCACCAACAGCTCGTAGAGCATCACGCCCAGCGAGTAGATGTCGGTGCGCGTGTCCACGTCCAGGCCCGACATCTCCGCCTGCTCGGGGCTCATGTACGCCGGGGTCCCCATCGCCTGCCCGTACTCGGTGACCAGCGTGAGCTCGGTGAGCCGTTGGGAAACCGCCTTCGCGATCCCGAAGTCGATCACCTTGGGCACCGGCCGGTCGTCCTGCACGGCGACGATCACGTTGGAGGGTTTGAGGTCCCGGTGGATCACGCCCTTCTGATGGGCGTGCTGCACCGCGTGGCACACGGGGATGAAGAGCGCCAGGCGGTGGCGCGTGGACAGGCGGTGCATGTCGCAGTATTCCGTGATGGGAACGCCCCGCACCAGCTCCATCACGAAGTACGGCCGGCCGGTCTCCGAGGCGCCGCCGTCCAACACCTTGGCGATGTTGGGATGCTCCATCACCGCCAGGGCCTGGCGCTCGGCCTCGAATCGCGCCACGACCTGCTTGGTGTCCATCCCCAACTTCATGATCTTGAGCGCGACTCGCCGCCGGACCGGCTCGGTCTGCTCGGCGACGTACACCACGCCCATCCCGCCTTCCCCCAGAACCTGGAGGATGCGGTAGGGCCCGATGCGTTCGGGTGCCTCAGGTGAGGTCACGGCGCTCCGGGGCCGCCGAGCCCGCGTTGGGGAATGTGGCCTCCGCCGGCGTCAGGCGACCGGACTCAGCCGCCGATGATGAACTCGGGATCGATGACGATGAACGCCGGCGGGCCGCCCCCGACGGGACACCGCAGCGTGATGTTGTAGGCGTAGGTCCCCATGACCAGCGCCCGTTGCCCCCCCGCGCTCCGCTTCCCTCGGGGACGAGCCGGGCTGGCGAACGGCCAGGTCCGCAAGGAATCCTTGAGACTGATCATGATGGTGTCGGACAATATCGGCTCCACCAGATTCCATAGAATGGAGTCGCCTACCTGGAGCTGCGCGTTCCAGGGCTGCACCGCGGCGCGCTGGTTCTCGGGGCCCGGGCAGGTGACGTTCACGGCTACGGTACGCCCCACGCCCGTGGGGACGGATGAGGCCGCCCGACCGTGGGCGCCCAGCGCGGCCAGACTCACGAATCCCACCGCCAGACTGACGAACCGGCGCATGGAGGGGCTCCTCTGTAGAAGTGTGGGCTGCAAGTTTGCGGCTCACGACCTGGTTGTGCAAGTCAAAGCGGGGCGCCGGCGCCGCGAGGCTCACCCACGTCGTCGGATCGATGGCATCGGGCCCGTCATTCCCGGTCTCATGTTGCTGGCGGCCGAATGGCCGGCCGCCGCTTCCGGATCCCTTCCCCTGGGAGCAGCTCAGACTGCCGACGGGTCGCCACCACCGTAGATTTCTTTTCTCTGACTGGAGCCGTGAGCCACCTTCCTGCCACGGCCTGTGTCCTGGCGATCCTGCTGCCGCTCCTCGCACCCGCGGGAGCGCAGATCGCACACCCCCCAAAGGCCGGCGAGCCGTTTCCTCCCTGGTCGCCCGGCATCGCCGACATTCATCAGATCTCAACGGGCAGGGGAAACTCTGCGCTGCTGGTTTTCCCGGACGGCACCACACTCCTGGTGGATGCCGGCGCGGTGGCGGACGGAAGAGCCGAGACGGATCCGCACCCGAACGGGTCGCGCGCGCCGGGCGAGTGGATCGCGCGCTACGTGAAGCGGCATGTTCCTGATTCGATGGCTCCGCTCGACTACGCGCTGATCACCCATTTCCATCCCGACCACTTCGGCCGGCTCCCGCCCGGCAGTCCGCTCGATCGCACCGGGAGCTATCGCCTGGCCGGCATCACGCAGGTCGGCGCGCTGGTGGGAATCAAAACGCTGATCGACCGGGGTTGGCCCGACTACCGGTACCCAACGCCGTTCACCGACTCGACCTTCGCGAACTACCGGCGTTTCCTGGAAGCCGAGCGCGCCCGCGGCAAGACGGTCGAAAGATTTCGGACCGGAGCAGGCGATCAGATCCGTTTGCGTCATGCGCCGGAGCGGTATCCCAGCGTCGAGATCCGCAACATCGTCGGAAACGGTGAGCTCTGGACCGGCCGCGGCGATTCCAGCCGCGCCCTGTTCCCACCGCTCGCAACGACGCCCCAGGTCGACTGGCCCAATGAAAACATGTGCAGCCTGGGGTTCCGGTTCAGCTACGGACCGTTCCGTTACTACACAGGAGGCGACGTTCCCGGCACGCCCGACCCCGGTCTTCCGGGATGGCATGCCATGGAAAGCGAGTTGGCGGGTGTCATCGGGCCGGTTCAGGTCCATGTGTGAACCAGCATGGCTCGATGGGGGAGGAAAGCGAGCCGTTCCTCCGGTCACTCGCGTCGACCGTCTCGATAGTTCCCAGAGTTCCCAGCTGGGCGCCGAGCCACCCGGCTCCGGACGTACTGAAGCGCATGGTGAACAGCCGGCTGCCACCGGCCGAGCGGTATTTGTTCGCCACCGACCTGCGCGAGGCGGCGCGGATCGTGATCGGTCAGCGCGCCAATGCGCTCGCTGGGCCGCCGGGTCACATCGTGGTGCGGGTCGAGCCCGGTGGAGAACGCTATTGGGTGGCGGTAGTTTCCAACACCGACGAGCGCGATGTGGTACTCGCCGTCAAAGGGCATTTCCCAGCGCGCAGATGAAGCGCATGACGACCATGCGTCACGCCGTCCCAGCCGTTCACACCCCCGAGGTAGCCCGATGGCTTCACTCTTTGACGTCAACGCTCGGACGGGGCTGAAAGGCCGCCTGGCCGCGCTCCAGCCCGATCCTCGCCCGCGATGGGGACGGTTCACGGCGCCACAGATGCTCGCGCACCTGAACGACGCGCTCTGGATGCCCCTCGGCGATCTCCCGACCGTCCCAAAGAGTCTGCCGATCCGCTATCCGCCGCTGAAACAACTCATCGTGTGCCTCCTGCCTTTCCCGAGGGGCGCGCCCACCTCGCCCGAGCTGCTGGCACGGATCGGGGCCCGCGCCGAGGCCACCGAGTGGCCGCTGCACCCGGCCTTCGGGCGGCTGTCCTGTCGCGCCCGGGGCGTACTGGGATACCGCCACGTGGATCACCACTTCGGACAGTTCGGCATTTGACCCCGCCCGGCCTCGCCCGGTGGTTGTTCTTCGCCGCGATCGCGGGGGCGGGACACCAGTCCCTCGCGCGCGCGCAGACGGCGCGGCCCCCGGACCCTGCCGCGATTCGCATCGTCGTGTTCCAGTTCACCACCGCCCGCAGCGACTCCGCGCTTCGCGTCGTGGCCACGGCGGTGGCGCGGTCGCTGGTCGCGACCCTGGTCCGAGACCCGGCCTTCGTGGTGATGTCGAACCCGCGCGCGCGGCAGGGTGCCCCCGGGAGGGCTGCCGGAGGAAACGCCCAGTACGCCGTCATCGGATCGGTGGCCGAGCTCAGGGGCATGGTCCGGATCGACGCGCGACTGGTGGACATCGAGCGGGTCCAGCTGCTGGTGCGGGAGACGCTGTCACTCACCGGCGCCGATTCTGCCACCGTGGACCGGGCCGGAGCGCAATTGGCCGCGTGGGTGCGCGACCGGCTGGTTCCACCATCCCACTAACTTTCTTCAGCATCAGTAGCGGATTCTCTCTTCACCGGTTGAGGTGGCCTCATGCGCTCGGCGTCCGGTTTCCTCATCGCCCTGTCTGTTCTCGCCGCGGCGCCCCTGGTGGCGCAGGACACCCCCGAAGCTGCGGCCTCGGCGTTCGGCATGGCCTTCGCGGCCGGCGACTGGGCGGGCGCCGCACGGCTCATGCACCCCGGCGCTGCGGCAGATGCGTGAGCTCTTCGCCCTGGCGCTGACCAACGAGAACCTGGCGGAGGCGCGCGAGCGACTGTTCGGCTTTCACTCGACCGCGGAGGCCGCGAGCGCCCCGGATACCGTCATGTTCGCCGGGTTCCTCCAGTCCTTGGTCAGCCGCCAGCCCGAGCTCCTGACGGCGCTGAAGACCGCCAAACTGACGCCGCTGGGTCACATCCGGGAAGGCGGCGACACCGCGCTGGTTGTCACCCGCATGACATTGGAAGTCGCCGGCGCCACCATCACGCAATTCGACGTGATGCCGTTCCTCCGCGATGGAAGGGTGTGGCGCGGGCTGCTCAAGGCGGATTTCACCAACCTGGCCGTGATGCTCAAACGGCTGGTGTCGCCGGTGGGAGGGTAGAAACCGGACAACGGCGGGAAGAGGAAAGAAGGAAGAATAAGACACTCCGGGGGGCTATATGATTCGCAGCCTGCAAGCGGTCAGCTTCGTTCTGCTAGTGACCACATCGACGGTCCAGGCGCAGGTAACGAGGTATGTCCGCTATTCGGTCGCCGGCCGCGTCAGTTACGGGATTCTGGATGGTGAGAACATCCGGGAGCTATCCGGGAACCTGTTCGAATCCCCGCACCAGAGCGGAAGGACTCTCAAACTTGCAGCCGTGAAACTGCTGGCGCCCTGTGAGCCGAAGAAGGTGATCGGGGTCGGATTCAACTATCAGACGCACCTGGGCCAACGCGCGGCCGCCACGTATCCCGGGCTCTTCGCCAAGATGCCGACCTCCATCATCGGCCCCGAGGCCGACATCATCTGTCCCGAAGACGCCACCAATCTCCACTTCGAGGGTGAGATGGTCGTGGTGATCGGCCGTCGCGCGTCGCACGTCGCCGTGGCGGATGCCGGCCAATACATCTTCGGCGTCACCGCGGGCAACGATGTGAGCGAGCGCGACTGGCAGAAGAACGACCTCCAGTGGTTTCGCGCGAAGGGTACCGACACGTTCGGTCCTCTGGGACCCGCGATCGTGCAGGGACTGAATTACGACGACCTGCTCCTGCAGACGAGACTCAACGGCGAAGTAGTCCAGTCCCAGCGCACCAGCGATCTCATCTTCAACGTCCACAGCATCGTGAGTTATGTGAGCCGCTATGTCACCTTGGAGGCGGGCGACGTGATCTACACCGGCACGCCGGGAACGACCAAGCCGATGAAGCCCGGCGATACCGTCGAAGTGGAAATCGAAGGAATCGGGACGCTGCGCAATCGAATCGCGAGCAGCGCCTCACACTAGCAATGATCTAGACCGCGCTCTTCCGACCCGGTGTTTGTGGAGTTCTCGGAGGTTCCGGGCTCACGCCGGAGCTTGACCCGGCGCTCGGCGAGGTTGTCAGTTTGCCTTCCCAGATCGCCGACCCCGCGCCGGTTCGTAAATCCACGGTTCCAAGCACTCTCCCTCCGCCAATCAGGCCGGTAAAGCGGCCCGTTCCCCGGACCACCCACCAGGTGGATTGGAACGCCGAAACCGCATTGGGCGGCAGCGGGCGGCCCACGTATTGGATCTGGAGTGCATCGCCATTTTCAGCGACAAAGATGGCGTGGCCGTCTTTCCATCCGCCCGGATAGCTGCAAATCCCCAGGGTCACTTCGAATTGCCCGAGATACGATCCTTGCCCGACGCCATTAACCGAAAAGGGACTTTCTCCTGGCGCGTTGCACTCGAGTCTCATGGCCCCCTCGATCGTCTTGAACCGGCTGGAGGCAAGGAACGGCAGGACATCGGACGCGAGGCGGCCATCGGCGGCGGGTCGAGGAGTGACTGTCACGCAAGCGTTAATAAGGAGTACGAATAGGCCGCGAAGAACCCAGGCTGGCTTTCCATGCTGTGCGATCATACCGCTTCTCCATTGAGGTGAGACATTCGGCATCGCCGTGGGCTGCTGTTGCGCCTTCCTGGCCGGCGCGTAGGTTGGAACCTGATCGGTGGCCGTTCCCTGTCCGTTCCCGGAGTGTGACTTGACTCTCCGCCCCGGAGGAATCGGCGTTTGATCGAGTTTCGGACACTGGGTGTACTCGTGCTCCGCGACGACCGCGGCCTTGAGCTGCATTCTCTCCTGGCTCAGCCCAAGCGGCTCGCGCTCCTGGCTTACCTCTGCATCGCCACTCCCCGCGGGTACCACCGCCGCGACAAGCTTCTCGCGCTGTTCTGGCCCGATTCCGACGATGCCCATGCACGTACTTCGTTACGCAAAGCGGTGCACGTGCTGCGCGGGGCTCTGGGTAGCGATGCGGTGCTGTCACGGGGGGATGACGAGCTCGCGGTGAATCCGGAGGTGGTACGATGCGACGTGACCGCGTTCCAAAACGACATTGATGCCGAACGTTATCAAGAAGCGCTCGCCCTTTACCGGGGTGATCTACTGAGCGGGTTCTTCCTCAGCGATGTTCCCGAATTCGAGCGTTGGTTGGAGGCTGAACGCGCGCGTTTGCGATCCCAAGCCGCTCAAGCGGCTCGCTTTCTTTCCGCGCGGGACGAGGCGAGGCAGGATCTCGCTCAAGCCGTTGTCGCGGCGCAACTCGCCGTAGAGCTCGCCCCGGACGAACCAACCGTCCGCCGGCTGATCGAGCTGCTCGATCGCGTGGGCGATCGCTCTGGTGCCCTTGCCGCTTACCGGGCTTTAGCGAGACACCTGACCGAAGAGTTTGGTGCCGAACCTGCGAAAGAGACGAAGAAGTTGATCGAGCGGGTCCGAAAAGGAGTAGAAGACGAGCCTGCCGGCGTCGCGCCGTACTCCGCGCTCCCTGTTGTCCCTACCCCCGGCATCCACCGGTGGCCGCGCCAGCGCCCGGCCTTGCTGCTCGGCGGCATCGGACTGATCACCCTTGTCCTGGGAGTGTGGGCGGCAAGGTCGCGGAACGGCAATGGAGAGCCTGATCGGCGGTCCACACGGCCCGCTGTCGCCGTGCTGCCATTTTCGTACGCCAACCCGAATCCTGCGGACGGGTACCTGGCCTTAGGGCTTCACAAACAGATCATTTCCAATCTGTCCTCCGTCAGCCGGCTCAGAACAATCGATCGCGCCTCGGTGATGCGTTATCGAGACCCGACTACCCCGGACAGCGCCATCGCACGGGAGCTGAACGCCGATTTCGTCCTGCGGGGAACCCTTTCGAGAGACTCCTCGCTCGTGACCTTGACAGTGCGATTATTCCCCCGGGATGACCCGCGACGAACCTGGACCAGGACCTTCAAGCGGAATCCGTCGGTTGCGAGCCTCATGGATATTCAGTCAGATGTGTCGTTCTGGATCGCGGAGGCGGCGCGAGTCAAGATCGGCAGCGTAGAGCGCGGCCGCCTCGAAGGACGTCCCACCGAGAATGCCACGGCACTCGACCTGTACTTTCGCGCCTTCAGCATGCCCGACGACGCGCGCAAGCTCAACAGCACGCGCTTTCAACCCCAAATGAGCGCGTTGGCAACCAATCAGGCGCAGGCCGAATTGCTCAAGCAGGCCATCGCACTCGATCCGCATTTCGCCTTGGCCCTGGGTGACTTGGCGTACGTGTATTGGGAACGGACCTACGTTCTCGGCCAACCCCGCTGGTGGGCGGACAGCGCACTCGCGCTTGGTCGTCACGCGATTGAAGTCGATTCCACGGAGGCAGCCGGATACCACGCCGTCGGGTTGAGTTACGTCGATCTGGGCTACCTCGACCGCGCCGCGGATGTATACGCCAGGATTCTCGAGCTCCGTCCCAACGATGGATGGGCCATTCAGCTCCTGGGATGGATCGACATTCTTCGGGGGCGCCTGCCCGAGGCCATGCGGTTCACGGTGGACGCGCGCGCGGTGGACCCCCTGAGCGAGACCATCCCGGTCAACCAGGCATTTCTGGAAGAGTTGCTCGGGAATCTCCCGGAGGCCGAGCGCCTCTGGAAAATCGGGCACGCGCTGGGAGCGGGAAAAGGCTGGCTCATCCGGAGCCTGATCGTGGCGAAACGTGTTCGGGAAGCATCCGCGGAGGCAGAGGCTTGGCTGTCCGCCCACCGCTCCCTACAAGTTTTGGAGGCCGCTGCAAGCGCAGCAACGGCAGGGAAGAACTACCAGCGGGCCCGCCAACTTTTCGAAGAGATGTACCAGACCGCACCGGAAGACTGGAACCATTGGGGGCTGACATACCGTACCTCGTACGCCGACGTGTTGCTGAAACTGGGCAATCGGCGCACTGCCGAGCGACTGCTGGAGCGCACGCTTCAGCAAGCCGACAGTCTCGTCCGAGCCGGCGATCAACATCCAGGCATCCAGCGAGAAATCGCAGCGATCTACGCTGCTCGAGGCGATCGCGAGAAAGCGTACCAGTGGCTCGGGAAAGCCATCGACGCTGGATGGTTGTTGGAGCCGCTGTTTCCGAGTCCCCTGTTCGAGTCGCTTCGCGATGATCCGCGGTTCCAGCAACTCATGGCTCGCATACACGCCGAGATTCAACATGCGAAGGCACAAATCGAGCGCGACGGACTCGCCTCGCGCTAGACGCTCACTCACTCCTTCCTATCCAGCCCATTCGCTAAAGCCTCACCTTTCAAGACGATCCGCGAGAAGTGCGCCAACTCACCTCGCCGCCAATCTGGCCGACGTGACGTAGCGCACGGTCACCGGCAGCAGGCCTCGCGAGCTTGCGGCCCGTCAGAACCGTTTCTCACCCGAGTCTCTCCACGCGCGCCCGTGGCAGACCTCTCGCTAGGAGGCTACCGCCATGTTCCAGGCGCTCCAGTCGTACCTGCCGCTCGAGTGGCAACGCACCGTCGAGTTCCTCGGCGTGCCGCTCTGGTGGATTCCCGCATGGCAGCGCGCCATGCTCGACTTCAGCCTGTCCGGCGGAAACACGGCGGACACCGTTCTTCGGCGCCTGTTCCTGCTACTGCCTGTGGGTTTGATCGTGGCCGGCATGTGGGTCACGATCCTGTCGTTGTACACCATTCCCTTCCGGTCCGAGCGCGGCCGGTTCGTCACCGCGGTCGCGATGTCGTGGTGGGACGCCGGCCGCAGCATCTGGTTCCTCTGGTCCGGCGTCGTGCGGCTGGCGGTGGTGGTGGTCGGGTGGGCCTGGGGCGGATTGCGGCTTGCGGCTCGAATCGCGGCTGAGACCGTCAAAGGATTATTCCAGTCCCCCATGATGGTCCTCGACTGGACTTCGCGCCGCTACTTCAAGCCGGGCGTCCCCTGGATCGCGTTCCTGCTGACCCTGGGCTGGTCGGCGCTCGAGGCGACCATCTTCACCTATACGCTGCTGCCCACGATGCTCGAGGTGCTGAGCAACATCACCGGCTTCGAGCCCAACCGGGCGGTGGTGGCGCCGATCCTCTGGGTGCTCCTCGCCCTGCTGATCGCGGGAAGCTTCGCCTGCGTCGAAGTGCTGGCCACGGCGATTCGGACCCGGAAGATCGCCCAGATCATCCAGATGACTTTCGTCGAGTTCTTCGTGATGTTCTTCGAAGTCGTCTTCCTCTATCGTGAGCTGATCGACGCGATCACCCCGTGGATTGCCCAGCAGTCGGGCGGCGAGATCCGGCTGGGCCTGGTGCCCACCATCGCCCTGGCCGCGTTTGGCTGGGTCGGCATCCGCGGCATGACCTGGTTCCTCTTCGGCCGCTACGGCACGCCGGCGGTGCTGGCGGTGCTGTCGCGCGAAACCATCACCCATGCCGAAGCGGAGACGCCGATCGCGGCGCCTCCCCCACCCGCTCCGTTCCGCGACGCGCTGGCGGCGCTCAAGGCCGAAGTCGGATGGTTCAAGCAGGAAGGCCGCGCGGTGTTCGAGCTGCTGACCCTCCCGGTGCTCCAGCTCCTCGCCGCGGCGATCAACTTCACCGTCGTGGCGGTGCGGTCGGAGCCGGTCTTCACGCTCCCGTTCCAGGATCTGGACGCGGTGCTCGCCTCGACCCCGTTCGCCGGCGCCGAAAGCGCCCGGGCGGCGCGCCGAGCGGCTCCGGCAATCGCAGGCGCGCCGACCCGCAGCGCGGGCGGTGCCGCATGAGAACCGGCTCCTTGAGCGCGGCCGTGCTCCTGGCCGCCGCCGTGGCGTGTGCCCCACCGCAATCGGCCGCGCCGCCGAAAAACGTCATGGTGATCGGCATCGACGTGAGCGGCTCGTTCCGCGCGTCACACTACCAGGATGCCATCGACTTCGCCGCGTACTACATCTACGGGCACATGCGGGGCCTCGGCGGCCTGCGCCAGCCCACCGCGGTGTTCGTGGGGTCGGTCGGCGGCGAGGCGCTGGACGAAGTCAAATCGTTCCACCCGATCCACGACTTCGAAGGCAAGAGCGTGGAGCAGATCCGGGCGGATCTGCAAACCTGGTTTCCGCCCAACGACCGGCTGACCGACTACAATGCGTTCTTCGACCGGATCGCCACGCTGGTCAAACGGCAGAACCTGGTGCTGGCGCCGCTCAACATTCTGGTGCTGACCGACGGCATTCCGGACCTCATGCGACGCGCTGGCAAGGATTCGGCGAGCGCGTACGCCAGTCTCAAGGTGGACGCGCTGGAGTTCCTGTCACGGAATGTGACCGTGCGGCTGCTCTATCCCACGCCCACCGTGGCGGTGGGCTGGGAGCGGGGACTCAAGCGGGACCGCGTCCGCCTCTGGACGCTCGACGCGCAGGTGATGGAAGGCTGGCGCGCGCAGGTATCGGCGGACCTGCCGGCCGACGCGCAGAGTCGCCTGTGGCGCTGGATGGATGACAACGTGGACTTCCGGGTGCGGTCGAGCATCCTGTAGTAGGATGATGTCCGAGTGCGCAGTGCACAGAAGGGCAGATAGGAACGTTCTGCCTTCTGCCCTCTGCGCACTTTCCCATCGCTCATCCCACTTTGGGCTTGATCATGTTCGCCGGAATCGGCACTGCCACGACCCGCCCGCGCACGCAGGCCACGCCGTTCGCCGCCAGGGTCGATTCCACGATCACCTTGCGTTGTCCCACCTCCACCGGGCGCGCCGTGATCACCAGCTCGGGGCCCATCGGCGTGGGCTTGAGGAACTGAACTTCGAGCGACGCGGTCACGAACCGCAGACTCGGATCCACGCCCGGCTTGCCGCCGGCCACCTGCATGAACGCCGCCGCCGCCGTGCCGATGCTGTGACAGTCGATCAATGACGCCAGCAGGCCGCCATAGACGAACCCCGGCAGCGCGACGTGCTCGGCACGCGGCCGGAAGCGCGCCACGGATTCCTCACCGGTCCATTCGCTGCGGATGTGCAACCCCTGCTCGTTCAGCCGGCCGCAGCCGTAACAGTGGGCGAAATCCGCGGGGTAGAGATCCTGTATCGCTTTCATGCCGGGTGCCCCCTTCGTTGGTTTCCCGCGTCGAACTGTAGACGTGTTTTGCCGCCGCAGGCAGCGCCACTCGCGAACGCCGTTGGTCATGACCAGTCAGAATGGCACGGGAGCCGGAATGTGACCTGGAGCACGCGGAGTGATCTGGCGCACGGTGCCGTCGGTATTCTGCCTCCACGTTCCATGCCGTCAAAGCGCGTGGAAGGCGGCCCACGCTGTTCTGCTTTCTGCGCACTTGAGTCGGCTTCATCGGAGCCTCTTCCACCGCGCCCGTGGCAGAACCTCTCCAGGAGGACCGTCATGGACGTCCCCGCACGTTTTCAGTCGTTGCTGCGCCAGACCGCGCGGCGCCTCAACCTTCCCGGCGAACAGGCGATCATCGAGCTGGCCGGCCGGTTCGGCCTGCGACGGTTCATCGAGCGGAATCTGCGCCAGGATCCGAATTCGCAGCCCAGCCCCTGGTTGGACCGGGGCGCGCGGCTTCGCAAGGAGGCTCGAGCGATTTCCCGCGAGTTCACCAATGCCCGAATCCAGCACTGCTTCTTCAAGGGCATCGCGCTACTGGGCCGCTTTTATCGCATCGAGGAGCGCCAACTCGAGGATACGGATCTGTTGATCCGGGCCACCGACCGGAACGCCGCCCTGAGTCTGCTCCTGGCGCGCGGCTACGCGGAGCTGGGCGACTCCTCCTCCCCGACCCCGGGCACCGTCCGTCCCGGCGTCACCATGTACCGGCCCGATGCCGATGGAAACGTGGACGCCGCGACGTTTCTCGACCTTCACTGGGGACTCGAGGCGCCGACGCCACTCATTCCCGGCGGAGGGCTTCCGGTCCCGGATGCGCTGTGGCCCGGCGTCCAGAGCCATGGAGGACTGCCGGTCCCGCGGGATGAGCATCACGCGGCACTCATCCTGCACCATCTGGTGCGGCACGATCTGCTCCACGTTCGCGGCCTGCTGGATCTGGCGCTGCTCTGGGATGCCCTCCCTCCGTCCGGAGGAAGCGATCTCACCGCGTTGTGCCGACGCCTCGGCGTCGGACGCGCGCTCGGCATCGTGGGACATCTGCTGGTGAGCGAGCTCAAGCTCACCCGCTTGCTTGGCGTGCGCACCGAAGCGCGCGACTGGCGCTCGCGGATGGCCCTGGAGCGGATGCGCCTCGCCGATTGGCTGCTTCGGGCTGCGCGTTCGACGACGCACAACTCGAGGCATTTGCTGATCACCCGCTCGCGCGCGTGGCGCCGCTTCCTCCTCGCTGACGCCCCGAAGACCGGCCGGCTCTTCCGGGAGCTGATCGTGCCCCCGCGGGACTACTTGCGCTGGCGGTGGCCCAAAGCGCGGTCGGACGCGGATGCCTGGCGGCAACACCTCGCCCTCGCCTGGCGATCCTGAAAGCGAGAAGGAAGAAATGAGAAGGGGCCGCTCGAGGTTCTGCTCGCGGCCCCTTCTCACTTCTCACTTCTTACTTGTCACTTTTCGCTAGAAGATCAGCCAGGCCAGCAGGTAGAGGGAATTGTTGTCCGACGCCTTCCTTCCCGAACCGTCATAGTCCAGCTTCGAGCCGTTGAACTTGGTATACGCCACATACTGCAGGGCAAACCGCGTGTTGAGCCAGGGCAGCAGCACCAGCTCGCCGATGAGCCCATTGCTGTTCGGGCTCCCGCTGCCATTACCGGTGATCGGTCCGGGCGCGTAGAGGGTCGCATCAGCGCTGCCGGTGGTGGAGAAATAGCCGGCCGTCGCACCGACCAGGTGGGTGTGATGCCCCACATAATAGGACGCGTCACCGCGGAAGCTGTTCAGCGTGTTGGTCGGATTGGCCGCCTCGGAATCGGCAAACGAGGCATCGAGCGTCTGCTTTTCGTGAATCCAGGTGCCGTGGACCGTGAAGAAGCCCTCTCCCGCCCGATGCTCGTATTGCGCGTCGAATCCCAAGTCGGCATACCGATTGGTCTCGCCGGACGTGCCGGTCGGGTATTGGCGCGCGCTCATGCCGTAGGCGCCGAGCGCGAGGTAGTTTCTGCTCCACTGGTGCTCCAGCACCAGCCGCCCGTACGGGGCCACGCCCTTCAAGGTGCCTTCCGAGGCGGAATCGGGAAGCGCCCTGCCCCCCTTAGGTGCGGAGCGATATGCCGTGACCTCCCCGTACACCGTGTTATTCAAGGATGCGTAGGCGCCCAGTCCGGCCACCTGCTGGGCCAGAGCACCGGCGATGAGCGGAGCCGCGGCCGGGCTCGGCGCCGTGGGTGAGGAGGCGAAGGGGAAGCCCCAGGCAGGAGTCGTGTTCCACAGGTCCTGCATGGTGGGATTATTGTTCAACGTGAATCCGTAGGTCAGGTCCTTGCGCCCGACGGCGGCATGGTTCGCGTAGCGAATCTCCGCGTTGTCCATGCCGATGCCGCCGGCCTCCGGATCGTAGGTCAGTTGCACGAACGCGCCGAGGCGCGGCGTGATCTCTTCCCCCAGGAAGATGCTGAGCTGCTGTGGAAAGAGAACGTTGCCGTTCTGGGTTCCGGGTTGGGCCGTCTTGAGCACCGTCGCCGAGGCCTCCACCATTGCCGAGACCGGGGCGATCAAGTCCAGCTTGAGGCTACGCCCGGTGCTGTCGCCCGCCTCGAGCAGCTGCTGCGTCGTCATGGTGTAGCCGTTGAGCTTGAACGTTCGGCCAAAAGACGTGAGTTGGGGAAAAGCCGTGTGGCAGACGTTGCAGGCCAACCCGGTCTGCCGCGAGAAGCTGGGGATCGGCTCACCGGTGGCAGGGAGACGATCAGCCGTGGCGTCCCGCGCGGTCAAGGGCGTGGCCGTGAAGAGAGCAGCAGCCAGAACCAACACAGAAATCCGTGCAGTCATTGCGAACCCCGACTTATGCATGAGGCTGGCGGCGTGCCAGCGGACGAAAGCGGGAGGACTCCGGTCGTATAACGACGCGACTCGGGGGCGCAGATCTGGATTTGAATGAAGGATGAGTAAAACGGATATGAAGGTTTGTCGGGCCGGCGGGCCGGCCCCGGGCGCCCTGCGGGGTATGGAAAACCGATCCATCCCGCCAGTCGTTATCTACGCAGAGATGGGACCCGTGCCGGCGGCCCTTCGTGATCCATCCGGCCATGCCTGTGAGCCTCGTGATGAATAGTCGGAATCCCGATCCAGGCCCGACGGGCGATCAGTCCGATCGCCGGCCGCGGCGCGCCTGGACCGTGCTTCAGGGAACCAGGGCGCTCGACTTGCACGCCCGCCTGGTGGCACGTGACGAGCGGGCGCTCGAGGAATTCGTGGAGCTGGCTACTCCGTGGATTTTGGGCGTGAGCCAGGGGATCCTGTCAGACGCGGACGATGCGGACGAGGTGGTGCAGGAGACCTTCATCATCGTCTGGGATCGGATCGGTACGGTCACCGATGATCCTCGCGGTCTGATGGCGTGGGCGGTCCGCGTGGCCCGCAACCGGGCCATTGATCGGCTGCGCTCGCGCAACCGCTGGTTGCGGAAAGCGCAGAGGTTGCTCGCAAGCGGCACCGACAGCGAGCCGTTCGCCACGCCAGGCGATCTGGACGAGGGCGGAACACCGGGCTGGCCGGTGCATCGGACCGTCCACGCCGCGCTCGAGAGCCTTCCTCCGGAGCAACAGATCGCGGTGCAGCTCGCGTTTTTCCAGGGACTGACTCATTCGGAGATAGCGCGGCACCTGGATATTCCTCTGGGGACGGTCAAGACCCGTCTCGGGCTGGCGTTTGCAAAGCTGCGTCGGGCACTGGCACCCATGAAGGATTGGATTTTATGACCGCGCACGATTGGTATCTCGAAAATCGAGCGGCCTACGCGACCCGGACCCTCGACCGCAAAGAGGCCCGGCTGTTCGCCGACCATCTGCCGCGGTGCCCGGAATGTCAGGCGGCGATCAAGGAAATCGAAGACGACCTCGCCTGGCTCCCGCTCGGGGTGCAGCCCGTGGCGCCGCGACCCGGTCTGACCCGGCGGCTGACTCAGCGCACGCTGCACCGCGGCGGCTCATGGCGGCGCTGGATCGGGCTGGCGGCCGCCGCGGCCACACTCGCCGTCGCGATTGGCACCTGGACCGGCGCTCGACGTGACATCGCCATGTTGGAATCGGCGGTCGCGGCGGCGGAGCAGCGCTGGCGTGCGGTGCAGGACTCTCTTTCCAGCATCGTCGGAGCCGACCGGGTGCGGCAGGAGACCATCGCCGGGAGCGGCTATCGGGGCGGGGTGCTGATTTTTTACGATGACGATACGCACTGGTGGAATGTCGGCGTCCATGGCCTGCCGCCGGCGAGGGCGGGGCAAGTCTACCAGTTGTGGCTGCTCACGTCGCGAGGCATTCTGCCGGGGCCCGAGCTGCATCCTGACGGCTCCCATCCGACGTTCGCCACCTTTCGTCTGACCCCGCAGGCCGAAGATCCGATCGGCGCCAAGCTCACGCTGGAGCCGGTCGCGGGGCCGGTTGATCGCCCCGTCGGAACCGAGCTGGCCAGCCTGACCTTCTAGCAGGCTGCTGAAAAAGGCGGTTTCGCGCTCATTCGGTCTCTCCTATATTGGCGCGACCTCAGCCCACGAGTCCAGCGATGCGCGGTGCCGAGAGTGGCCAAGCGGTGTTGTTCAGCTACGTCGCGCTCGAAGAGCGGATTCCCCAGGACCATCCGTTACGGGCCTTGAAGGCGTTGCTCGAGCCTGTCTTGGCGGAGTTGTCCCCCCGGTTCGAGACGATCTACGAGGCTGATGGCCGCCCGTCGATTCCGCCGGAGCAGCTGATTCGAGCCTTGCTCCTCCAGGTGTTGTACACGATCCGCAGCGAGCGGCAGTTGATTGAGGACCTGAAGTACAATCTGCTGTATCGGTGGTTCGTGGGACTCGGGCTGGACGCGCCGGTCTGGCATGCGACGACGTTTACGAAGAATCGGGATCGTCTGTTGGCCGGGGATATCGCCGAAGGCGTGCTCCAAGGGGTGATGCGGCAAGCCAAGGCGAGGGGGCTCTTGTCGCATGAGCACTTCACCGTCGATGGGACGCTGTTGGAAGCGTGGGCGAGCCAGAAGAGCTTTCAGCCGCAGAAGCAGCCGCCTGCGCCCCCGCCGGGTGCGGACGGTGGGAGCGACCGAAATCCCAGCGTGAGTTTTCGCGGGGAGAAGCGGACCAATGCCACGCACGCCTCGACCAGCGATCCGAATGCCCGTTTGGCCAAGAAGGGCAAAGGCAAGGAAGCCAAGCTCGCGTATCAGGCGAGTGTTACGATGGACAATCGGTACGGTCTCGTCGTCCGAACGCGGGTGGGACCGGCTGATGGTGGCGTGACGGAAATCGAGCAGGCGACGGAGATGCTCACCGATCTAGCGAGTGCCCGGCCGAGGCGGCGGTATCGCGGCACCGTCGGTGGAGATAAGGGCTACGCGAAGCCGACCTTTCTGCAAGCCGCCCGCGCGCTGGGGTTCACGCCACACACGGCGCAAGAGGACACGGATCGCATCCAGGTGCTCGACGCTCGCACCACGCGCCATAGCGGGTATGCGGTGAGTCAGCAGCGACGCAAGGCGGTCGAAGAGAGCTTCGGCTGGGGCAAGGTCATCGGCCCATTGCGCAAGCTGAAGCATCGCGGCACGGGCCTGGTGGATTGGATCTTCACCTTTACGATGGCGGTGTACGACTTGGTCCGCATCCGTACCCTGAGCCGGGTCGCGGTATGTACGTAGTGCGGTGCCCGACGCGGTTGCGTTCTCACTCGGGGCCCGTACGGGTGGCAGACGAGCAACGATCTGCTCGCGCTCCCCTTCGCGACGGGGAATCTCGCATCACAAATCCACCATTTTTCAGCGGCCTGCTAGACCTTCCGCTCCATCGCCCCGTCAATCAGCTACAGGCCAATCAGCCGAGAGTTGCCGGGCTCTACGAGATGACGACGGCCCGTTCCCGGCAACCGCTCACTGCTATATCATCAAAGTCCCACATGACCACCACCAAACAGAAGTCGGCCGCCG
>JACQVB010000068.1 GCA_016209985.1 Gemmatimonadota bacterium | reverse complement strand
TGCTCGAGCCCGCCGGCGAGACGATTGTGTACGAGGGTCCCAGCTCCGGCGGTTTCATTCGTAACGGATGGATCACCTACTTCCGAACGTCGACCACCCCCGCACAACTGTGGACCCGCTCGCCGGCGGGAGAACAACGCCAGGTGATCTCCGACACGACGAATAGTTGGGAGCAACTCGGGGAAGACGGCACCATAATGTACTTTAGCGGTGGATCACGATATCTCAGCGCGCCGGACTACACCGCTCCACCCGTGAGAATCATGCACGCGTGGGGCAGGACGTTCTATTTGGGCGGAAAGTTCTACGTGGCGCTCGGGAGGTCGCTGTTCGAGATACGATAGGTTCTCAGGCAGGACGCGGCCCCCTTAGATCGCACTACGCCGCCTCCGCCACCCCTCCGCTCTTTCTTCACCCTGAACGCCAGCAAGCTCACCACCGCTACGATCCCACTCGCGATGTAGCACGGGACGCTCGGTCCCGCGGCCTGGAAGATGGCGGTCGCCCAGATCGGCGCCACCCGCGCGATCCCGCCGAACGTTTGTTGCACGCCGCGCACCTGGCCCAGATCGGCCCTCGGTGAATCGATACGCCAGCCCCCACAAGTGCAGGCAAGTCATGCTCGGGTACAGGATCGAGTCGAGCAGCCAAGCTGCGGAGAAATCGATAATCCTGACCGCATGTAAAACAGGCCCCCCGATTACATCGGGGGGCCCACTGGGGACGCAACCCGTTACTCGGGCTGCACCGGTCTCGTCCTTAATAAATACAAAGTGGCCGCGGGCGACGCAAGCACTCGTCACTGTCCTATTCGATGGATGGAGCGGGTGCCCGACGGGAGTCGAACCCGCGTCCCCAGTTTACGAGACCGGTGCTCTACCGTTGAGCTACGGGCACCCGCCGGCGGCTTTACGGCGTGGGTCAGTAGGCCCCACTTCGCCGCACGCCCACCCATCGTCCAATGGCGAGGAAGACTTCTGTGTCGCGAGATTACAGTACCGTCAGTAGTCGAAAGACTGGCGGATCAATCAACTGCAGGTATCACCGAAAAAACGCGCGGCTCACGCCGCTTCCGCCACCACCTCCGGCTCCTTCTTCACCCTGAACGCCAGCAGGGTGACCACCGCCACAATCCCACTCGCCACATAGAAAGGCACGCTCGGCCCCGCCGCCTGAAAGACCGCCGTCGCCCCAATAGGGGCCACCACCCGTGCGACCCCGCCAAAGGCCTGCTGGACACCGAGTACTTGCCCGAGCTCCGACTTCGGCGCGCGATGCGTGACCAGCGCCGAGGTCGCCGGGAAGAGCAGCGCGGTGCTGATAGGGATGATCGCGATCACCAGCGCGAACAATGGAATGACGTGCGGAATGGGAATGAGAAACAGCCCCAGGGCCATCGCCAGCGAGCCGATCCGCATGACACCCGTTTCCCCCAGCCTTTCCACTGCCGGGCCCAGGACCAGCGCCCGCATCACGATCGAGAAGACGCCTATATAAAGGAAGAAGTATCCGATGGTCTTTTCGGTAACTCCGAACTGCGCTCCCAGATAGAGCGCCAGCACCGCGTTCATCGAATTGAAACCCAACATGCCGACGGCGTAGATCCAGACCAGGCGTGGGACGTCGCCACGGGGTCGGCGGACGACATCCCATACGACCTCCCGAACCGAGCGGACCGTCACCGACTCGATCGACGGCCGCGCCGGGTTCCCGCCTTTTCCCGCCTTCGATTCGGGCAGCCAGCGCCAGGCCAGGAAGACGTTGAGAAAGCAGATACCAGCGGCGATCAGTCCGGGCGCTTCATTGGAAATATTCGTGGCAAACGAGCCGATGGCGGGGCCGATCATGACGCCCGCGTTGGTAGCCGCCGAGATCCAGCCCAGCGCCTTGGCCCGCTCCTTCCGCTCGATCGCATCCCCAACATACGCCTGTACCACGCCGGTCGTGCCGCCGCCCGCTCCCTGGACCAGTCGAGAGACGACGAGCATCCACCACGCGCCGGCATACCCGAAGATGATGAACGCGATCCCGGAGGCTCCCAGCCCGGCCAACAACGCGGGTCTTCGGCCGTATCGATCCGATACCCTGCCCCACATCGGGGACGACGCAAGTTGGGCAATCGAAAACGATGCGATGATCCATCCCACCATCCACGGCTCGGCCTTGAGGCGCAGGGCATAGAATGGCACCAGCGGGAACACCATCGCGACGCCCAGCATGTCCACGAACGCGATAGCCATGAGGACGGAAAGCTTCTTCATGCCCTCGCTTCTCATCGGCCGGTCCCCACCGCCATCGCTCCCGCCGAGATGATCATGAGGATCACGCCATACGCAGCGGCCACGCCGATGTCGTTCTGGCGAACCATCTCCAGCACCGCGATCGAGATCGGCTTCGCGTTGTAGCTGTACAACAGAATGGAGGTGACGAAGTCCCCGACCCCGGTGGCGAAAGCGAGCGCCGCGCTCGCGAGGATCGCCGGGCGCAGCAGCGGAATGGTGACCCGCCAGAGGGTGGCCCAGCGGCCGGCGCCGAGCGAGGCGGCGGCATCGTCCAGACCCGGGTCGAGCTGCCGGTAGCCGGCCACGATGGCCCCACCAGTCATCGGGAGGCTGCGGATGAAATACGCGAGCGGCAGGATCACCAGCGTTCCCACCAGCACCAATCGCCCGAACCAGGGCTGATTCACGCTGAAGGTGGTCGCCAGGGCGATAGCGAGCACGGTGCCGGGAACCGCCCAGGGGACGTTGAGCAACGTATCGATCACGGCCCCCAGCGCCGCCCGCCGGCGGACGATCATCCGGCCCGCCCAGAGGGCGGCAAACACCGCGGCCACGGTGCTCACCGCTGCCATCCACATCGAGTTCAGGAGCGGTCGCAAACGCTCGGGCTCGGAGATGAGCGTGCCGTAGTTGGAGACGGTATAGATCGGGGGGAAGAGCTGGGTGGTCCAGGTGCGGATCGGAACGAAGGAAACCAGGATCAGGGTGACATGGGGAAGCAAGACGATGATCGCCAGCGTCCACCCCAGCAGGGCCGCGATTCCGCGAGCCAGCGGCTGACGCAGCCGTCTCGCAGGCGGGGCGCCTTTTCCTGCCGCGGCTACCGAACGCTCCCCATGGGTCCACCGGAACAGCGCCAGACCGATGAGCGCGACGATGGCGAGCGCCACCGTCTCCACCATTGCCACGCCCTCATCCCCGTTCAGCTTGGTCGAGACGATCTGGGTGGTCATTACCCGGAACCCGCCCCCGAACATGTAGGGCGCGCTGAAGGAGCCGAGCGACGTCATGAAGGTGAGCAGGCTCGCCGCGATGATCTGAGGCTTGAGGAGCGGCAGGGTGACCCGCCGCAGCGTCGCCCATGGCGTGCTGCCGAGGGATTGGGCCGCTTCCAGCATCGAGCTGTCTACCCGCGCGAGGCCGGCGCGCGTGAAGAGGTAGAAGTAGACGTACATCGAGTAGGCGTGGACCAGCAGGATCGCGCCGGCGCCGCTCAGCCGCCACGGCGAATCTTCCAGGCGAAACAGCACCCTGGCGATCCGCGCCACGAAGCCGCTCTCGCCGTACAGGAAGAGAAAGGCGATCACCCCGACCAATGGCGGCAACACCGCGGGAAGCGCCACCAGCGCGCCCAGGAGGCGGCGGCCGGGAAAGTCGAGCCGCTCGAAGACGAACCCGAGAGGGACGCCGATCGCTCCGGCGGCCAGCACGCTGGCGATCGAGATCCACAGGCTGCCCCAGAGCGCTTTCCATTCTTCCGGCGTGCGGACGAAGGTGATCACGTGATCCAGGGTCCAGCCGGTGGCGCCGCGAACGCTATCCAGCACGACGAACGCGAGGGGATACGCGACCAGCCAGACGAGGAGCAGCGTCAGCGCGAGTCCCGTCGGCCGGCGAGTCATGGCTGGTCCGGAAATGCGCGGGCCGCGGCGGCCGACAGCCGGACGGACTGGCCGATCTCGGCCGCTCCAATCGGGGCTTCGACTTCGACCAGGGCTCCCGACACCTCGACCTGGAAAAAGGCCCGCGCGCCGGTGTAGCGGTACTCACGGACCGTTCCCGGAAGGCCACCATCCGGGCTGAACTTGAGCGCTTCCGGCCGTACCACCACCTGGACGCGACCGCCGGTCTGGAGCGGCTCCGGAGATGACACGGCCCATTCGGTTCCCGCATCGAGCCGGACTCGTCCCATCGCGGTCGCCACACCGGGAAGCGTGCTGGCTCGGCCCACGAACATCGCAACGAAGAGTGTCGCGGGCTCGTCATAGAGCTGTTGAGCGGTACCAATCTGCTCCAGCCGGCCCTCGTGCAGCACGGCGATGCGGTCGGCCAGGGCAAAGGCCTCTTCCTGCTCGTGAGTCACGAACACGGTGGTGACACCGGTCTTGACCAGGACCGAGCGCAGCTCGCGCCGGGTGCGCTCGCGGAGCGACGGATCGAGATTGGAGAGCGGCTCGTCCAGCAACAGCACCGTGGGCTCGGGGGCGAGGGCCCGCGCCACCGCGACGCGTTGCTGCTGTCCGCCGGAGAGCTCTCCGACCTTTCGCTCCTCGAAGCCGGCGAGATCCACCAGCGCGAGCACCTCGGCCACGCGCCGGCGGCGCTCGTCCGGCGTGCCGCGGCCCGCCAGTCCGAAGGCGACATTCTCCCCGACGTTGAGATGGGGAAAGAGGGCGTAATGCTGGAAGACCATGCCGAAATGCCGCTGCACCGGCGGCAGGTGGGTCACCTCGAGATCGTCTACCATGACCCGGCCGGCATCCGGGGTCTCGAAGCCGGCGAGCAGGCGCAGCGTCGTGGTCTTGCCGCTGCCGCTGGGACCCAGCATCGCGAGGATCGAGCCGCAAGGGACCCCGAGCGTGAGATCACGCACGGCGAAGCGGTCGTCGAACCGCTTCGAGAGGTCGATCATTTGGAGGAAGCAGCGACGAGTCACCGAGAGACGGCAGTCTTCCCGCGGCCGCGAACGTTGCGGTCCCAGTAGGTCATCCACCCGGCGCCCTTGTCCGCCAGGAGCGCCCAATCCACATCGGCCACTTTCATCTTGGCCCGCACCTCCCGTACCCACTCGGGCAACGAGTCGGCGGGAAGATCCGTGCGCGCGGGAAGCCGCATCATGTCGCGCGCCGTGAGCAGCAACGTGGCATCCGAGCCTACCCAGTCCACCCAGCGTTTCGCGGCTTCCGGATGCTTGGCGCCGCGAATGATGGCGATGCAGTCCTCGATCACCGCGGTGCCACTGGCGGGAAACACGTACCCCAGCGGACTTCCCTTGCGCTGCTCCTGAAGGATGTCGGGAAGGTCCCAGAGGCTGATCAGTCCCTCCTGGCGGACCAGCTTCTGGTCCATGAGGGCCGGATTCATCACGTACTCCTTCGTTTGCCCATCGAGCCGCCGCAGCCACTGGAAACCAGGACCCGTATCGTTGGGCGATTTCATCCCCCGCTCGATCAGGAGGCCCCAGATGACCCGCATGGTGCCCGAGCCGAACGGCTCTCGAATCAGGATCTTGTTCTTCCACTTGGGTGCCAGGACCTCGTCCCAGTCCTGGGGCGCCTCCTCCGGTTTGATCGCCGCGGTGTTGTACGCGATGATCGCCGGCGTCTCGTAGACGGCATGGTAGAAGCCGTTGGGGTCGCGGGCCCGCTCGGGCAACCCGTTCGCCCACGCGGGGCGGTACGCCTGCAGGAGCGAATCCGCCGCTGCCTTGAGGAACATGGTGGATGGTCCGCCGAACCAGACATCCCCCTGCGGGTTGGCCCGCTCGGAACGCACCCGGTCGAAGGCATCCTGCGAGCCCATGTCGAGCCAATGGACGTCGATATCGGGATTGGCAGCCTCGAAGGTCTTCTCCATCATCGTCAGTTGGTCACGGCCATGCGGGGAGTAGATGACGAGGGGTGTGGGCCCCCGCGAGTCTCCACACGCCAACGCGAGTAACGTCGCGCCGACGAGGAGGGCGGGTCGGCGGGGCGGCGGGGCGGCGGGTGGCCGTTGGGGACGCCATATGCTCATCGGTGGGCCCCCAGTCTCATCT
>JACQVB010000070.1 GCA_016209985.1 Gemmatimonadota bacterium | reverse complement strand
CTTCAACAGAGAGACGACTGACCCCGTGCGCAGCGGACTTCTCTTCGTTGTTGACCTCATGCGTAGCATCGCCGCACGTGCCCAGGTGTCGTTCGATGTCTTGCTCGAGCTCGCGGCCAACAACGACTTCGCTCGGTTCGGAGACAAAGCAGAGACCTGCGAGCTCATCTGCGATTTGATCGACGACGAGCTCCTCGCAATGCACCTCGATCCGGGTGTGAACGGTGCGGCCGCGGATCCGGAGGCCTGGGTTGAGGAGGTGTTCAGGGCGTCACTCGCGGTTCTTCAAGCTCACCACCCCAATGCTTCAACAACGCCGGAACAAGTCCTGCGGTTTCTTCAAGCGCGCGTTCGCTCTGTGTTACATCGGGTCCCAGAAGACGCGCGCGCAGCCATCGTGTCCGGCGGGTTACCGCTCAGCGTAGCGATTAGAGAGCACCTCGACTTGGACCTATTCCGCAGGCTGGCAGATCGTCTTGAAGAGGCGAACACACTGGAAGCAAGGGTCGCAGGGCTTCGAGAGGTCGAAGACTGGGCGAGGAACCATGCGAGGTTCCAGAAGAAGATCCCCGAAGCTGCCGAACTCGACGGCATCCGAGCAGGATGGCTCTCAGGCGTCAGTCTCCGAGAGTTGGGGCAGACGACCAAGGTAGCCGCTTCAGTTTGTCGGGACATCTACGGGTACCTTCTCCCTTGGATTGTCCATTCCGCATCCCAACAACTTCGAAGCCTAGGCGAACGAGATCGTGCGGATGCCTTAGCGGAGTTGGCTCTCGTAGTAGAAGTCGGTGTCCCAAGCGATCGAGCTGCGCGCGTCTTCCTCGCAGGTGTTCGGTCCCGTGCGGCCGCGGCTGAGCTGGGCGCGACCAACGTTGACCTTGGTGACAGCGTAAGCGCGATCGGTCGGACGCTACGTAACCCACAGTTCCGTGAGGGCATCCGGCCACAGGTCTCCGAAGGCACAAATGCATGGCTAGACCTTATTTCCGCAGAGACCAGGGCGGGCGCTCGGGTTGTACCTCGCTTCGAGCCCTTTGAGCTTCAGGGTCTTGAGGGAGTAATGACAGCGCACGTCAGAAGATTGGATCAACATCTCTTTCTTACCACTGTCGACGGGAGGATCCGAACAGAGGTGCGGGCGACCGCAGAATCGCCTTTCGCAGCAATCGCAGATGACCCACGGGTGGCGTTCACTCGAACCAACGAGACCTGGAATCTCGTAGTTCGAGACCCACGCGCGGAGCCCGTTGTGGAACCGGCCTAGAGTCGTGGGTCCGGTATGGTTAACCAAACCCCGCTCTGGTGAGTAGCGGACACTCCCCGCGGTGGCCTTGGACACGTCCGTCCCGACGTGTCCAGAGTCGATTGGCTGACCGGCGAGTGGCTGCGCGCGACTGTCGCGGATCGCCTGCGTGATCGAGAGGTCGATACGGGGGACGTACCTCGACGAGGCCGATCAAGGAGTCCCTTGCATCTCTCTAGGGCTGCGGCACCACACGCTCCTCGCGCTGCTTGCGCCACCCGTACGGAGTCAGGCCCCGCGGCTTATGCACGTTGAGCACGGTGATCACGAGCAGCACCAGCAGGCCCACACCTGGATGGAAGAGGTCGCCCCCAAGGCCGCCGAGGACGGCGCCGTCTGCTTGGCGCGCGACATGCGCCAGGGAGCTCACGGTTGGCATATGCAACAGCAAAACGACGGTCGAAAAGACGGTCAGCACGAATGTGATCAGGACCCAATAGTGCCGGAACAAGCCCCAAGGGGTGCCCAGCGACACGACCAGCCCGGTGAGCAGCGATCCGCAGGCCAAGGGGACGATCGCGGACCACCCGATAAGTTCCATCGCGATCCAGGCGGCACGCACCGTCTGTGCATCCTTGCTGGTTACCGCGGAGCTGCCGAGCACCAGATACGCGACGACCGCACCGATCCAGCCGACCGAGAAAGCGAGATGGACGGTGAACGCGAACTTGCGGAGGCTAGGCCCCATGATCATGGCGGCGCCCCTCCGGCCAGGGGCGGTGTGTGGCCACCGGCGCCCCCGGACCGCATGTGGCGCCCGGGGCCATGCCGACCACCGACGCCGGTGGCCATGATGACGACGACCAGCACGACCAAGACGAGCACGACGATCCCGAACACCTTCACCCAGCGTGGTGTGCCCGGGTAGCCGCCTACGTCAATGCGCATGACCCGGCGCGTGCCGGGAGGCTAGGTCGTGACGCTCCGCCAGCCACGCGTGCAGCCGCTCGATCTGAGCGGAATCGAGGACGGCCTCGATCTCCGTCATCCCCGTCTGCATCGTGCGCTGGTGGCTCGCATGAGCTTCCACTTCGCTCTCCGTGTGGTGTGTCGCGAGGATCTCTTTCACGCGTGCGGACTGGTCGGCCGACAAACCTAGCTTCGCGCTGAGGTCGGTCAGCACCTCGTCGTGGTGGCGGGGGACGCCGGCCGCAACGACATCCGAATGAGCCGGAAGCAGAATTGTGCGGTCCTGGACCGCGCCTGTGACGGCGCGCTCAACTCCAGTTCCCGTGTCGCACGCGACTGCGGTCGCGATGAGCAGGACGATTAAGTACGCAACGGGAGTGGGGGAAACTGCTTTCATACGTGGCTCCTTTGACGCGGGGAACAAGCGCTGCGGCGGGGTTCAGACGAATCCGCCGTGTGTCCTCAGTGCTCCCGACCCGGTGCGTGGTCGGCTATCGGGCCGTGACGTTCCGCGACCCATGCGTGCAGCCGCTCGACCTGCGCGGAGTCGAGCACGGCCTCGATCTCGGTCGTCGTCTGCTGCATGGCGCGCTGGAGGTTGGCGTGAACCTGCGTCCAGGCCGCTTCCATCTGGCCCTGGCGCGCTGCGAAGATCTCCTGCACCCGGCGAGACTGCGCGGCCGACAAACCGAGCTCGGCGCGGAGCTCGGCCAGCACCTCGTCATGGTGGCGGGGGACGCCGCCCCGGACGCCAGCGGCGGTCGCATCCGCGTGAGTTGGAATCAACATCGTGCGGTCCACGACCACGCCCGCGACGGTGCCGATCACGAAGATCGATAAGACGGCGAGGAGCGCGCGGGCGGACTCAGTTATGCGGATCATCGTGGGCGCTCCAGGGTGGGAGTGGCCATAAGGGTGGCCATCGTGGGGGCGGCCGTGGACGTCACGAACGGGCCAGCCAATGGGTCGGCCGGCGCCAGGGCGTAGAGGATCCCGGGCAAGGTGTCCCTCCTCGGCTCAGGCCCGACCTCCGGCAGCCAGACCACCGCCGCGATCACGGCGGCCGCCGCCCCGACCGTCAGCGGCGTGGAGAAGTGAGCGAGGCCGCGCCACCAGTGTCTCCCAGCGTTCCGGTACTCGCTCAACTGGCCGGCTGCGTCCGTCACGACCCGATCGGTGAGCCTTTCCCAATAGACTTTGCCTTCGGGGAGGCGGGACATCAATCCGCGCTGCTCTCGACGTTTCCTCATCGTTCCTCCTCCGCGAACGGCAGAATGGCTTTGCGCATCGCCTGGCGAGCCCGGTACACATGCGTGCGCACGGTGGCGTCGCTCACGCCCAGCGCCTCCGCGGCCTCCCGGCTCGAGAGCCCCTCCAGCAGGCAGAGTCGGAAGCACGCGCGCTGCATGTCCGGGAGCGATTCGAGTTCCACGTCCACCCGCGCCTGGAGCTCCAGGTACTCGACGACCTCCTCGGCCGTCGGCCCCTCGTCTCGCATGCTCTCGTCAAGCGCGGCGTGGAGCCGGAGAGCGCGCTCCCCGGCGGCGTTTCGGGCCACGTTGCGCAGGATCGTGAAGAACCATGGCGCGAAAGGACGGCCTGCCTCGAAGCGGTGGAGCGCATCCACGACTCGACGGAACGCTTCCTGGACGAGATCCTCGGCGTCGTCGAGCGTGTCTGTGAACTCCCAGGCGACGGCCAGCGCCGGCCTCACGTACCGCGAGACGAGCTCCCGGTACATGCGTTCGTCCCCGGCCTGGGCTCCGCGAATCACGTCCCGCTCCGACAGCTCGCTGCTCGTCATTCGGAAAGTTTACCGCCTGCGTCGCGCGTTCTCATACAGTACCGGCGGCTAGGCGGCACCGTTTACAGGTCCTAGCAGTGCAGGACACCTATCGTAGAGCGGAGGCGAGTGCCTCGGACAAGGGTGGACACGCCCCCTCGGACGTATCGGGGGCGAGGAGCCCCTGCACTCTCCCTTGTACGGCATTCCAAAGGGCCAGTCGCTTGTTTGTCGATATGCGTTACGGAAGGTTTGGCCGCTCGGGAAAGTGGGCCAGCAGTGAGCTATAGAAGTGGCCAGGAGCCGGTGGTCTCAGGACTAAGTGCGACAGTTGCGACTCCGATGCGGTTCTTTTCCGACGGCGGGGCTACGCCCGCGCATCCGGGAACAGGTGCTCAGAGACGCTCGTCCGTTGTGAGGCAAGACGTGGCGCGGGAAGGGGGCCGCCACACCTGCCGGCCCCCCGCCCTCGCCCTACTCGTCGTACTCGCCCCCGCTGAAGAACGGCTTCGGTATTGCCTAATCGGTCCCCGTCATGCATCCTAGCGCACACCATGCAAGTAGCCGCCTAACGTGCCTCGGTCAGCCAGTCTCTCCGACCTCGCGGACCCTGACCTGGTCGCCCTCACCCTGGACGGCGACGAACAAGCCTTCGCCGTCCTGATGCGCCGCCACGAAAAACGCGTCCGTTCCATGCTCTTCCGCCTGGTCAAGAACCGCGAAACTGCCGAGGACCTCTCTCAGGAAACGTTCAGCAGGGCCTTCACCGAGCTGAAGAGCCACCGGCGCGAATCCAATTTTGCCAATTGGCTCTTCCGGATCGCGAACAATCTGGGCATGGACTACCTGCGCCAGCAGCGACGCAAGAAGCACACAAAGGACATTCCCCTCGACGAGGTCGAGGAGATCGCGCCGTCCGGCGCCTCCTCGATTCCCGGCCTCCGCACTCCGCCCCCGGAACCTCGTGCGAGGAAACGCGTCGGATCCCTCGAGCTGAGCCCCAGCGTGGCCGGCGCCCTGGAGGGACTCCGCCCCCCGCTCCGAAGATGCTTCCTCCTCTGGTACGAAGGCGTTTCCTACGACGAGATGTCCCGCATCACCGGCCTTCCCCGCGGTACTGTCGCCGGTTTCATCCACCGCACCCGCGCCAAACTGAAAAAGGAATTCAGGTCTCGGCGGAAGTAATCCCGGCTTGGGGTCCCGAGGGCCCGTGCCTCAATCGAGCACGGCGGGCCGCGCGGCGGGTGCCCTCGGCCATCACGGCCTCAGAAAATCGTCGCGAGCTGACACGAGAAGCCGGGTAGGACGTCCTCTCCCGCGAGCGCATCTGTTTCGTTGAGGATAGACTCCGTCCCATCGTCGCGATACACCCGGGCGCCCCTTCGGTCGGGATCGATCACCCACACCAGCCGGCTCCCGTTCCTTAGCCAGTCCGCCACCTTCGCCAGCACTTCTCCCGGCCGATCGTCAGGCGAGAGGACTTCGACCGCGAGATCAGGAGCGAAGGGAGCGTACCCTCTGGGCGGCGTCGCGGGTACCCGGACGTTACTGACGAATGCCACATCCGGTGCCCGGACCGTGTCGGGATTCGTTTGCAGCTTGAATCCAGTTTCGGCAGCCAGAACGATTCCCAGACCGTGAGCGTCCACATGATTGGCGATCACTTTGGTGAGCCTCACCGCGATCATCCCGTGGAGATAGCCGGCCGGCTCGCGGACGATCAAACGGCCTTTCACCAGCTCGGTTCGTTTGTCCGGAAGCTGGAGGCGCAGTAACTCATCAGCAGTCATGAATGCGGAAGCAGTCACGTTTTCAATGTACGACTGCCCTGTTTCCATGACCAGTAACGTACGATCGAGCGTCAACGCCGAATCAACGCCGCCGCCCGAGGCTCGGCGCGACGCTGAGGCGCTCGTAAACCAGCCCGAGCCTCATCACCCCCCGTTCTCGCCCAACAAAGCTCCCGCCCGCCGGTGGTTGCAATCGCGTAAGTGAACACGCCCGTTTCCCAGACGTCGGTTAACTCTCCGTACGATAAGCGCTTAGAAGACAGGGTGTAAATCGTTACGCATTTTTCCGTCTTTCTTCGTAGAAGTGGCCTTTTTACGCGGTACAGGAGCCTTTCACCGCGCACTCGGCTTTCGCCAGGAGATCGAGATGGAGATCAACCGAACCCTGCGGCTCCCGCCCTCGGAATACTTCCCGGCCAAACAGGAGAAGTCCGGCATCGCCATCCATCACACCGTCTGCCGGAACGCGCGCACCGCCTTTGAGTCTTGGAACCGCGACCAGGGCGCGGACGGCGCTACCAGCCACGTGGCGACCGCCTACCTCATCGACCAGGACGGCGCCGTATTCGAGATCTTCGACCCCGCGGCCTGGGCCTGGCAGTTCGGCCTCACCTGGCCCGACCCCGCCCGGACCGACTTCGAGAAACGATTCATCGGCGTCGAGTTGGCCAGCGAAGGTCCGCTCACCGAGCGCGACGGCCAACTCTATGCGTTCGGTCGAATCACTCCCCAAGACCTAAGACCCAAGACCCAAGCCTTTGACTGCGGCCGCGACTATCGCGGCTACCACTGGTTCACCCGCTACCAGCCGGCTCAGCTCGTCTCACTCGCCACCTTGATCGGCGAGCTGTGCGGCCGGTTCGACATCCCCCGCGTCTACCCCGACTCGCCGTTCGACTACTACGGTGAGCGGTTAGGCAGCTTCGCGGGCGTGATCGGCCACGCCATGGTCCGTCCCGACAAGAGTGATCCATCTCCTTCTCCTGAAATGTGGGAGATCATTGGGGACCAGGCCGGCTTGACCCCGACGGCGATGGCACCGTCGGGCCCGTCCGGACCGGCCAGGCCCGGCGCGGATCTGGATCAGCTGACCACCGAGAATCTTCGACTCATCAACTCGATGGCAACGGCCGCCGGCAGCCTGGTCAAGAACTTCCTGATGGAGCTCGCTCGCCGCGGCACCTGGCTCCGGCTGAGCAGCCCCACTGCCTACTCCGTCGCCTATGAAGTGGCCGAGGGCGCCCGCGGGCAACTATCGGCGGTTGCCTCCGCCCTCGGCCTGAGGGTGACCGACCGCACCGTCGAGGTGCGGCATGAGTAAACGGGCCTCGCTGCTGATCGCGGCCCTGGTCTTGAGCCTCTTGGGACTATCGGGCGGGTGGTTCTCTGGGGAATCATCGGCCGGGACCGGAAGGCCATCGCCAAGGCAGAGACCGAGGCCGCGGCCCTCGCAGCCGTGCGCGACTCGCTGACCAGCGTGGTGGACGAGCGCGAGCAGCTGATCAGTACCCTTGGGCTTCACTCCGATTCGCTGGAATCGCTGGCCCAGTCCTGGCGCGACTCGGTGGGCGTGCTCGAGCGGAACCGCGAAACGGCTCAGCTCGCGATCCGCGAAACCACCACCCTGACCGGCCTGGCTCAGGAACTTCGCAGGGCCTTCCCCGAGCTGGGCGACTCGGTGTGGCGGATGCTCACGATTCCGGCCGGCAAGAACGACACGCTCGGCATCCAGTACGTGGCGGTGCCCGCCTGGTTCGCCGAGACGTTCGTCATCGACCACCAGAACGCGGCATCCTGGCGGCAGCAGAAGGACCGGCTCCTCGCGGCGGACTCGCTGCAGCTCCTCGTTACCGCCTTGCAGGACTCGATCGTTCGCCTGGAAGACGCGAACAGCAGCGCGTACGCCACTGGCTACGAGACCGCTTTCAGCAGTTACCAGAGATTGTCGAATCAGTACGTCCGGGCGCTTCAAGAACCTCGTTTCAAGCTTGGTTCGAGCGTGGGCTTCGTGGCGACCGCGGCGGCCGGCTTCATTCTGGGCAGGGCGCTCCGCTGATGTGGCCCGCATGCCTCGAAACAGTGTTTTCAAGCTTGACAAACCCCTTTTCAAGCTTGGAAAAGATGTTTTCAAGCTTCGAAATGGTGCTTTCAAGCTTGAAAACCCTGATCTCAGATCTGGAAACGCTGTTTTCAAACTTGAAGACCCGGTTTTCATCATTGAAAAGCACGTTTTCAAGCTTGGGTTCGTGCGATCGAAGCTTGAAAAGACGGTTTTCAAGCTTGAAACAACGATTTTCAAGTTCGCAGACCGGGTTTCCCGGCTTGAAATACCGTTCCGCCGCCCGTGGTCCCCCGATTCCTGGCTTCGAATGACGAGAACTCAACCACGACATTCACCTTTGAAGGGGAATTACCGTGCCCACGTTTCCACAGAAAGAGATCGAAATCATCGCGCTGGCCGAGATGGCGAACGACGGACTGACGAAGATGGCGCAGGACTTCCCGACGCCCCCCGTCCCGGTGGCTGACATGCAGGCTCGGATCGCGGAGTACAAGACCGCCCTCCAGGCGACGACCGAGACCGACATGATGTCGCAGCAGCAACACGCGGCCAAGGACCAGGCCCTCACTCTGATCAAGGATGGACTCAAGGCCAACCTTGGCTATGCCGAGATCGCCGCCCGCACGGAACGCGGGAAACTGGCTGGCCTCGGCTGGGGCCCTCGCCGAGACAAGAGTCCGCTGCAAGAGCCGGGAGAGGTCCGGAACATCGCGGTCGGCAAGCAGGGCGATACCTGGCTCATCTTGAGCTGGGAGGCGCCGGTCGACGGAGGTCTTCCGGCCGCCTATCACATCCAGCGCCAGCAGAACGCCGGTCCGTGGGAGGAAGCCGGCACTTCGGCAGCCACCGAGCGGGTGATGAGCAATCAGCCCCGTGGCGTGCAGTTGAGCTATCGGGTGATCGCGGTGAACAAAGCCGGCGAAGGCGCGCCGAGCGGGGTCGTCTCGGCCGTGCTTTAGACGGTTGGACGGTTGGACGGTTGGACGGTTGGACGGTTAGGCGGTCAGACGGTCAGACGGTCACTGAGCGTCACTGCAGCACGACCGTCCGACCGCCCGACCATCCGACCATCCGACCGCCTCCAACGGAGCCACAGACATGAATCCGTTCCAACCATTGATCAACCTGCTGGCCTTGCTGAGCACGCTCAGCATCGCGGCGGAGCGGCTGACCAACCTGCTCAAGCTCCGGGACGAAACCCTGCGGGAGGCGCGGCCCAGCGCGAGCGAAGAGAAGGAGCGCGAGCGGCGCATCGGCCGCCGGGCGCTGGCGGTTTCCGTGCTGCTGGCGCTGGCGATCAAGGCAGACTTCTTCCAGATCCTGGCCCACCTGAACGCGCCCTGGGAAACGCTCGGCTGGGTCCGGCCCGGTCCGTCGGGCTCGCCCGCACTACCGGTGCTCTCAGCCCCGCGACTGCTCTACCAAGTAGTCGGGTCGCTGCTGACCGGCATCTCGATGGGATTCGGCTCCAAGTTCTGGCACGACGTCCTGGACATTGTTTACCACACGAGGCGGAGGATACATGGCCTTGCGAGTAGCGGAACCGAACGACAAATCAATGGTCGTGACGACCGACCCTGATGAGCTGATGGACGAGCTGCAGCGGGCGCTCGAGGGCCGCTACGTCCTCGAGGGCGAGCTGGGCCGTGGCGGGATGGGAATCGTCTACCTCGCGTGGGAGAGCGGCCTCGGGCGCCACGTCGCCCTGAAACTCCTGCGCCCCGAGTTCGCCAGGTCGTCCGAACGCCGCCAGCGCTTCCTGGACGAGGCCCGGATCGCGGCGTCGCTCATGCACAAGTACATCGTGCCGATCTACACGGTCGAGGAGACGCCCGATGGCCGGTTCTCCTGGTTCACCATGGCGTATGTGGAGGGCGAAACGCTGGCCAGCCGCGTCAGGCGGGAAGGGCCGCTGCCGGCCGCCGAGACCGCGCGCATCCTCCGGGACGTGGCCCTCGGGCTGGAGTACGCGCATGGCAAGGGCGTGGTCCATCGGGACATGACGCCCTGGAACATCATGATGGAGGCGGGGGGCCGCGTTCTGATCACCGATTTCGGGCTGGCTCGGCTATTCGAGGAGGATGTCCCGCCGGACGGTGGCTCGGGCACTCCGTATTTCTTAAGTCCCGAGCAGATCCTCTGGTTCCCGGCCGACCCTCGCAGCGATCTCTACGCGCTCGGTGTCACCGGCTTCGTGATCGCGAGCGGAGACGCGCCGTTCAGCGGCACGGACTCGGAAGTGGCTCGCCGGCAACTGACCGAGACGGCTCCGTCGCTTCAGGTCTCCGGCGATGCCGCCCAAACGATTCTATCCCGAGCGGTGGCACGCTGTCTCGAGCGAGATCCCGGCTACCGTTTCCAGAGCGCGGCGGAGCTCGCGGCGACTCTGTCACTCATCCCGGCGCTCATGGAGAACAAGCCGGATGAGTGGGAAGCCTTTCTCGACCGGACGCGTGCCGTCTCCCAGGTTGTGACTGTGGTCGGCGTCACGGCACTGGTCGCGGGATACTTCGCCAGCGTGCCGGCCAGTGGTCCGCTCCCGGTCATTGCCGGCTTGCTGGCGCTGCTCGCGCTCATACCGCTGGTCGGGATTGCTCCGGTGACCCGCTTGATGCTCGCGAGCGGCTACAGCCGAACGGACATCGAGGAGCTGGTCGAAGCCGAGATCGGGCGCCAGGGCAGAGCGGGCAATCCCGGGAACAGGAAGCCGCCGCCGGCGCCGCCCGACCGTAAGCGGCCGGCGTGGATCGTGGTCGCGGCGCTGGGTGTGTTCGGGCTGAGCCTTCTGATCGCCGTCGTCCCGGCGCTCGCGCGCCATGCGCCGGTCAACTTTCTCGGCCGGATGATTTTCGCCGCTATCGTCACCTTTGCGTTCGCGGCCGGCATCCTGTGGTGGCGCAGCCGCCGGCACAACCGGGTGATCGGAGCCCGCTGGATCCGGTTCTGGCGCAGCCCGCTCGGCGCGGGAATGGTGAAGCTTTGCGGCGTTGGGCTTCAACGGCCGCGGCTCGCGCGGTGGTCTCTGGAATTTCCGGAGTCTCGACCGGTACCAGCTCTTCCTGCTGAGCCGTCAGCGTGGCGGACGGAGGTGATCACGCTCTCGAAGCAGCGAGTGAGCCGAGCGCGTTCGCGGCTGGAGGAGTTGAGCGGATCCGCGGTGGGAAATGGTCAGGGAGTGTCACCGATCGGGCATGCGCGAGAAACGATATCCCTGCTGACTCGCCAAGTCGCCATTCTCGAAGGCATGCTGGCTGAGCTCGAACGAGCGGGGGGAAACGGACACGCGAAGGAGCTCGCCGGGAATATTGGCGTGGTGCTGCTGGTTGGGGACGCGATCGAGCGGCTGGTGGCGGAGGGGAATTAGCGGAAGGAACTGAGGGAAGATCCCGAGCGCGACCAGGTGAGACGGCGCAACGCGGCTAAAGCGGTCTAAAACGAAATTGTTGCAAGTTCTGCGGGCTAATTCGCGACTGTGGCGTTTCTCGCCTGGGCGGAGGGCGCTTGCCAAATGTTCATCTTTTCTCCGGGCAACCGGGGAGCGGAAAGGCGCGCAGGGCCGCACGGCTTGGGTGGATCGCAGACTCTCCGTCGGGGACTTCGCGGTAATGGCGGATTAGGCTGCGCGGACGTAGCGTTTTACGCAAATGGTCATGCCTCTTGGTGAGAGGGATGCAGGTCCAATACCAGCGCGTCAGAACTGACTTGTTCACGCGACGCGGTCCCTCAAGGAGCTCGTGATGCGATTGACTGCCGGCGTGCGCATCAGCGTGGCTGCCGCGATCATTTGCCTGGGTTCCGTGAACTGTGGCACCCCGCACCTCGGCAG
>JACQVB010000066.1 GCA_016209985.1 Gemmatimonadota bacterium | reverse complement strand
CGTCCACCCCCAGGCGGTCGCACACCACGGCGGCTTCGTTGGCCAGCGCAATGTTCACGCTGCGAAAGGTGTTCTCCAGCAGCTTGACCAGCTCCGCCGCTTCCGGCGACGACACCGGAACCAGCCGGTCGAAGGCCGGTTCGTACAACGCCCTCGCCACCCGCAGACACGCGGGCGTGACGCCCCCGACGACCTTGGGCGTATTGCGAGTGTTCCAGGTCGGATTTCCCGGATCCACCCGTTCCGGGCTGAAGGCAAGGAAGACGTCTTCGCCTACCTTGAGCCCGCCGCTTTCCAGCCGTGGAAGGAGCAGCTCGCGCGTCGTTCCCGGATACGTGGTGCTTTCCAGGATCACCGCCTGCCCGGCCCGAACCGTCTTCTTGATCGATTCGGCCACCGAGAGCACGAACGAGATATCGGGATCTTTCGTCTTGGACAGCGGAGTCGGCACGCAGATCGAAATCGCGTCGGGCTCGCGCAGCCGCCCCATGTCCGTCGTCGCGCCGATTTTCCCGGCCCTGACCAGGGGTTCGAGACGGGCGGAGGGGACGTCCTTGATATGGGACTTTCCGGTGCAAACCGCGTCTACGACGCGCTGGCTCAGGTCGAACCCGATTACCCGGTACCCGGCGGTGGCCAGCTCAACGGCCAGCGGTAATCCTACGTAGCCCAGCCCGACGACGCCGAAGACAGCCTTACGATCTTTTGCGTTCGCGATCAATTCGCTTTCGATGCTCATGATATCCCCGCCCGCGCCGGCGTCAGCTCCACGACCCGGCCGTTCTCGGCTAATGATTCAGACGCCGCTGCCAGGACGCGAACCACTTCGGCCCCGCTCGCTGCATCCACCCTGGGCCTCGCCTGCCGGCGCGCCACCGCCACGAAATGTTTGAGCTCCAGCGAGAGCGGCTCATCGGTGGGGACCCGGGGAATGGCGATGTCGCCTTCCCGGATCGCGAGACTCTCGCCATAGGAACCATACTCGGGAGGCCGATCCACGCCGCGATCGTAAATCTTCAACTTTTCCCGCGATTGCATGTCGTCGAAGACCACCATCTTCCGCGACCCGACCACGGTCAGCCGCCGCTCTTTGTGCGGATCGAGCCACGACATCTGAGCGTGCGCCAGCACGCCGGACTCGAATTCCATGGTCAGGAAGACCACGTCCTCGATGCCGGCCTGGAGGTAACTCCTTCCCTGGGCCGCAACCCGCACGGGCGGCTGTCCAAGCAAGTCCAATGCCACCGAGACGTCATGGGGGCCGAAGCTCCACAGCGCATTCTCGTCCGGCCGAACCTGGCCCAGGTTCACCCGCTGGCTGTAGAGGTAATAAACGGTGCCCAGCTCGTCGTTCTTGATCATGCTTCGGAGTCGCTCGATTGCCGGATGAAACAGGAGCAGGTGGCCGACCACCACCGGAACCCCGCGGACCGCCGCCAGCTCGACCAGCGCGTCGGCGTCGCGCGGCGACAGGGTGAACGGTTTTTCGACCAGCACGGGCAGTCCCCGTTCGATGGCGGTTCGGGTCAACGGAGCATGAGTCGCCGCCGGCGTCGCGATGACGACTGCCTCGGCCGCCCCCATCGCCTGTTCACTCTCCGCCGTCACCAGCACGTCCGGATATTGGCGGCTGATCTGGTCTCGCCGTCCCGGGCTGCTGTCGCAGACGGCGACCAGCTCGACGTCGGGCATGCCGGCCAGGGTGCGCACGTGGTTGCGCCCCCAATTCCCGGCCCCGATGACCGCGACCCTGAGACGACTCACGCGTAGAACTCCCGGATGGCGTCGATCACCCCTTCGCACGCGGCATCGCTGAGCTCCGGATACACCGGCAGCGAGAGCACTTCCCGGGCGGCTCGCTCCGCCTGGGGAAACCGCCCCGCCGGGTAGCGGAGGTAGCCAAAGCACGACTGCTGGTGAAGCGGCTTGGGGTAGTAGACCTTGGTCCCGATCCCGCCCGCCTTGAGATGCCCCTGCAATTCGTCACGACGTTCGGCGCGAATCGTGTACTGATGAAAAATGTGCTCGTTGTCCGGATGCGTGACCGGCGCCGTCACGCCGTTCACACCGGCAAGGCCCTCGGTGTAGCACGCCGCCCGGGAACGCCGCGCGGCATTCCATTCCGTGAGGTGCGGGATTTTCGCCAGCAGGACGGCGGCCTGCAGCGTGTCCAGCCGACTGTTGAACCCGACCTCTTCGTGATCGTACTCCTTGGCGCCTCCGTGGGTGCGCAACTTGGCCAGGCGCGTGGCCAGCGCGGCGTCCTGGGTGACGATCATTCCGCCGTCGCCCCAGGCACCGAGGTTCTTGCTGGGGAAGAACGAGAATGCTCCCGTCGTGCCGAGCTCCCCCGCCATCCGCCACTCGCCCTTCACCCGCTGGCGGGCTCCGATCGCCTGCGCGGCATCTTCGATGACGGCGAGCCCGTGCCCCGAGGCGAGGGCAAGCAGTCGCTCCATCGGAACCATTTGGCCAAACAAATGCACCGGCACGATAGCGCGAGTGCGGGACGTGATGGCGGCCTCGACCTGGTCCAGGTCCAGGTTGAACGTGCCCGGCTCGATGTCCACGAACACCGGGCGTCCACCCGCGTTGTGAATGGCTCCCGCGGTCGCGAAGAATGTGAAGGTGGTGGTAATGACCTCGTCGCCCGGTTTGAGATCGAGCGCCTTGAGGGAAAGGAGCAAGGCGTCGGTCCCGCTCGCGCAGCCGACCCCGAAGCGGGCATGGGAAAGACGCGCGACCTCGGTTTCGAGCTTTCCGACCGCCTCTCCCATGATGAAATGCTGGCTCTCGACGACCGAGAGGAGGGCCGGAATAACTTCGTTTCTGAGGGATTCGAGCTGGGCCTTGAGGTCCAGCAAGGGGATCTTCACTGGTGGTCCAAGTACATAAGATTGAAAAACTTACCGGGAGCCGGAGCGACGGTCAATTGGAGACAGGCGGCCGTTCTTCTCCTCGTACTCCCATCCACACCGCCCACACGTCACCGGTGAGCCGTCCACCGGGAGACGCTCGCCGCATTGGCACATCCACCCAACACGCCGCGCCGGGACACCGACCATCAGCCCGTAGGCGGGAACGTCCGAGGCGACCACCGCGCCGGCACCGACGAAGGCGTATTCACCGATAGTTCCGCCGCACACGATCGTCGCGTTGGCGCCGATGGTCGCGCCGCGCCGGACCAGCGTCGGGGAATACTCGTTTTTGCGCGAGACGTGGCTGCGAGGAGTGAGCACGTTGGTGAACACGCACGAGGGACCGCAAAAAACGTCGTCTTCCAGCGTAACGCCCTCGTAGATCGAGACGTTATTCTGGATTTTCACGTTGTTGCCGATGTGGGTGCCGGGCATCACCACCACGTTCTGGCCCAGGTTGCAGCGCTCCCCGATCTCCGCTCCCGGCATGACGTGACAGAAATGCCAGATCTTGGTGCCCTTCCCGATCCTGGCGCCCTCGTCGACATACGCGCTTTGGTGCACGAAGTAGTCCATGAGCAATCCGTTTCGTTAAACCCCATCAGTTTGACTTCCGACAGCGGCGGGTTCCGGCTTCGGGCGTTCATCCGGCGCCACCAGCTGGTACCACTCCTGAAGACAGCGCACCGTCCGCTCGCTGCCCCGCAACGCCGCGATCGCCTCGCAGGCCGCCGCGGCGGCGGACATGGTGGTGGTGTAGGGCACCCGGTGCTGGAGCGCGGTCCGCCGGATCAGGTAATCATCCCGAGCGGTGAGCTTTCCCAGCGGAGTGTTGATAAGCAGATGGACCGCGCCCGAGACGATCAGGTCGACCGCGTTCGGCCGGCCCTCGTAGATCTTGAGCACCGGTTCCACCGGCATGCCGTGAGACGTCAGATACTCTGCCGTGCCCCTGGTGGCGAGAATCTTGAACCCCATCTGGTGGAATCGCCGGACGATCGGCAGCACCGCCGGCTTGTCCCGATCGTGCACCGTGACGAAGATGGAGCCCTGCAGCGGCAGGGCTCCATCCGCCCCGATCTGGGCTTTGGCGAAGGCCAGTCCCACGTTGTCGGCTATGCCCATCACTTCACCCGTCGACTTCATCTCGGGGCCGAGCAGCGTGTCGACGTTCGGAAGCTTGGAGAACGGGAAGACCGCCTCTTTGACGGCGATGTAGGGAATGCGGACCTGATCGGCCACGCCGAGCTGATCCAGGGTCCGTCCCACCATCACGGCCGCCGCCAGCTTCGCCAGCGAAACGCCGGTGGCCTTGCTGACGAAGGGCACCGTGCGAGACCCCCGGGGATTCACCTCGAGGACGTAGACCACGCCGTCCTTGACCGCATATTGCACGTTGAGGAGACCCACCACGCCGAGCGCCTTGGCGAAGGCGCGGGTGTGCCGGCGCATTTCATCCACCACCCGCGGATCCATGAGCGAGGGGAGGACGCAGGCCGAGTCGCCCGAATGGATGCCGGCCTCTTCGATGTGCTGCATGACCCCGCCGATGATGCAGCGTTGCCCGTCGGCGAGGGCATCGACATCGGCTTCGAAGGCATCCTCCAGAAAGCGGTCGATCAGCACCGGATGCTCCGGGGCCGCGCGTGCCGCGCGCTGGAAATAGTCCTGGAGCGACGGCTGGTCGTACACGATCTGCATGGCGCGTCCGCCCAGGACGTAGGAGGGACGGACCAGAACCGGGTATCCGATTTTTTCTGCGACCTTAACGGCCTCTGCCACGCTGGTCGCGGTGCCGCTGGGTGGCTGGGCCACGCCCAGCTCGCGCGCGAGCGCCTCGAAGCGGCGCCGGTCTTCCGCCGCGTCGATGGCGTCGGGGCTGGTTCCCAGGATCGGCACCTTGGCCGCTTCCAGCCCCTTGGCCAGCTTCAACGGCGTCTGGCCACCGAGTTGCACGATCACGCCCCGCGGTTGCTCCAGGCGCACGATCTCCAGAACGTCTTCCAGGGTGAGCGGCTCGAAATAGAGCTTGTCCGAGATGTCAAAATCGGTGGAGACGGTCTCGGGGTTCGAGTTGATCATGATGGTGCGGAAACCCAGGTCGCGCAGCGCCAGTCCCGCGCGGACGCAGCAGTAGTCGAACTCCACGCCTTGCCCGATCCGGTTGGGACCGCTTCCCAGGATGACGATCCCCTGCGACCCCAGCGGCTCGGATTCGTTCTCCTCGTCGTAGGACGAGTAGAGATAGGGAGTCTTCGACGGGAACTCCCCGGAGCAGGTGTCCACCACCTTGTACGCCGGGTGGATGCCCGCCTTCCACCGTGCCGCCCGGATGTCGGCTTCGGCCATGCCCCGGAGCGTCCCCAGCTGCCGGTCCGAGAATCCCATCCGCTTCATTCGCCGCAGATGCTCCGGCGTCATGCCGGCGGCGGCACGGAAGTCCTCCTCCGCCTCGATCAGCTGGTGCATCTGCTGCAGAAACCAGGGATCGATCCAGGTGAGCTCTGCGATCTCCGCCACCGATACGCCGAGGAGCATCGCCCGTTTGATCTGGAAGATGCGCTCCGGCGTCGGCGTGCGCAGCGCGGCCGTGATGGTTTCCCGGTCGTCCCCGTCCAGGCGATCATCGCCCGGAGTGGCGCCGATCACCCACCCCCCGCGGTCGATCTCGAGCGCGCGGACCCCCTTCTGAAAGGCCTCCTTGAAGGTCCGCCCGATCGCCATCGATTCGCCGACCGATTTCATCTGTGTGGTGAGCCGCGCGTCGGCGGTGGGAAACTTTTCGAAGGCGAAGCGGGGGCATTTGACCACCACATAGTCGAGGACCGGCTCGAAGGATGCCGGGGTCGTCTTGGTGATGTCGTTGGGAAGCTCGTCCAGCCGGTATCCCACCGCGACCTTGGTTCCGATCCGGGCGATGGGGAATCCGGTGGCCTTCGACGCCAGCGCCGAAGAGCGTGAGACCCGCGGGTTCATTTCGATGACCAGCATCTCGCCGGTGCGCGGATGAACCGCAAACTGGATGTTGCACCCGCCCGCTGCGACACCGATCTCCCGGATGATCGCGATTGCCGCGTCGCGCATGAGCTGATACTCCCGGTCGGTCAGCGTCATGGCCGGTGCCACGGTGATGGAATCTCCGGTGTGCACCCCCATAGGGTCCACGTTTTCGATCGAGCAGACGATGACCACGTTGTCG
>JACQVB010000065.1 GCA_016209985.1 Gemmatimonadota bacterium | reverse complement strand
GCAGATCCTCGGCAACCTGCTCTCCAACGCCATCAAGTTCACCCCCAACGGCGGTACCGTTCGGGTGCGTCTCGGCCGGACAGACAACGCGGTCGAACTGGTCGTCGCCGATACCGGGCAAGGGATTCACTCGGACTTCCTGCCGTCGGTGTTCGAGCCCTTCCGCCAGGCCGATGGATCGACTACGCGGCACCACGGCGGTTTGGGGCTGGGACTTTCGATCGTCAAGCAACTGGTGGAGGCACACGAGGGGACCGTTCGGGCCCAAAGCGATGGCGAAGGCCAGGGCGCCACGTTCATCGTGCGGCTTCCCATCGTGCCCGTCTCCGAACCCGAACTAGGCAGCGGCCCCTCACCGCCGGCCTCCGCCTCCGGTGTCGCACCGGTCTCGCTGCGTGGGATTACGGCGCTGGTAGTCGACGATGATGAAAGCAGTCGCGAGATGATTGCCGTCATTCTGGAACAGCATGGCGCGCAAGTCCTGACTGCGGCGTCGGCCCCGGAGGCGATCGAGCTGTTACAGGTGGCACGCTTCGACGTGCTCCTGGCCGACGTGGCCATGCCTGACGAGGACGGATACGCGCTCATCCGGAAGGTGCGCGCGTCCGAGCAGACGGCTATCGCGTCCCTGCCGGCAGCGGCTCTGACCTCGCTCGCGCGAGCGGAGGATCGCCGGCAGGCGTTGCAGACCGGATTTCAACTGCACCTGACAAAGCCGATAGACGCACGATCCCTGGTCGATGCGGTCGCTTCCTTGGCCTCATCCCAACAAGCCGGGGTGAAACAGCCATCTAGTCCCATCGGGCCGGGCGCGTAACTTTCCGATTCGCATTCCCAGGCAACCGACCACCAGACGGCATACAGGAAAAGGGAGCCGACGACGTGTCGCGTACACCACGGTCCACTGCGCGATGGGATTGGGATATCCTCGCCGATCGAGTGACCTGGTCGGACGAGCTGTACCGCATGTACGGATTGGAGCCCCGCGAGTTCCGGGCCTCCTACCAGGCATTCATCGAGCGCGTGCATCCTGAAGACCGCAAACGGGTGGAGCTTATCGTGGGCCAGGCCTTGCGCGACGGCCAGCCCTTCGAGTTCGAGCATCGGCTGGTCCGGCCCGACGGTACCGTCCGGGTGCTCCACGCGCATGGCGCCGTCGAACGGGCGCCCGACGGCCGGGCGATTCGCATGTTCGGCACCACCCAGGATGTGACACCGGGCCAGCCCGGAGGAACATCCTGAGATTGCTGGCTGTTCTGGGCGGTGACTCCCCCATCGAGGACCCTTCGATGAGTCGCCACAGACTTTCCCCCGCTCTATGGTTCGTTGGCCTCTCGGTCTCGCTCGCCGCGACGGTGACGGCACAGGGGGGTCGGGGCGGCGCCGCCGGTCCTGCTCCCAGGAGCCAGACCGCGGTGTTTGCCGGCGGCTGCTTCTGGGGCATCGAAGCGGTTTTCGAGCACACCAAGGGCGTGATCTCAGCGGTCTCCGGTTACTCCGGGGGCTCGCTGGTGAACCCGACCTATGAGGAAGTGAGTGAGGAGACCACCGGGCATGCGGAGTCGGTGCGGGTGACCTACGACCCGACCCAGGTGAGCTACCAGCAGCTACTCGAGGTATTCTTCGCCGTTCACGATCCGACCCAACTCAACCGCCAGGGGCCGGATGTCGGCCCGAGCTATCGTTCAGCCATCTTCTACCAGAACGACGATCAGAGGCGCGCCGCCGAAACCTCTGTAGCCAAGCTCACGGCGGAAAAGAGATTTCCGCGGAAGATCGTGACGGCCATCGAGCCGCTCAAGAATTTCTACCTGGCCGAGGGGTACCACCAGCATTACCTGGCCCAGCATCCCAATCAGCCCTACATCGTCTACAACGATTTGCCGAAGCTGGCCCTTCTCAAGCGGACGTTCCCGGCACTCTGGCGGGAAGAGCCGGCGGATTGACGCTCGACCGCGGCTGAAGCCGCGGCTCGGCTAACTGCCTCACCCCTGTCCCCTCTCCCTACGGGAGAGGGGAACGCTGGCCCCAAAAAGAGAGCCGGGATGGGCGGAATGCCACCCGACTCTTCGTTATGGTCTTCCGGCGCTCAACTGCTCAGCAACCGGCGGAACCGCGGCAGGTTCCGCAACGGATCGAGCGGCGGGTCCAAACGCAAATGCATCTGAAAGTGCAGATCGCGCGGGATGGGGTACGCTTCGAGCCAGCGGAGCGCGCGAGCCGTGTCGCCCAACGTGGCGTATCCGTCGGCGAGATCGACCGCAGAGTGAAGCGGCGGGTCGAGCGAATCGGTGATAGCCTCAGCCTCGGCCAGCAGCCGGACGGCACGGGTGCGGTCGCGGGCCGCCACCGCAACCTGAGCCAAGCCACTCATAGGTTGCACCAAATCCGACCCAGCGCTCAGGCGGCGAGCCGCCGAGAAGTGCGCCTCCGCTTCTGCCAATCTTCCGCGGGCCAGGGCCGCAAGGCCTGCGAATTGGCGACCGAGAAGGTAGGTCGGTTCGATGAGAACGGCGCTGTCGGCCCAGACGGCCGCGCTGTCATACCGTCGCGCCCACCAGTAGTGCCCGCCGAGGAACGCCAACGACTCGATGTAAGCTGCGTTCAGCACGACCGCGCGCCGCCACATCCGGACTGCCCCGCTGGGATCCCCGGTCTCCTCCAGCGCGAGCCCGAGCAGGTGGAGCGCCTCGGCGTTCAACGAATCCGCTGCCAAGGCGCGGCGGGCGGCCCGAAGAACCGCCGTTCGCTCTGTGGGATCGACATCCCACGCAACCCAGGCATAGGCGAGCCACACGTAGGAGTTGGTGCTGTCGAGCTCGATGGCGCGTTGGGACGCCGCCAATTCACGCGCCACCAGGCTGTCTTGCGGGACTCCGGGAAGGAGGAACTGCCGCCGATTGGCGAGCTGGAGTGCTCGCGCCAGTCCGGCCCAGGCCAAGGCGAAGGTCGAGTCCCGGGAGATAGCCTGGGAGAAAAGCGCCACTGACTGCGTGGCATTGGCTTGACGTCGCCGCGCGAGCTGATAGCGACCGCGGAGGTACAGGTCGTAGGCCTCGGGGTCAACGGTGCGCGCAATCCGCTGTGGGACACCAGCGGCTCCCTGCCCCGACCGCTTACCTCGCGTGAGCGTGACACCGAACGCGACCCCGAGGAACGCCAGCGCCGCGATGGCAACCACCGCGCGACGCCCGCGCGCCGAAACCTTCGCCGGCTCGGTCAGGGCGGCGCTGAAGTACGCAGCCGTCGCGAACCGATCGGCGGGCGCCTTGGCCAACGCACGCCTCAACGCTGCATCCACCGGGATCGGGACGGCATCACGCAACCGGCGCACCGACGGGACCGGGTCCATCAGCTGCTTGGTGAGAATCGCCTGCGTCGTGGGGCCCGTGTACGGCGGTTCCCCGGCGAGCATTTCGTACAACACAGACCCCAGGGCATAAAGGTCGCTGCGCGCATCCACCACACTGTTGCCGGATCCCTGCTCGGGACTCATGTAGCCTGGTGTTCCCACCACCAT
>JACQVB010000007.1 GCA_016209985.1 Gemmatimonadota bacterium | reverse complement strand
GTAGTAACCCACGGTGTAGGGATTGGTGGGGTCCATCATGTTGAAGACCTGGAATCCATCGAGATAGGCCGAAACGAACACGTATGGCCAACGGACTTCCATGTTGTGCGCCAGGTCTTTCCAATCCGAGTTCCAGGCGCCGATCGGGCGCGAAATGGTCTTCACCGTTCCATCGAGCCCCGGCTTGAGGTCGAAGATCCTGAGCGGGGCATACTGATACTCCGCCTCCGTCACCGCGTAGCGGCCGGTGGGATCGGGCGTGAAGGTGTGGCCCCAGGTGACGCCCGCGATGCCGGTGAGCGACGTGAGCAGCTTGGGAGCCGCGACGTCGGTGATGTCGAAGACGTAATAACCGCCCAGGCCCGCGCCGTAAAACTTGTCCTGGTGCGTGGCGGGATCGTAACCCACGTAAAAATCGTGATAGCCCGTGAGGCTGAGTGGATCGGAGGGGCCGGGCTTGATGTCACCGGGCAACGGGACCCTGCCGACCAATCCCTGGTTCGGATCACCGCCCGCGACCACCTTATCGATGTCGTAGAGATGGGCCCAGGGGCCTTGAATGGTGGTGACCAGCAGCGCCTGGCCGTTGGAATGCTTGTAGCCGTAGGACTCATGGAACCCACCGGGGAAATCGGCGAGGCGAATACGCGTGAGCTCCTTGACCTTGGACGTATCGGGAAGTCCGGTGACGTCCCATACGATCGCGCCCAGGTCCACGTCCGGTCCGCCCTGCGAGAACTGGAAGGCGTCGGTCAAGTAGTACCGGCCGCGGCTCTTCAGGTAGATCGTGTTCAGCGATCCCGCGCCGCGGTGGAGCTCGGCCTGCTCGATCCGCCACGAGTAGATGAGCTGCGGCTTGGATGGGTTCTTGACGCTGATGATGTCGATGCCTGACGGGATCATGCGGTGCGCGGTGTAGACGTAGGGCCGCGAGAGCTCCTGCTCGATCGTGATATCGGCGGTATGACCCTGCGCGTCGAGTGGAATGTGGCCCAGCACGTGAACGTTGGCGCTGCCACCGGTCTTGGTGCCGGGGATGACGCTGGTATAGACCTGGGCCCGCACCATGGCGGGGGCCGAGATCAGGGCTGCGACGAGTGCGAGGCGACGAAACGACGACATGCGATCCCTCCGGGGCTGGGCCGTCTGCGGGCGAGCGGCCTTAACGATGGACGCCGGTACGGGTCGAGGCCAGAGGCGCGCTTCAGTCCGGTTTCAGCCTCGTTTCATGCCGCGGACTGCAACTATAGCTGGCCGCATTCGCGCGGCGGAAGGAGCCTTCATGAAGATGATGACGAAAGCCATCCTCGCGTTCGCGGCGGGGTTGCTCGCCGCCGGTTGTCAGGTCAAGACCGTGGTGCCGATCGATCGGGAGAAGCTGGCCGCATTCGCTCCGCTGCCCCCCAGAATAGCGGACGGCGATAACCCCATCACCGCGCCCAAAGTGGACCTCGGCCGCATGCTCTACTACGAGACCGCGCTTTCCCGCGACGGCTCGCTCTCCTGCAACAGCTGTCACAACCTGTACAGCTACGGCGCCGACACGGCTCCGGTGAGCACCGGATTCAAGGGGCAACGCGGCAACCGGCAATCGCCTACCGTGTATCACGCCGCCGGGCACATCGCGCAATTCTGGGACGGACGGGCGACCACGGTGGAAGAACAGGCCAAAGGACCGATCCTCAACCCGGTCGAGATGGCCATGCCGGACGAGCGGACCGTCGTACGGCGTCTCTCGGCCATCCCGGCGTATCGCGTGGCATTTCGCCGCGCGTTTCCCGGCGAGGCACAGCCGATCTCATTCGATAACGTCGCCCGCGCCATCGGCGCGTTCGAGCGCGGCCTGGTCACGCCCTCGCGTTGGGACGCCTATCTCCGTGGTGCCGATGAGGCACTGACCACCGCAGAGAAAAAGGGATTGCGGCTCTTTCTTTCCTCTGGGTGCCAGATCTGTCACAGCGGCGCCTACCTCGGTGGCCAATCGTTCCAGAAGGCGGGGCTGGTCAAGCCGTGGCCGAACTTGACCGACCCAGGCAGGGCCGCCGTCACCAGGCGAGCAGAGGATCAGGGGGTGTTCAAGGTCCCGTCATTGCGGAACGTTGGCAAGACCGGGCCCTACTTCCATGACGGCCGGACGACGTCCCTGACATCGGCGGTGTCCATGATGAGCCAGTACCAGCTCGGGAAAGAGCTCACGACGGATCAGGTGGCGTCGATGACCGTCTGGCTCGAGTCGTTGACCGGATCCATTCCCGAGGACTACGTGTGGCCGCCGACCGCGGTGGTCGAGAGCCAATAGCGGAGGGCGCGACTATCTTGTTCCCCGCATGGGGAGCACTGCGTCAGTAGGCGAGGGGCCTGCCATTGCGGTAGTTGGCGCCGGCGCGGTCGGTTGTTATTTCGGCGGGCTGCTGGCCAGGGCTGGCGCGCCGGTCACACTCGTCGGTCGCCCGGCGCAGGTGGGTGCGATCACTAATGAAGGCCTGAAACTGGACACCCTCGGCGGCCATTCGGTCGTCCGGGTCCGGGCCTCCACCGAAATCTCCGCCGCACGCAGCGCGCGCGTGGTCCTGGTCTGCGTGAAGACGCCGGATACCGAACCCGCCGCGATCGCACTCGCACCTCACCTTGGTCCCGATTCAGTCGTCCTGAGCCTGCAGAACGGCGTGGACAACCCGGAGCGGATGCACCGCGCCACCGGCATTCCCGCGTTCGCCGCGGCGGTGTACGTCGCAGTCCACATGGCGGGGCCCGGACACGTGAAGCACACCGGTCGCGGAGACCTGGTGATCGGTGATCCGCTGGCGGAGGCGGGGGTGATTGAGCGACGGTCTGATGCACTCGAGATGCTCCGCGACTGTTTCGCACGCGCCGGGGTTCCCTGCCGGGTGACCGATGACGTTCGTTCAGCGCTGTGGACCAAGCTCGCGATGAACTGCGCGTACAATGCGATCTCCGCGCTGACCGCCGAGCGCTATGGCGTGATCGGGCGCGAACCGGAGCTGCGCACGATGATCGAGCGGATCATCGGCGAGACGGTCGCCGTTGCCGGGAAGAAGGGAATAGCACTGTCGCAGGATGACTTGTTGCAGAGCGCCTGGCGTCTGGGCGACGCGATGCCCGATGCCTTGTCCTCGACCGCACAGGACCTGCTGGAGGGCAAGCGCACCGAGATCGACTCGTTGAACGGCTATGTGGCGGAGCTGGGCCGGCGGGTTGGGATCGCGACGCCCGTGAATGACACTCTATACGCGTTGGTGAAGCTTGCGGAGCGCGTGCGGGCCTGAGGCATACTCATTAAGCTTAGCTGTGCGGCCGGAGGTCGCGCGGGTCCATCACCACGTCGATCGCCTCCTCGGGTCGAGGCAGATCGAACGACCAGCGCTCGGCTTCATGCATCTCGATCAGGGAGCGGAGGAGATCGCGCGCCGCGTCGCTCAGGATCCCCTGTTCGGCGGCGTCCAGGAGCAGCTCGATCAGCTTCAGGATCCGGTCGTGGTCCCTCTCCGTCCTATCGGCTGGATGGCAATTCTGGCCGTCATTCGGATCCGTCCAGGTCCTCGAACTGATTGATCCGCACCACGCCATCCGGGAATCGAGCGGTGATCTCCAGTTCGCCGCCCATCGCCGCGACGTACTGACGGAGCGAGCTCACGTACATGTCCGTCCGGCGTTCGAGCTTGGAAATCGATGCCTGCTTGGCGCCGAGCGTCTTGGCCAGGGCCTCCTGGGACAGCCGTCGGGCCTGGCGGAGCTCCTGGAGCGGCATTTCCGCCAGCATCTTCTGAGCGAGCGCGTGTGAGCGCCGGCGGGACTCCGGCGACATTCGGGCCCTGAGCTCCTCGAACTTTTTAGCCATCAGTACGGTCCTCCTGATTCAGCTCGACCAAATGCTCGTGGTACAACCGATCAGCTAACGGGACGAATTGTTCGTACCAGCGGTCGTGACCAGTCTTGTCGCCACCAATTAGGAGTATGGCAACCCGCCTCGGGTCGAAGGCATAGAGCACGCGGTATGGCCTTCCTTCATGTTGGATCCTCAGCTCTCGCATGTGCCGGTAACTAGAGCCTTGGATGCCGGAACTGTAAGGGAACGACAGTGCTCGTCCGTGCGTCTCCAGCAGTTCGACACCTGCGTTCACAGACTCTTGTTCGGCCGACGGTGAGCTCCATCCACCAGTTCTCAAATGTGTCGCTGTATTCGATTTCCCACGCCATAGTAATATAGCCTGTGAGGAATATGCCCTCAAGGGCATTGTCTGAACTCAGCGGAAAACGCGCGGCGGCAAAGATGGGGATCTCTCGCTGCAGGGGCATAGGCAAAAAACGCGAGACGGCCGTTGGGATTCTCTTGAAATCGCAACTTTGCGATATGACACCGACCGCCTGCCGAAGGCGGATTTGACGGGAAGGGCACGGCCCGAGGCGGAGAGGGCCGTTCTCGGGACGGTGTCTATCTCTTCTCCACAGGTGCTTCGGCTCCTTCGGGCTTCGCCCTCAGGAGCCTCAGCATGACAGCCGCGTTTGGAGTGAGCGTAAGGAAAGGAAGAAGGGAAGGAGGTTCGAAGCCGCCTCTAACGAGGCTTCGAACGCGTGGCCGGCCGCGGTTCGACCTCAGTTTCTACGCGGTCAACAGGAACGGCGAGTTCGGTGCGGCGTCGTTTTTCCCGTCCAAGTACGCGGCTTGGGATGGCTCGACGCCGCATCACCCTCCTCCGGCTCCGTCTCGCACCTGGACGAAGCCCTGATACATGCCGATGGCGCCGGTCCGATCGCGCACCCGCACCTGGACGCCGGCGCTATCCCCGCTCTTGGGTTGGGGCCACCATTCGGCCGGCGCCCGACACTGGAATCCGGATTCTGGGCGGAAGTGGAGCCCTGCTGGGGGCGGGGCCGGCGGATCGTTGGTTGTCCCGCAGTCGAACACAAACTGGTAGGTCGGATCGGGCGCGCGGGTCGTGTCTGTCGGATCGCGGGCCAGGAGGCCAAAGGGGCGGTCCCGGGCCACCACCCGCTCATGGATCAGTACCACGACCGGCGCGTTCGGCGCGATCAGGGGTACGCAGCGGCCGTCGTCTTCACCATAAGGGCACATCGGTGCCTCCGGGTCTTGCGCGAAGGGCGATCGTGCCACTAGGCCGGAAGTATGGGCTCCACTGCGCTTCGAAGAGGTCAAGGGCGCTGCCCGACGACCGTAGATACCTCCCGCCCCCTTCCCATGGCCGCAGCGCGCTTCACGGGCGGATGCGCAAGGAGGTTGTTCTCACGTTCGAGAAAAACTGATGGCCCGGCCCCCTTAACAGCGGGGAGCATCGGGCTGCAAACCGGCGGGTGCCATCAGCGAATGAGGATGCCGACTGGCCAGACGTCCTACGACAGCACGCGGCTGCGGGACTTTTACCAATTCCATGCAGGCGTTGGCCCCGCAGCAGTTCCCGGTCGTGGCGCATGGGGCAGCAGTGGCAGTTGAAGCTGCAGGCATTGGTCATCAGCAGCCGCAGCAGGATGGTCCGCTGTCCGTTCTTCATGCGCAACAAAGGGCGGCTGTAGCCGCGGTAAGCCCATTTCCCCTGTGGGAGCGAGGCAGGAAGAAGGAACGGTATTGCACTCCGTCGCAATCCGGCCATTTTCCTGCATCCCTCTACTGTCCAGGACGCATATGCGTGTCATCGCCTCTTTTCTGCTGCTGCCGTTGGCGCTTTCCGCGGCCGCCGCCCAGGCTCCGAGCTTCTCGGAAAACGTGCGCCCCTACGTCGCGGTCGACGCGCCGGTGGTGGCGTTGACCCACGTCAAGCTGATCGACGGCACCGGCGCCGCCCCGGCCGAGAATCAGACCATCGTCATTGCCGGCGGGAAGATCCAGGCGGTCGGGGCCAACGTCGCCGTGCCGGCCGGCGCCAAGGTGATGGACCTCACGGGCCACACCGTGACGCCGGGATTCGTCGGTCTCCACAACCACACGTTCTACACCACCGCAGCGGGCCGGCGGGTGCAGCTCAACTTCAGCGCGCCGCGCCTGTATCTCGCGAGCGGCGTTACGACGATCCGGACCACCGGCAGTATCTCGCCCTACAGCGAGATCACCCTCAAGTCCCAGATCGATTCCGGGGCGGTTCCCGGTCCGCGCATGTACATCACCGGTCCGTATATCACCGGTCCCGACGCGACCATGGAGCGCGCGCACGTGAGGACTCCGGAAGCGGCGCGGCGGGTCGTGTCCTACTGGACCGAAGAAGGGGTCACCTGGTTCAAGGTCTACACCGGTATCACGCGCGCGGAGCTCGCGGCGGTGGCCGATGAAGCGCACCAGCGCGGAGCCAAAGTCACCGGTCACCTGTGCTCGGTGGGATTCCGCGAAGCGGTGGCCGCCGGGATCGACGGGCTCGAGCACGGGCTGATGGCCAACTCCGAGTTCGATCCGGAGAAGAAGCCGGACGAATGCCCGCGTGGCTTCGCCCGTGTGAACTCCGAGCTGGATTTGAACCAGCCTGAGGTGCGGGCTTCGACCAAGGAGGTGGTGGATCATCAGATTCCCATCACCACCACACTCGCCGTCTACGAGGCGTCGGTCCCCAACCGGCCGCCGCTCGCGCAGCGGATGCTCGACGCCCTGGCGCCCGACGTGCGCGAAGAGGTCCTCACCGCCCGCGCGCGGGTCGCCCAGAACAACAACCCGCTGGCTGCCAGGATGCTCCGCAAGGAAATGGATTTCGACCTGGCGTTCGTGAAGGCCGGAGGCCTTCTTGGAGCGGGGGTCGATCCCACCGGGAACGGCGGGGCGCTCCCCGGGTTCGGCGACCAGCGGAATTATCCGTTGCTCTTGGAGGCCGGCTTCACCGCTCCCCAAGCGATTCAGATCATGAGCGCCAACGGCGCGAAGGTGCTCGGGGCGGCAGATCGTTTCGGTACGGTGACACCCGGCAAACTCGCGGACCTGGTCGTGATCCAGGGAGACCCCGTCGCGACGCCCGCGGACATCGAAAAGGTCACCCTCGTCTTCAAGGAAGGCGTCGGCTACGACTCGGCCAAGCTGATCGAGGTGGTGAAGGGAATGGTCGGGGTCCGATAGCCTACTTGGGGCGCCGGAGCGAGCGCGCATGCAGAATGTCGGTTGGCTGGAGGGGCCGGATGTCGGTGTCCGTAAGCGTGAGGACCGCGACCGTCTCTCCGCCACCGGTCACGAACTCCACCTCGTATCCACCGCCTTCGTAACGATGGACCACCGCGCCGATATCTCCGGCGGCGAGGTTGGACGTGGGAATGTCGTGTGTTAGCGCGACGGCGTCGAGCTCGGCAATCACGGTTTCCACCTCCGGCGGTTCCGAGGACGAGGGAACGCGGTTACAAACTGCGGCTCGGTGTCACCTTTGGCGATGATCCATACTGAGCGAATCACGGCGCTTCCGTGTCGTCCTCGAAGCGTTCCATCTACAACATATCGGCGTCCAAATGCCGAGTCTATAGCATCAACTACCCGTCCATGAACGGCGAGTTGCAGCAGCGCGTCCGCCAGGACTTCCGGGTGATGGACGGTGAACCCCATTGAGCGAAATAACCGCGCCTTATGGTGGCCGACGGGGTGCTCATCCGAAAGCAGGTAGTCGGTGATTTTGCTGCGCGCGACATACGCACGCTCGGCTTGAGGTAGCCGCATGCGCCAATCATTGCTGGCGATTTCCGACTTCTTGGCATCATTTCAGCTCAACCAGGTCCAGAAAAACTCGGACCGCCTGGTGGAAAAGTGAGAAGTGAGAAGTGAGAAGTGAGAAGTGAGAAGAGATGCGCAACGTTTTGATACAGCTCGCGGCGTTGTGGTTTGCCGTTCTTCTTCGCCGTTGTGAGCTTAGGATGTGCGAAACCACAAGAGTTTGATCGCCTGGCAGCGGGCGCATGCTGTTGTCTTGAGCGTTTTGGACGCCTCCGAAAGATTCTGGCGACCATCAGCTGCCGCGGTATTCGGTCAGCTACAGCGAGCGGCGCTTTCCGTGCAGCTCAACATTGCCGAGGGATACGCACTGCGGTCGACAGGCCTCCTACGACGGCACCTTACGATCGCCTATGGTTCCGCCGTCGAGACGTCAGATCTACTAGAGATTCTGGATGAGAGAGACCCGGTCCCGCGCGAAATCATCGCTCCGGCCGTGAAAACCGGTCGTGAAACCCAAGCTCTATTAATGGGCTTACTGCGAAAAGCGCGACAATAGCGACGACTTCTCCCTTCTCACTTCTCACTTCTTACTCACTTCTCACTTCTTACTTCTCCCTTCTTACTTCTCCCTTCTTAGCCCCGCCAAATAAACGAAGCCGCCCACCACCGCCGCGGGCGCGATCACCACGAGCAGCGCCAGGGTGAGATGAGCGTCCGCGCCCGTGTGGAAAGCGCCGCTCAAAAACCGGGCCAGGTTCGCCGGAATGGCTCCGGTCTCGAAGACAGTGGACACCTTGCCCACCAATGGCTGCGAGATCGCGTCTCCCAAGAGATGCACGGTGGTTAGGAGAACCGCCGTGGCGGTCGAGCGGATCCCGGGAGATACCACCGTTACGGCGAGCGCCAGCACCAGCGGGGTGGACATGTACGCGAGGATGAATTGGAAGAATACCGCCGTGTAGAGCGGAACCAGCGAACGCAGGGCCGCGATGGCCAAGAGCGGTGCCAAGGTCAGGAACGTCGTTACCGCACAGACCTTGAAGTAGGCTCGCTCGCCGCCCTTGAGAATGCGATCGGCGAAAAAGCTTCCCGCGAGCGGCCCTATGATGCCGGCCGGCAGCAGCACCTGCGCATAGAGGGTATTGGCCTGTACCAGGGGGATGGCCTTGTCACGTTGGAGAACCGTGGGCAACCAGAACTCGACCGCATTCTGCAGAAAGATCTGAGCGGTGTAACCGAACACGAGGAAGAGAAAAACCCGATTCGCCAGCAGCTCGTGTGCGACTGAGCGGAGAGCGGGTGCAGTGGCCGGGCCACTCTGGTCGAGTCCTCCTCGCACCGGCTCGCGAAATCGCCAGACGATAAATGCGACCAGGATTCCGGGCACTCCCACAATCCAGCAGGCGGCCCGCCATCCCCAGTGGCTTGCCAGGAGCCCGGCCAGCCAGACGCCAACCGCTGCTCCCACCGGTGACGCAACATAGAAGAACGCCATGGCCGAGCCCCGGCGCTCGGCCGGCGCCAGGTCCGCGATCAGGTTCGGGGCGTTCGACATGTAGGACGCCTCGCCCACACCAACCGCGCCCCGCATGATGGTAAGCTGAGCGACGTTGCGCCGCTCCGGTGACTGCCGTGGCCACGCTCCAGAAGGCGGCCGAAGCGGCGATGACGAGGGTGCGCGGCCAGCGGTCGCCCAGCCAACCGAAAATGGGCGGCAGCAGCGCATAGGTGAGGGTGAAGGCGAGCCCCACGATTCCCATCTGTGCGTCGGTGGCGCCGAATTCCTTGCGGATCGGCTCCAGCAAGCCGGTGATGGCGAGGCGGTCGATGTAATTCAGGAGGTTGACGACAAACAGCACCAGCAGAAACGCGCGAACGTAGCGGCGCTGGGAGGCCGCGGTTTCGCTCTCGGGAATCATGACTGAGCCGTCAGCCATCAGCCGTCAGCCATCAGCCCTGACGTTGGGACCCATCCGCAATTCATTCCCCGATCACCTCTTCAAAGACTCGCAGGAAATTGGCTCCCATGATCTTCCTCACGTCGCGGTCGCTGTAGCCGCGCTGGCTCAGCGCCCGCGCGAGCTTGGGATAATCGCCCACGTCGTCGAAGCCTTCGGGCAGCGGGATGTCGGCGCTATCGAGATCGGCCCCGATGCCGACGTGATCCACCCCCGCGACGTGTACCGCGTGGTCGATGTGCTGGAGAATGCGCTCGAATGGCGGGCGGGGAAGCTTCTCGCCGAAGAACGTGCGCAAACGGTTTGCCGCCGCCCGATCCAGCTCCTCGGGCGGCAACTTGGGTGGCGTATTGAGCCCCACCAGCAGGTCCTTGTGCCGGGCCTTCATCTCCTCGTGATAGGCTTGGTCCAGGAATTCCGAGTAGAAGTTGATGCCGATCACGCCTCCCGAGCGGGCAATCGCCAGCAGCAGCTCATCAGGCAAGTTCCGCGGATGGCTGCACAGCGCCCGACACGATGAATGGGACGCGATGACCGGCTGTTTGCCGGTCTCGAGTGCCGCGCGTACCGCCTGATCCGAGATGTGAGAGACATCGACCACCATCCGGAGCCGATTCATCTCGGCGACCACCTCGCGGCCGAAGTCGTTGAGGCCACCCCAGCGCGGTGCGTCGGTGGCCGAGTCGCACCAGTCGGTAGTACGCGAATGGGTGAGGGTCATGCTGGTCGCACCGAGGCGGTGATACATCCGCAGAATGCCGAGGTCTTTCTGGATGGCATCGCCGCCTTCGATGGAAATCAGCGCGGCCAGCCGGCCGGACCGGGCGACACTCCGGATCTGCGATGCCGTTCGTGCCAGCGCGATCTTCTTGGGATAACGCTCGAGGAGAGAGTACATCGCGTCGAACTGTTGCAGTGCCCGCCGGACCGCGTGGTCCGGCAGGTAGAGCGTATCGACCCAGACCGCGAACACCTGCGCGCCGAAGCCTCCCCGTTTCCACCGTGGGAGGTCTGCCTGGCCTCGTGGGAAGCGGCCGAGGTCGGCGCCATCGACGAGTACTCGCTGGAGCGAATCGCCATGGGCGTCAAAGACAAAAGGCGCAGTCATCAGTGTCAGTCCTGGATCTCCGGAATAATGATCTGCGAAGGATGGGCCCGGCCGTGGTAGATGGTCTGTTCGGCGGCAATACCCTTGATCTCACGGCCGAGCAGCCCGCCCGTGTTCATGTTGAGATCGAATTTCGGAAAAGCGCTCGATGAGATATCGACCCGAAGCCGGTGGCCTGGCAGCAGCGTCTGGCAGGTGGCCCACACATCGATATCGTACTCCTCCGCCTTGCCCGGAGTGAGCCACACTTCCTGCTCCATTCCCTTGCGGTATCGGGCACGGACGATCCCATCGTTCAGCCGTTGCGAGTACCCACCGGGATGGACGTCCAGCATGACCGTCCAATCGGTGTCCTTGGCGGATGATGCGGCGTAGATCTTCGCCTTGATCGGGCCGCACACGCGCAGTGCCTCAGCCACCGGAGGACCGGTGTAGACCAGCACGTCGTCCCGCCGCTCGACCGGCCGGTAGTCATCCGGGCCGCCCGCCTGCGCATAGGTCTCGGCGCCGAGAAAAGGAACCGGCTACTGCGGATCGTAGCGGCACCGGTCGGGCGGCTCGTCGGCGGGTGCAGCGGCGCTCAATGTGCCGTCGCCCACTCCACTGTTCGCGCGTCCCCCGCTATGGAGGTAATAGGAGACGTAGCGGGTGCGTGCCAGCGGCCACTCGGACTCGTCGTGCCACGCGTTCTCGCCCATCGCGAAGAGCTTGACCCTGGGTTCTCTCTCGACCCCGTTGTCCACCCGAGGTATGAGCCGCCGGTGGTTCCGATCTTTCCCGACGACCACGGCTGCGTGGCGGGCCAATTGACGGTGTCGTTCCCGTCAGCGGCCTCGTGGGTCAGCGGATAGAACTCGCCGTCGGAATCACCCCGGCCGCGCACATCCTGCACGACGAACGCGTACCCGCGTGAAGCCCACCACCGGCCGCGACGGATATAGGCGGCGCTCGCGTTGTCGTAAAGGAGTGCGAATGACCAGGACGGGAAACGGGCCCGGAGCGTCGGGGCGGTAAACATCGGCCGAGAGGGTGATGCCGTCCTTCATCGGGATCCGGACGTCGAACTCCATCTTCACCGGGTAGCTCTGCGCGGCGAGCGGGCCGGAGAGACCGGTCAGGAACGCGGTGAGCAAAACCGAGCGACGCATCCATTGGCCTGGTGGGAGCGAGGCAGGAAGATGGAACCATATTGCTCTTCTTCGCAATCCGGCGCCAAGGCCATCGCCAAGAAGCCCAGGATTGCGAGTGGGGGCTGGGAGAGCGAACCTTCAGGCTCTTCCAGCCCCTTGTCACTCTTCTTCGGAGCGCCGCATGCCGAAGGCCGTTCTCGCTCTCTCGCTGGGTCTGCTTACCGTCACCACCACGGCGTTCGCGCAGTTTCCTCCCGGCAGACAGGGTAGCGCGAACATGCACGTGGTGGCCCACATTCCGCGCGGTGCCGGTTACCGAACGGCGGACATCGAGGTCGAGCAGGAGCTGGCCCGTCCGTATGCCTACGTCTCGAGCCGGCTGGACCAACCCGGTACTGACATCGTGAGCCTGAAGGACCCGAACAAGGCGTTCATTCTGTACCGCTGGCGGATCGAGCAGCCCGAGTTGCACCAGGGCTCCGGAGGGATGCAGAACAAGTACTTCAAGCTGCGGAGCCGCTATTACGACGTGCAGTCGACCCAGTTCCGCGGCAGTGGTCCGGATGGAGACCTGGGCGCGGTGGTGCTGGACGTCACCGGTTTGCCTGACACCAACACGATCAAGATCGTGGCCCGGGTGCGGGCCGCAGACGCTCCCGGCGGATTTCACAACATCTACAACTACAAGCACTCCGATGGTCGGGTGCTGATGTTCGCGACGTCGGGGCCGGGAGCCAAGATCTACGACATGGATCGCGCGCTTGCCGCCGATACCGCCAGGCAGCTCGTTGGCCGGGTACCGGTGCCCGCGAATCCCGGCGACCTGTCCAAGGGCTACCACGATTTCTACGTCGGCTACGATCCCGCTACCCATCAAGATCGCTTCTACGGCGCGGGCGGCGGCGGCTACTACGTGTTCGACGTCACCCGTCCCGAAGAGCCCAAGCTCCTGACCACGCTGGTCGGCATCGCCGGCATGAACTGGGGCCACACTTTCACGCCCACTCCGGACGGTCGCTACGCCATAGGCGAAGCGGAATGGCAGTACCAGCCGCTCCGGATTTTCGATCTCAAGCCGGGCCTGGATGGGCAGGTAAAGGTCATTTCGCGCCCGATGGGTGCGTGGACTGCCGATTGGCAGAACCTGGCGCACAACACCGAGGTCCGCTGGCCGTACGTGTTCGTTTCGGGATACGAAGATGGCTTGTACGTCTTCAATATGATGGATCCGGCGAATCCATACACCGTTGGCTATTACGACACCTTTGACGGCCCGCACAACAAGGGCGCGGCAGGGAGCAACACGCCGACCAGCAACTTCACCTGGGGGATCTACGACGGCGCGTTCGGTGTCGACGTGCGCAACGCCGACGGCCTGATCGTGATCAGCGATTTCACAACCGGGTTCTGGGCCATCAAGATGGATGGGTTCGACGGCTGGAACGGACACCAGTGGGGCATGCCCAACGTCTCGAGCGCGCAGGATTGGGACAACGGCCCGGACGGCGCCCCGAAACCCGCGAAAGTTTCCAGTGTCTCGGGCCTTCGTTAAAGAAGATTCCGACGGACCGCCGCGCCGGTTTCACCTGCCGAAGCGCGACGATCCGGGGTTCGATGCCGCCGCGGCGTGGGCGCTATTGGAAGGCGCCAACGAAGGTGACTCGCTGAGCGCCCAGCAAGCGACCGGCTACCGCTGGGGAGAGCCGGGTCTGCGCGGCCACGTGGAGCGCATCCTCCACGAAGCGACGACCTCCGGCAACGAGCGGCTCGTGCAACTTGCCGAGCGATTCCTCAATGCTTCCCGCACTCTGTAGAGCGCCCGCTACACCTGGAAGAGTGAGCAGTGCGCAGAAAGGCAGTGCGCAGAAAGGCAGAAGGTTAGGTCCGATCACTCTGCTTTCTGCAATCTGCGCACTTGGGGCGGAGGCGAGGGAATTGGGGGTACGCTCCTTGCGGCCAAAATCGGCGGTCAACCGCAGTTCACACCGCCCGATTGGAATAGTGGAGGATCGATGGCACAGCGCACCTTGAGCCGCGAAACGCGGTTCGTACTCTCACTTCTCGTCCTGAGTCTGGTTCCTCTGGCTTGCAACAAGGGCCGGTATGGTGACCAGGTAGGCGGCGGCACGATGTCATCCCCGCCGGCCGGCATACCGTCCGAATCGGCAAACCCACCCATGGGCGATACCGGCGCGAGGGCGAAGGACACCCCCAAAGGCGCCGGCGCAACATCCGCCGACGTAGCGATGGGTGATAAGATTTTCCACGGCAAGATGGCTGGCGGTACCTGCTTCAGCTGCCACGGTCAGGACGCCAAGGGTACTACGCTGGCGCCCGACCTCACCGACGGTCAGTGGCTGAACACCGACGGCTCGCGGGAAGGCATCGAGTCGGTGATCACCAACGGCGTCGCCAAGCCGAAGAAGCACCAGGCCGGAATGCCGCCGATGGGCGGCGCCAAGCTGTCACCGGATCAGGTGCAGGCCGTAGCCGCGTACGTGTACTCTTTAAGCCACTAATGCGGAGCGTGGAGTGCGGAGTGCGGAGTGATCGGGCTAGCTACGAGCCCTTCGGGGAACGCGGGGGATCAGCCCGGCCGCTCCGCGTTCCGCACTCCGCATTCCGCGCTTCTTAGAGGCAGCCGATCTTCGCCGTACTCACCACGATGTTGTCGAAGTAGCGCTCCTGATTGGCCGAGGCTCCGGCCTGGCCGACACCGTTCCAGTAGTTCTCGAAGTACACGGCGTTGATGCCGTAGGGCGCCGTGCCCACGTAATTGAGCCCGGTGCGTTGCGCCTCGAGCCCGCCATCCACCCACAGCTCGAGTGCGCCGTCGGATTGCCCCGAGGTGTTGAGCCGCATGTGTACCTCGACGCAATGCCACTGTCCCACGTGCGCGGCGTCGAAGAGGGGCGTGTGTCCGACCGCCGAGGTGAGCCACCGCATGTTGCCGAAGTCGTTGTACCCGGTCGTGACCAGATTGCCGGTCGCGTCCGTTCCCGAAGCGGGATCGATCATCAGGTAATTGTTGGTCGCCGCGTCGCCGGAGTTGCCGCTCCACACGTGCCCGAACGCGGCCTGTGCATAGCTCGTGCTCGAAGCGAAGCTGAACGCGCGGGTCAGCTTGTCCGCGCCGCCGCCGACCCAGCCCGCCTGGTTCTTGAGATAGAGGCGCCAATAGATCTCGCGGTAGACCGCAGTCCCCGCATCCACCGGCCGGAACGTGGCCTGCGGAGTCTTCCCCATGGCGAGGTGCAGCGCGCCGGCGTCTTTGGTTCCCACCAGCCAGCGCGCCCGCATGCCGGTGGAACCGTTGAAGCCGGTTCCGGCGGCGCGCGCGAAGCGGCTACCCGCGTCGTTGTATTCGAAGTAGCGCGACAGTCGATCCTGCTCGAAGTCATCACACCAGATCCAGGCGGATCGGGGGGTGGCACACTCGGCCGCCGCGACTGCGTGGGTCGTGTCCGACACCGGGTTGCCTCCGCCGGCGGGATGACTTCCCGAGGTATCGGGGCGGCCCGCAATGTCGAGACCGGTCACTGTGTCTGGCTGTCCGGAGCAGGCAACCATGGCCGCCAGGCCGGTCAGGCTCATTAGTGCGAGGAGTTTCAACTGATCTCCCAGTCCGAAGTCCGTTCGGAAACCCGCCCACAGGAGTGCAGCGCATGGTGCGGGGGCTCGGATGGGAGATTAGTCCCCCGCGAGGGGGATGATCATCGGCGGGAGGGAGCTTCTTGTGTGCGGAAATACCGACCGGTCGAGGATGACGGGCGCGTCGGTACGGGGACTACACTGGCGACTTAGTTGTGGTGTCGCTCCGCCCGCCGCGCATCTTCCCGGCGGCGGCGCTGCGCCGCGGCCGACTTGAGGCGCTTGGCGACACTGGGCTTCACGTAAAAACGCTTCTTCCGGAAATCCTTGAGTATCCCGGACCGCTGCACCTGACGCCGGAAATGCTTGAGCGCCATCTCCAGGCGCTGATTGTCTCCGATTACGATCTCACTCACAGTGGCCGCCCGGCGATACGCCGTTGGAAGAAACAGAAAACGGGACCGGCTCTTGTAGCTGGTCCCGCCTGTTCCAAAGCTACTCCCGGTACCCTGGGAGTCAACGAACATCTATTTTGGATCTTTCCCGGCGCAGGAAACTCCTTGACACTCCCTTGGGTCCTTCGCGCTTTCTCGTTCCCCTCTCCCGCAAGGGAGAGGGGTCAGGGGTGAGGCGTGGCGAGACTCGATCGCTCCATCGTCGAGGGGCCGATCCCCCGGGCCGTCTGGATGCTCGCCTGGCCTACCATGCTGCAGAATCTCATCGGCGGCATGCAGGGCGTGGTGGATCATGCGCTGGTGGGGCATTTCGTCGGATACGCGGGCAACGCGGCGATCGGCGTGTCGTTCCAGATCTTCCTGGTCGTCATGGTGTTCGTGAGCTCGTTGTTCACCGGGATGGGTGTGCTGGTGGCGCGGTTCGCGGGCGCCGGCAACGTCGAGCAGGTGAATCGGACCGTCTACCAGGCCTTTCTGGCGGCGATCGGCCTCTCGGTCGGCGTGCTCGCGCCGGTGGGATACTTCCTGGCGCCCTACCTGCTCGAGGTAGTACACGCCTCGCCAGAGGTGAAGGCGCAAGCGCTCCCCTACATCCGCATCATGTTCGTCTTCAGCTTCGGCATGCTGGTGTTCTTCATGATGGGTGGTGCGCTGCGGTCGGCCGGCGACGCGCGTACTCCCCTCTTCCTGGGCGTGATGCTCACGGCACTCAACATTCTGTTCAACGTGCTGCTGATTACCGGCGCCGGGCCATTTCCCAGAATGGGGACCGCAGGCGCGGCGGCCGGCATGTCGATCGCCGGAGCAGTGCTCACGCTGGTGTCGATCTATCTGCTGTTGTCGGGAAGGCTCCCGGTACACTGGCACCGTGGCATGAGCTGGAAGCCGGACTGGGCCATCATCCGGCAGTTGTTCCGCTTCGGTCTGCCCACCGGGTTCCAGGGCGTGGTCATGAACATCGGCGGGGTGCTGTTGCTGCGGTTTATCGGCTCGCTGGCCCAGAGCGGCCAGGCGCAGGCCGCGTATGCGGTCGCCTACACCGAGCTGTTCTCGTTCATCACCTGGACGTCGGTCGGCATCATGGGGGCGACGGCGGCGGTGGCCGGCCAGAATCTCGGCGCCGGCCGTCCCGATCGTGCAATCCGCGGCGTGCAGATCGCGTCAGGTATCGGACTCGGCATGGCGGCAGCGATCGGCATTCTCTTCGTGGCTATCCCTCGCTATCTCCTGGCGGCCTTCGGTATGAACGATCCCGAAGTCGTACGGCTCGGTGTGCAACTGCTCGGGTTTCTCAGCGTTTCGGGGTTGTTCATCACGGTCGCGCTGACTTACACCGGCGGGCTTCAAGGCACCGGCGACACCAAAAGCCCGTTCTATATCTCGCTCATCTCTCAAGTGGTGATCCCCGTCGGCCTGTGCGCCTTCCTGCAATCGACCGGCAGGCTCACCCCGGTGGGAATCTGGTCCGCCATCCTGCTGGGTCATGCGACGCGGTGCACACTCTCGGTGCTACGATTCCGGCAAGGGAAATGGCGATTCATTCGAGTGGATGCGGAACCTGCGAGGACTTGAGACCCTGATGGCTGACGGCTGATATGGAAATCACCACTACCCTCTACGTCCACACTGCCGCCGCCTGGCGGGCATGGCTCAGGAAACACCACGCCAATGTCCGGGAGATCTGGCTGGTCTACTACAAGAAGCGCAGCGGCAAGGCACGAATCCCCTACAACGACGCGGTGGACCAGGCACTCTGCTTCGGCTGGATCGATAGCATCACCAAGACCATCGATGAGGAGCGCTGGGCGCAGCGCTTTACTCCCCGACGCAAGGGCTCGCCGCTCTCGGAAATGAACAAGGCGCGCGTTCGGAGGATGATTCGCGAAAAGCAGATGACCGCCGCAGGTCTCAAGGCCCTGGAACACTCCCTCGGCGATGCAGCGCGCATTCATCGCGGCAAGATCCGGGACACCAGGCCGTGGTCGGTCCCGGCCGATATCCTGGCAACCATCAAGAAGGACAACAGAGCGTGGAAGCATTTCCAGCGGCTGCCGCTGGCATACAAGCGGATCCGCATCGCATACATCGAAGGCGCGCGCCACCGTCCGGACATTCTACGGAGCCGGCTCGCATACTTCATCAGGATGACCGCTCAGGGGAAACGCTTCGGAATGATTCACAAATAGGAAGCGCTGATGGCTGATAAAAGAAAAGAGGGAAGTATACTCTTCCCTCTTTTCCTCTTCACCCACTTACGTCGCAACTAATCGTGGATCCGGGCCGTCACCCTGCCAGCCGCATCCGGCCGGTGCGGGTCTGGGGGCGCCGGCGATTCTGGTCCGGGGCCTCATGCGCCGCAAGGGTGACCCTGAGCACTCCGGTCTGCATGTCCAGATCCCACCGCTCCACTCGCGGCCGCACGAAGTGATTGAGGTCTTCGACCGTCACCGTGGCCGGGGTCGCATCCAGAAAGTCCAGGACCCGCATCCGCATCTGGGGGTAGCTGCTTCCGCGCTGCGCCGCCTGCAGACGCAGCGTGATGCCGTCATCCAGGGTTCGGCGAGCGGAGCCCTGCACCACGGCCAGCAACCGGCTGAGCACGTCGAACAACTCCGTTTCGTCGCGACGCGCACGCCGCTCGAGCGACTTGGCGGTCTCGGGATCGCAGAGCGCCAGCATGATCCGCTTGACGTCTTCGTCCAGCGCCGCGACCTTCTCGGCCTTGCCGTTGGTCCGCTCGGCGCTCGCGCAGATATTGAGATCGTTGCGGCCGAGCCG
>JACQVB010000063.1 GCA_016209985.1 Gemmatimonadota bacterium | reverse complement strand
CCCAGCCCCGAGAGACTGATGCCCGCGCGAATCAGTTCGGGTATGACATCAGTGAACAGGACCACCAGAGGAAAGGCGGTAGCCCCTGCCAGAAAGATGGCTCGAACCCAGATACTGGAAAACCGATCGGCCAGATAGGTCGCTCGGGCGACTTCGTATTCGATGTTTGCGTCCCGCGCGGTGCTGAAGGACGCTACTGCCTCGGCCACGTCAAGGTGGTCCAGCCCCGCCCGCACCACCCCCCGTCCCGCCAGAACCGGGAGAACGAGCACCAGGGGCGTGACGGAGGCCAGCATCACCAGCAGCACGGTGCCCAGGAGCGAACCGGCTTCTCCGGACACGCCCAGGCTCATCCACGCGCCGGCCAGGAGAGCCACCTGGACCACGCCGCTCTTGACCGCGCCCAGAAACTCCCGCACACTCGGCGCGATCTCCCGCCGCGTGAGCTGCGCATCCGCAATCGCCTCGGCCAGCACCTCGCCGGTCGGGTAGCGAGCGGCGGGATCCTTGGCCAGGCAGCGGTCCACCGCTTCTGCCAGCCGCACCGGAACCATTCCGCTCACCGAACGCACCGGCGGGGCGGGCTCGCCGACATGCATGGCCATCAATGCCGCCGGATTCTGCGAATCGAAGGGCAACCGGCCAGTGAGCGCGAAGAACGCGGTGACGCCGAGCGAATACAGATCCGCACGCCCATCAATCACCGCCTCGGCACTGGCCTGCTCGGGACTCATGTACGCCAGCGTTCCCAGTACTTCGCCCTGCTGGCTCATCGTCTTGGTGTGGGTGACTCGCGCGATGCCGAAATCGCTAACCAGCGCCCGGCCGGAGCCCTTGTCGATCAGGATATTGTCGGGCTTGATGTCGCGATGGATCACTCCGCGCCCGTGCGCATAGGCCAGGGCCCACGCCACCTCCTGCACCAGCCTCGCGACGTCGGCGGGTTTGAGCGGGCCTGCGCGGCGCACCCTCTGCCCAAGGGACTCGCCCTCGACCAACGCCATGACGAAATAGACCAGCCCGTCCCGCTCTTCCACCAAGTGAATGGGAACGATGTTCGGATGTGAAAGGCCGGCGGCGGTGCGTGCCTCGCGCACAAAGCGTTCCTTGTGATCGGCATTGCTTGTGAGTCGAGGGGGAAGCACCTTGACGGCGACCGGCCGGTCCAGCGCTACGTCACGCGCCAGGTAGACGATGGCCATCCCGCCTCGGCCTAGCTCGCGTTCGAGCGAGTAGCGGCCGGCGAGTACCCGTTGGAGCTGCTCCCACACCGCTGACCCGGTCTCGCCAGTGGGGTCGCCGGCATCACCCCGGGTCGGCGAAGTCAGGAACGCACCCGCATCCTCGTGGGCCGCGAGTAATGCCTCCACCTCGGTGCGGAGTTCGCGGTCCTCGCCACAGGTGGCGCTGAGGAAACCGTTTCGATCCGACTCGGGCTGCTCCAACGCATCGTGGAACACCTGTTTGACCAGCCGCCAGCGCGCTGCCTCCATCATGTCCTTCCCCGGCCAGGGTGAGCCACCGGACCCCCCGAGGGTTTGCTCGACCCTGCGTTCGGAAGCCGATGCTCACGGAAGAACGCCCACATCTCACTCGTCGCGTCAATGCTGCGGCTAGAGGGCCCGACCATCAACTCCGGCAGCGGCTCGCCGCCGGGCCACTGATGCCCTCCGCCCTGAAGGGTGTAGAGCACCACCGCGGCGTCGTCGGCACAGCGCGTGTATTCGAGACGGGTGACATCCGCAGCCACCGCGGATTCGACGGGGTGCGGCCCGCACCGATTTCTGCGAGCCCAATCCGCGGTCCATGTCAGGACGCTGGGAAAGGGTCTGGGGGACGCCCACACCTTGCCGCCGTGGTACGGAACAAGATCGGCGGTTCCATGAAAGTTGATCAGCGGCACCGGTCGGGAGTCGGCACACCAGCTCCACGGTTGGTCTTGAGCAGCCGACACGGTTCCCACCGCGGCAATTCGATGGGATAGCCTGCAGGACAGCGCAAAGGCCATGGCTCCACCATTGGAGAACCCATTCACGTAGATCCTGGTCGGGTCGATGTTGTAGGCCGCCTCCAGCGTGTCGATCAGCTCCGAGATGAATCTGACATTTGCCGACAGATACGCTTCCGGCCTCAAGTGCCAGACCCTGAAGGGCAACACACCGGTGCCGCCACCCCGCAGCGTCGTTCCTGAGGGGTAGACGACAATGAAGCCTTGGGCTTCGGCCACCTTGTTCCATTGACTCGTCTTCATTTGAGCGCCCGGCCACAGTGCCGCGGCGTGCAAGCTGATGACGAGCGGCATCGGCTTGGTGCGGTCGTAGCTGCCCGGGACATACAGCAGGTACTCCCGCTTCTGGCCCGAAGAGACGAGGGTGCCGTTGGCTCGATTCAGGGGGTAGAACAGGGCGTAGAAGGACACCACGGCTATCAGCACCAACCCCACAGGCAGACCGACGACAACCAGCAGGGCGCCGATGACCATCTTCCTGGTATTCATGAGCGCGCTGCCTCCATCATGCCCTCACGGGGTTCAGCGACCGGTGTCCCGGAGAGCATCGTAGAGCCAGGCTCGCGCGAATGCCCATTCCCGTTTCACGGTGCGCTCGGACAGACCCGTGGCCTGGGCGGTCTCTTCCACGCTGAGCCCGGCAAAAAACCGCAGCCGGACCACATCAGCCGCCTGGGGGTCCTGCTCTTCCAAGCGCCGAAACGCCTCATCGAGGGCCAACAGCCGGTCAGGATCACCCGAATTGGCCAGATCCACATCGCTCAATTCGACCCGCTGTCGCTTGCCACCCCGTTTTACCCGGCCGCGTTTGCGGGCGTGCTCGATCAGGATCCGTCGCATGGCTTCGGCCGCCGCCCGGAAGAAATGCTGCCGGTCGTTCCAGGGCGGTTGAACCCCGCCCAGCAGCCGCAGGTAGGCCTCGTGTACCAGCGCCGTGGCCTGGAGCGTATGATCGGAGCGTTCGCGACGAAGGTGGGCCCGGGCCAAGACGCGGAGTTCGTTGTAGACGAGCGGGAAGAGACGCTCCACCGCGGCTTCCCGGCTCTGTCCCCGCATATCGGCGAGGATTCGAGTGACGTCGCTCATGACCGCATGGCGGGGAGAGCCAAAGTCCACCTATCCGAAATGGTCTTCATTAAGGCGTAAGATGGGCGGCGGAGAAGCGGGCGGCGAGAGCGGGTTGGTCGGTCGCCCAGTTTTTGGGTCCGTTAACGCAAGAGAAAGATCACAGTCTTAGCCTTGTTCAGTGCCACCTTCGCCGCGATGAAAGTGGCGGACGTTCTCAGGATGATTCAGGAAGACGGGTGGTATCTCGCCCGAACACGAGGTAGTCACCGGCAATACCGACATCCGGCCAAGAAAGGCCGAGTCACGAACTTGCGCCAGGGACCTTGAAGAGTATTCTCAAACAGGCGAGGCTGAAGAGGTGAAAGAGATGAGAATTCCGATTGTTGTCGAGAAAACGGACACAGGCTACTCAGCATATTCCCCCGATCTCGAGGGCTGCGTTGCGACCGGCACGACGCGGGTCGAGGTGGAACGGGGTATGCGTGAGGCGTTGGCGTTTCACGTTCAAGGCATGAAGGCAGAGGGACTGGCCGTTCCAGCATTCCGCAGCTACATCACATATGTCGAGGTAGCAGCCTGAAGGATCCGCTCAGGCCCTAAGAATGTCCCTGGCTCTCTTCATCGTGGCCTCGTCAATCATGCGCCCGTCCAGGGCCACGCTCCCCTTCCCCTCGCCCACCGCGCGCTGGTAGACCTCGACCACGCGGGTGGCCCATGCGCGATCCTCGCCGCCGGCGAACTCTTCGTGGATCACGGGCACCTGCGACGGATGGATGGCGAACTTGGCCTGAAAACCAAGAGCGCGCGCCCGGCGGGCCGCGGCCCGGAGGCCATCGAGGTCGTTGACCTGGAGATAGGGTGCATCGATCGCTGGTAGGTGCGCGGCAGCCGCAGCATTGGCGATGGTTGCACGGGCGAAGTCCGCGAGCGCCGGACCGAGCGCGTCCACACCGACGCCGGCGCGATAGTCCTCGGCGCCAAACGCAAAGGCGACGACTCGCGGGAGACCGCAATCGGCCAGCTCGGCCACTCGCATCACACCGCCCGGCGTTTCGAGCAGCAGGATAAGCGAGAGCCGGCGATCGCCCCGTTCACGCGCGGCAAGCGCCTTGTCGACCGCGCGCACGTCCGCCGCGCGCTCGACTTTCGGCAGGATCACTCCGCCCACCGCCGCCGCCGCGGCGGCGCGCACATCCAAGTCGAAGTCGGCAGTCCCGTGCGCATTGAGCCGCACGAAGATGGGGCGCGCCCATCCACCGGGCAGCTGAAGGGTGGCGACCGCGTCGCGCGCCGCCGCCTTTTGGTCCGCCGGCACCGAGTCTTCCAGGTCGAGCACGATGGCACCGGCTTCGGCCGCAAAAGCGCGGGCAAACATCGCCGTACGATTCGCGGGCACGAAGAGGAGCGACCGCGGGAAGGTCATTCCGGGCACCCGATGGCCGCCATGAAGCGCCGCTTGATCATCGGACTGTCGAGCGGCGGCTTGGACGCAGTGCCGGACTCCCCGACTTTGGCCACGATGACCCAGGGTCCCGGCTCGCGCAGGGCGCGGTCGACCACCTTGTCAAATGCCTCCGGCTCGCGCACGGTCACCGCCTGCCGGATGCCGAGCGCCTGGGCAGCCTCCGCGAGGTCCGAGCCCTCCGCGGTCGCAGTCGGCTGGCCGCCGGTCGTCCCATAGAGCTCGTTGTCCCACACGAGAAGCAAGAGATTGGGCGGAGCGACGGTCGCGATGGTCGCGAGCGACCCCAGGTTCATCAGCAGCGATCCATCCCCGTCGAGGACGACGACGCGGCGGCCGGGTTGCGCCATGGCGATCCCTAAGCCGATGGAGGAGGCGAGGCCCATGCTGCCCCAGAGGTAGAAGTTCTCCGCCCGATCGCCGGCCTCGAAGAGGTCGTACGCCGGATGACCCAGACTCGCGATCACCGCCTCAGTCTTGAGCAGCACCCGCAGCCGACGGGTCGCTTCGAGCCGCGTCATTGTCTTACTCTTCCCTCTTCCCGCTTCCCGCTTCCCCCCATAACGCGCGCGCCAACAGGCAGGCCCCCGGCCGGCGCGTGGCGAAGGCCCGCTGTCCTACGTGCCGCACGATCGCCTCCGCGCGATCCGCCGACTCGATTGTGCTGTGGGGAATCTCGAGCGAGTCGAGGATCGGTCGCACGGCACGCCCCATCGGCTGCTGCGTCGGATTCCACTCCCCGTCTCCGCCGCGCATCGTGACCAGCATCAGCACCGGGATCTCGAAAGCCACGTTGAGGGAGGCGAGTGCGTTGATCGAGTTGCCGAGGCCGGAAGACTGCAGCATCACAACCGGCCGGGCGCCACCCAGGTAGAGGCCAGCCGCGATGCCGAAGGCCTCCTCTTCGCGCGTCGCGATCGTCGTACGGATGTCCGGATGATCCTGCTCAAGCGCGCGCAGGACGTGCGAGAGCGGATTGTCCGGCACCCACACGACCTCGCGGCACTCCAGCGCCGCCAGTCCACGGCAGACTTCCCGCGCCCAACTGACCTGCACGACGCTTGTCATCCTGACCCGGAGCGTAGCGAGGGGGAAGGATCTCGTGCAAAGGGATTGACGGCGCTGTCTTCGGCTCTAAGCATATTTGATGCAGACATTCTTGATCTGGGTGTAGCTGGCCAGCGACTCGAGGCTCTTCTCGCGACCGTACCCGCTCTTCTTGTAGCCGCCGAACGGCAGCTCCACTCCGCCGCCCGCGCCATAGGTGTTGACGTACACCTGGCCGCTCTTGATGCGCAGCGCGAGTGAGAGCGCCTTGTTGATGTCGCGGGTCCACACGCCCGCGACCAGCCCGTATATGCTGTCGTTGGCGATCGCCGCCGCCTCCTCCAGCTCATCGAACGGGATGATCGCGAGCACCGGCCCGAAGATCTCCTCCTGTGCCACGCGCATGCCGCGGGTGACGCCGTCGAGCAGCGTCGGCTGGTAGTAGTTGCCGCCCGGAAGCTTGGGATCGGTTGGCCGCTTGCCGCCGGCCACCACCCGCGCCCCTTCCTGCTGGCCGACCTTCACGTACGACTCGATGGTCTCCAGCTGGCGCTGGGAGATGATTGGCCCCATGTCCGGGTCGGAGACACCCGGCCCGATCTTCATCGTCTTCGCGCGCGTGGCGAGCCGTTCGACCAGCGCATCGTGCGCCTTGCGCTCGACCAGTAGGCGCGAGCCGGCCGAGCAGGTCTGGCCCGCATTCTGGAAGATCGCGGTGGACACGCCTTGGGTGGCGAGGTCGAGATCCGCGTCCGCAAAAACGATGTTCGGCGATTTGCCGCCCAGCTCCATCACCACCGGGACCACATTCTCGGCGGCCATCTTGGCCACCGCGACGCCGACGTCGACCGATCCGGTGAACGTGAGCTGGTTGATGTCGCGGTGGCTGGCGAGCGCCACGCCGGCCTCTGAGCCGGTGCCGGGCACGATGTTCAAGGCGCCGGGCGGCAGCCCGCACTCGAGCCCGATCTCGCCCAGTCGGAGCGCGGTCATGGGTGCCTCGCTGGAAGGCTTCATTACCACGGCGCAGCCGGCGGCCAGGGCCGGGGCGACGCCGCGGCTGCCGATCTGGATCGGGTAGTTCCACGGCACGATCTGCGCCGAGACGCCGATGGGCTCCCGGACGGTGAAGTCGAGCAGACCGGGCCCGAGCGGGATGGTGTGACCCATGATCTTGTCGGCGATGCCCGCGAAGAACTCGAAGTACCGGGCGGAGACCTGTACGTCGGTCCGCGCCTGCCGCAGCGGTTTGCCGTTGTCGCGGCTCTCGAGCGTGCTAAGCTCCTCGGCGCGGTCGCGGATCTTCTGCGCCATGCGGTACATGATGCGCCCCCGCTCGGCTGGGGCGATGCCGCCCCACCCCTTCGAGTCCATCGCGGCACGCGCCGCCTGCACCGCGCGATCGACGTCGGCCTTGGTAGCGCGCGCAATCCGTGCCAGCACCTCGCCCGTCGAGGGATCGTAGACGTCGAGGACCCCGCCGTCCGACGCGCCGGTCCTGGTACCGTCGATGATCAGACCTTCAACTGCCGGAGCCGCTGTGGTTGTCATGGGAGACCTCGTGACTATTTCGTCTTGGGTGGCTGAGGTCGTACCCGCGCGATCGCGGGCACGTGTCCACGCCGGTAAACCATGAAGGTACGCATGAACTCGATCACCACCGTACCGTCCTGGTTGAAGCCGGTCGTCTTCGCGCGCACGATGCCGACGTTGGGCCGGGACTTGGACTCGCGTGTCTCGAGGATTTCCGAGCGCGAGTAGATCGTATCACCTGCGAACACGGGGTGCGGGAGCTTGACCTCGTCCCAGCCTAGATTGGCCATCACGTTCTGCGACAGGTCGGTCACCGACTGGCCGGTGACCAGTGCCAGCGTCAGGCAGGAGTTGATCAGCGGCTTCTTGAATTCGGTCTGGGCCGAGTAGGCGTCATCGAAGTGGATCGGATTGGTGTTCTGGGTGAGCAGGGTGAACCAGCTGTTGTCGGCGGCGAGGAGGGTGCGCCCCAACGGGTGCTCGTACACGTCTCCCACCTCGAAGTCCTCGTACACCCGTCCCGTCCAGCCAGGTTTGACCGCCATGACATTCTCCTGAATGGTTCCTCGCGGATCGCGAATTGTGCCCCGCGTTGTCGCGGGCTAAAGCACGCACTCGGCGCAGCGCTAAAGCGCGTCAGCATCGGCTGGTGCTGGTAGCTGCGCGTCCTTCAGGACCGTGCCGAGTGCGCGCTTCAGCCCGCGACTCGCCGAGGTCTCTAGATCACGCCGGCCTCGCGCCAACCAGCGATGGTCTCGCGATCGTAGCCAAGCTCACTGAGAATCGGCTCGGTGTGTTCACCCACGGCGGGCACGGGACCCATCGCAGGCTCGAGTCCGTTCATCACGACCGGCGGGAGCATCGCGCGCAGCGGGCCCGCGGGTGAATCGATCTCCCGCCATCGCCCGCGCGCCGCGAGCTGGGGATGCGCGGCGAACTCCTCCATGGTATTCAAGCGCGCGTGCGCGATCTCCGCCGCGTCGAGCCGGGCGACGATCTCGGCCGTCGTCAGGCGTCCGAACACCTCGCCGATCGCCGCCTCCAGCTCGTCCCGATGCTCGACCCGTCGCGGATTGCTCACGAACCGCGGATCGTCGGCCAGTTTGGGCTGCGCCAACACCTCGCGGCAGAAACGCTGCCACTCGCGCTCGTTCTGGATGCCCAGGTAGACCGTCTTGCCATCGCCCGCCGTATAGGGGCCGTACGGCGCGATGGTCGCGTGGCGGGCACCGGTGCGCGGCAGGGGAGTTCCGCCGTACGCGGTCGCGTAGTATGCGTGACTCATCCACTCGCCGAGCGCCTCGAGCATCGAAACCTCGAGTGCCGCTCCCTCGCCCGTCGCCGCTCGCCGCACCAGCGCGGTCAGAATCGCGGAATACGCGTAGATGCCGGCGGCCGTGTCGGCCACCGAAATGCCGACCTTGGACGGAGTCTCCGGCGTTCCGGTGATCGAGAGGAGTCCCGCCTCGCTCTGCACCAGCAGATCGTACGCCTTGCGGTCGCGATAGGGCCCGCTCGATCCATAGCCGGATATCCCGCAGATGATGAGGCGGGGATGTCTGGCTCGCAAGGTCGCCGTCGCCAAGCCCAGCCGGTCCATCGCGCCGGGCGCCAGGTTGTGCACCAGCACGTCGGCGCTCGCCACGAGCCGCTCCACAACCTGGACGGCCTCGGAGCGCTTCAAGTCCAGCGTCAGCGACTGCTTGGAGCGGTTCAGCCAGACGAAGTAGCTCGACAGACCTTTCACCCGCGTGTCGTAGTGCCTCGCGAAGTCGCCCGTGCCCGGCCGCTCGATCTTGATGACGCGGGCGCCCCAGTCGGCCAGATGCCGCGTCGCGAGCGGGGCGGAAACCGCCTGCTCGATCGACACGACCGTAAGGCCGGAGAGCGGCAGGGTCCCGCCTGGCCCACCCGGCCCGCCTTGCCCGCCCGGCCCGCTGCGACCGCTGCTCATCCCTCAGTACGACCTTGGCAGACCGAGCACGTGCTCGCCGATATAGGCGAGGATCAGGTTGGTGGAGAGCGGCGCTACCTGGTAGAGCTTGGTCTCGCGGAATTTTCGCTCGATGTCGTATTCCTCGGCGAACCCGAAACCGCCATAGGTCTGGACCGCCATGTTCGCTGCTTCCCAGGACGCGTCGGCCGCCAGCAGCTTCGCCATGTTGGCTTCGGCCCCACATGGCTCGCCGCTGTCGAACAGCGCCGCCGCGCGCCAGCGCATGAGATCGGCAGCCTCGACGGCTACGTGCGCGCGCGCAATCGGGAACTGTATGCCCTGGTTCTGGCCGATCGGACGGCCGAAGACGATTCGCTCCTTCGCGTATTTGGTCGCGCGTTCCACGAACCACCGCCCGTCGCCAATGCACTCGGCCGCGATCAGGACCCGCTCGGCGTTCAAGCCGTCGATCAGGTACCGGAAGCCTTTGCCCTCCTCGCCGATCAGATTCTCCGCCGGCACCTCGAGATCGTTGAAAAAGACCTCGGTGGTCGAGTGATTCATCATCGTGCGGATGGGACGGATGGTGAGACCGTGGCCGATCGCGTGGCGCATATCCACCAGCAGGACCGACAGGCCCTCGGTGCGCTTTTTCACCTGATCGGCGGGCGTGGTCCGTGCGATGAGGAGCATCAAGTCCGAGTGCTCGGCGCGCGACATCCACACTTTCTGGCCGTTGACCACGTAGCGATCGCCCTTGCGGACCGCCCTGGTCTGGAGCTGCGTGGTGTCGCTGCCCGTGGTCGGCTCGCTCACGCCGAAGGCCTGCAGCCGCAGCTCGCCGGCGGCGATCTTCGGCAGGTAGGCACGTTTCTGCTCTGGCGATCCGTGCCGGAGCAGTGTCCCCATGATGTACATCTGCGCGTGACACGCTGCCGCATTCCCGCCGCAGCGGTTCACCTCCTCGAGGATGACCGATGCCTCGGCCACGGTCAGGCCCGAGCCGCCGTACTCCTCAGGTATCAGGGCTGCGAGGTAGCCTGCCTCCGTCAGGGCTTTGACGAACGCGTCGGGGTACTCGCGGCTGGTGTCGAGGTCGCGCCAGTAGGCATCGGGGAACCGCGCGCAGAGCTCGTGGACGGCCCCGCGCAGGGCGCCATGTGGATCACTGGTCACAACGTCTCTCCTTTGAGAAACCTCTGCACACGGCCTAACCCCGCACGACACGTAAGGTCTCCGCGTAACTGCTCGGATCTATCACCGCCTCAACCAGCGCGGGGCCGTCGCCTGCATTTGCCTCCGTGAGGCAGCGTGCCATCTCATCGTCGTTTCTCGCGCGCCATGCCGGAACGCCGAACGTCGCGGCCGCGGACTGCCAGTCGATACCGTCGAGCGACACGCCGACCGGCGGGTAGCCCAGGGCCTCCTGCTTGATGCGGATGAGCGAGAGCGAGCGATCGTTGAAGACGATCACGGTCACCTTGAGCTGCTCGGTGGCCGCGGTGGCCAGCTCCGCCAGGCACATGAGCAGGCCGCCATCGCCCATGAGTGCCACCACGCGGCGCGTGCGCTCCAGGAGCGCCGCGCCGATCGCCGCTGGCAGGGCAAAGCCCATCGTCGACAACCCGTTGGAGATCAGCATCTGGCGCGGCCGTCGCACGGGCCAGAGCGCCGTGATGGGGAACATGTGGGCGCCAGCGTCGACCGTGACCTGGATGTCTGGTCCGAGCGCACGCGCGGCCGCTTCGACCGCGCGCCATGGCGCCCAGCCTTTCGAGTCGACATTGAGCGCGGCCCGCTGCCGCCTCCGGTGAGCTTCGACCTCGGCGCCCTGCCAGTCGCTGGAGGAGGGCAGGCATTCATCTATCGCACTCAGCGTCTTGGGGAGCTCGCCCACCAGTGATGCCGAGATCGACATGTGATGCTGCTCCAGCGGCCAGCGGCTGCACAGCACAACCGGGGCGCGGTAATCCCATGGACGGGGCAGAAACTCGATCGGGTCGAGCCCGACTCCGATGATGAGGTCGGCCATCTCGACCAGGGGCTTCTCCATAACACCATTGGTGAAAACGCCGCCGAACACCGGATGGTCATCGGGAATTGCGCCCTTGCCCTTGTAGGTGACGAGGGCCGGAATGCCGTGGCGTTCGCAGAGACGGCGCAGGGCGTCGGCGTCACCCGAGTCGCGGACCCCCAGGCCTGCGATCACCAGGGGGCGGCGCGCATGCGCGAGAATCTCACTAACTCCTATCCCCACGGCAGCCTGCTGATCGTCAATGGGAGCTTCCTGCCCGGAGGCGTCCATGGTGGCTGGTTGGCGTGCCACATCCGGTACCAGGTCCACATGCACCGGCCCGGGCGCCGGAGTGGTCGCCAACAGCAGGGCGCCCTTGATCAGTTCGTCGGCGCGATCGGCCTCGATGCTAAAGCTGCCCTTGGTGACGGTGGAGAGCAGCGCCACGTGGTCGAGCCGCTGGTGCTGGTAGTCCCGCGCGCTCGCCGGCATGGCGTCGGTGAGCAACAGCAGCGGAACTCGATCGAGGCTCGCGTGCGCGGAGCCATTGACCAGCGAGGCGACACCAGGTCCGAGTGTCGCCAGGCAGGCGCCGGGACGACCGGTCAGCTCGGCCTGGGCGCTGGCCATCAGGGCGCCCGCGGTTTCGGTATGGGACAGCACGAAAGGCAAGCCTGCTCGGCCGGCGGCTTCGACGAGGTCGAGGTTGCTGCCGCCGCCCGGCATGCCGAACAAGGTCTGGACGCCCGCCTGGAGGAGGCGGGCGACGATGAGGTCGGCGACGGTTGGCATAGGGCGACTAACTATACCGGTCGGCACAGCTGCTCGCTGCGACCTCAGGGTGATTTAACGGTTGAAGGAGGCAGTACGCTCCTGAGGTCCACGTCAGCAGAGATCTTCGGCTCCGTCTTTCCATCGTAGACCACCGAGAACCACGTCAACTCCTCATCCCGCCAGCTCACGCGTTGCGGCTTCCCGCCGACCGCGGCGACGTAGAAATCATCACCTAATTCCTCCTTCAACCGGCTGATTTCCTGCGAGTCGGGACTGACGAAAAAGACTATGGCACTGGAGTAATCGGTGGTGTCCCCGGTTTCGCGCACACCACCTGAACCGGTACATGCGAATACCAAGAGGACGGCAATCCGAGTCAGGGTGCGCATCGGCCTTCCGCGGAGACCTTCTTCTTGCCCGGTGTCTTGGGTGATGGTGTCGATCGGCGTTGAGTTTTCTTCGGCATGGTCATTCCGGGACAGCGGTCAAAGGCAACATAGTCAGATGCCCAAGGCATGGGCATCCCGCGTCCTATAGAGACACGACCGAGGCTGGATCCAATGTTGCGGAGCTCAGCACGCGGCGTGCGACTGCGACATCCTGAACGGCAACGCCGACCGATTTGAAGAAGGTGATTTCCGTCTCCGACGTGCGGCCGGGCTTCGTGCCATTGACGATTTCCCCCAGCTCGGTGCCAACGTCCTCGGCCCCGATCAATCCCTGATGCAGAGGGATGATCAGATCACCGGCTTCCTTCAGGGCCGCTTCCCTTGAATCGACCACGATCTTCGCTCGCTGGATGACGGTACCGTCGACCTCCTGCATCTCCGGCGTATAGGATCCGACACCATTGATATGCGTGCCGGGCTCGACGTCGTGACCATCGAATACCGGCCATAAGCTCGTGGTCGCGGTAACGATGACATCTGCGCCGGCGACAGCGGCAGAACGGTCATCGAAGACCTTTACTTCCACTCCCTTGATTTCCTTTGCCAGGCGCTCGGCCGACTGACGCGTGCGCGATACGATGCGGACTTCTCGAATGGGACGGACGGCACGAACGGCCTCGATCTGGGTCGGTGCCTGCGCGCCGGCTCCGAAGATCGTGAGCACCGCGGCGTCCCGGCGCGCCAGAAGATCCGTGGCGAGACCCGACGCAGCTCCGGTGCGCAAGGCGGTCAGATATCCGCCCTCCATCAGCGCCGTCGGTACTCCGGTCTGGCTGTCGAACAGCATCACCACCGCGCTGATCGCCGGCAGGCCGCGTTTTGGATTGCCACCGTAGAACGAAACGATCTTGGCGCCCAAATCTCCTGAGCGCCCGAGATACGCCGGCATGAACAGCGTGACTCCGGCCGCGGCATCCAGCCGCAAGCGGACCGGTACTCGCGCAACGCCCGCGGACAACTGACCAAACGCTTCGCGCATGGCCTCGATGGCCTCCCGCATCCCGACGGAGGCGCGAACCCTCTCGGCACTGATAATCCGCAGTCGTATGGACGGGTCGCCCCTCACCGTACCCCGACCAGTCCCCGTACCGACGCGATCAGCTTGGCCGAGTCATATCCCACACCGCCTTTGAACACGGTCACCACTTTCTTGATGTCGGCCGGGTTGGCCACCGGATCGCCGTCAATGACCACGAGATCGGCCAGCTTTCCGGCGGTTACCGTGCCAAGCGAATCAGATTCTCCCAGCACTTTGGCTCCGTTGGCCGTCATGACCTGCACCGCTTGCGCCGGAGTGAACCCGGCTTCGACGTACAACTCGTAGTTGCGCTGGTCGCCGAACCCCGGAAGGTTGCCGTTGCTCGGGTCCTCTCCGGCCGCGAGCAATCCTCCAGCCTTCACGAAGGCGACCTCGTACTGCAGCGCTTTCCGAAAGAGCAGGAGCGGGGTCGTATCCCTGCTCATTGCCCGCTGGTTCCGGACTCCGAGGTACTCCGCCCGAACTTCGGGGTCCAGTGCGTCCAGCACCCGCTGATCTAGCGGCGGGCGATTGGGAATACTCGCTTCGAACGCGGCGGGTGTGCCCGTCATCGCGACATGCTTGGCCACCAGGTCCCGGAACGTCGCCCGGACCTCGTCGGAATTGATGTCAACGGCCACCAGTCGCTGACGGTAGTCGCCGGGGCATTGGTCCGGTTGCTTCAGTGGATCGTAGTCGGTGTTCGTCAGGAACCCGTGGTCTACGTTGTCCATCCCCAGCGCAGCCGCCTCGCGGAAGGTGATGGAGCAGAGGTGACCCATCGCCTTGGCGCCACGCTTATGCGCCTCATCGACCACCGCGGCCGCGGCCGCCCGGGTGATTCTGGTGTACAGCTTGAACCAATCGGCGCCTTCCTGCGTCCAGTAGGCCACCACGCGGCGTGCCTCTTCAGGTGTTTTCACGAAGCGGAACCAGAGCACTCGGTTGCCCGGAAGGCCTATATCGAATGGTCCACCACCGGAGATATGGGGGCCGGAGATGTGCATGCGCGGGCCGGGGCTCTTCCCTTCTTCGATCTCGTGCTTCAGGCCCAATTCCGAATACGGCTCGAGCGCTCCATTGGTCCGGATGGTGGTGACTCCGCCGGCGAGGTACAACCGGGGGCCGGTGAAGTTCAGGTCGACGATGCGGTTGTTGGTCTCGTAGACGATATGGTCGTGCAACCCCACGATCCCCGGGATCACGGTGTGTCCCGGCAGTTCCAGGACCGTTGCACCGGCGGGGACTTGCACCGCACCGCTCCGCCCCACCGCCTGGATCCTTCCGTTGGCTATGATGACCGTCTGGTCGCCGGCGACCGGTCCCCCTGTGCCATCGATGAGTTGTACGTGAGTCAACGCCACCACGGGCGCATCCACCGAGACAAATTCCCGCACCTGGGGCGACAGCGAGGCCGCAGCTTGCGCAGACAGGTTGGTTACCCCAGCAAGAATGAGCCCCGCTAATGGGAGTACGGCACGCATGGGATTCGCTCCGTTTCTAAGGCGTGGTCCTGGCCCCTGGACCTGTGTGGCTTGCGGTACTAGTCGCTGCGGTTTAGGTAATGTGCTCACCGTACGTTCGCGCGCAAGCCGCGAGTTGGAGCCATATCCTCTCGGCGAAGAGAGGCTAAGAATTTCTTATTCGGCGGCGCTCACCGCGTGCAACTTGTTAGGCGTCCTTCCCAACCTCAGGTCCTACCTGTATATATGAGGCGCAATCCGTCCTTCGCGGAGATTCCCCATGAAGGCGGAACAGGTTGAGAGACTGGTAACCTCGGGACAATTCCCATGAAGACCTTCGTCATCTCGCTCACCCTGATTGTGATCGGAGCCATGATCGGCCGCCGCATGTTCAGCCGGCCGGGCGTGGAATTCACGGGCTCCCGGGAAAAGAATCTGGAAATACTCCGCAAGGTGGCAGACATGGTTAACCGGGACTTGCCGAAGAGACTCGATGCGGAGACCACGCTCCTCCGAGTCGACGTCACCAATAGCGGTGTAGTGAACCGGTACAAGATCTCAACTCTGACGTATGCTGAGTTTTCTCAGGTAGGAATTATGGGCGAAGCCGCGCCGAGGCTGCGGGAGGAAACCTGCGCGAACAAGAGCTACCGGAAGGCGATGGATTACGGGTTCACCGTCAGCTACTTCTACGTCGACAGAAATAACCAACCAGCGGGCAGCGTCACCTTTGCACAGGCGGACTGCGAGAAAGGGCTGACGACCAGGTAGGCGCAATGATCATGACCTGACGTGGCTGCCCGAGGGGTCGCCTCTCCGGCGAAGCTGGACGCAGGCACACCATCATGCCGGATTAGTCGTCGGCGCAGGGCCCGGCACCATCGCCTGATAGACCAGCCAGACGAACCGATTGGCGACGTTCGGCTGCACGTTAGGCAAGTGCTGGGACATGAAGAGCGCGACGAGTCCCTGCGCCGGATCTACCCAGTAGGTGGACTGGTAGGCGCCACCCCAGCCATAGCTTCCGATCGAGAACGGCAATCCGCCGCCCCCGAGGCGTTCCGTGGTGCGGAAACCCAGCCCAAAACCGTAGCCGTCGGGTGAATAGAGCGTCCCGACCTGATTCGCCGTCATCAAGCCTACCGTGGTCGGGCTCAGCAGGCGGACGCCATCCAGCTCGCCACCGTTCAGGAGCATTTGCAGGAAACGCGCGTAGTCGTGGGTGGTGGAGAGCAGCCCGGCGCCGCCGGCGAAACTGGCACGGGGGCCTTCCACATAGTGCCCCTGCCCGCGCGAGCCGAGCACCGCGCGGGAGAGTTTTCCGGATTCATCCGGCGCATAGACGGCGGCCAGCCGGCTGCGCTTGTCCTCCGGGAGATAGAAGTAGGTGTCGGGCATGCCCAACGGATCGAAGACGCGCTGGCGAAAGAACTGGTCCAACGGCATCCCCGAAACTCGTTCGACCACACAGCCCAGGATGTCGGTGCTGTAGCCATAGACGAACGCTTCACCGGGTTGCGCCACGAACGGCAGACTCCCCAGTCGATCCATGGTGACGCAGATCGGCTCTGCCTTGTCGGCCAGGTACCAGCCGAATCCCGCCGCGGGCCCCAGGCCCTTGGCCTCGTACAGCGCCGCCACCTGCGGGTCGGTGCCGTAGGAGATACCGGCGGTGTGGGTGAGCAGGTCCCGAATCGAGATGAGGCGTTTGGCCGGAACCAGCGAGCGCGCGCTGTCACTCCTCGCCACGACTGCGGTGCGCGCGAACGTCGGCATGTAGCGGGAGACCGGTTCGCCGAGCGCGATCCTGCCTTCTTCCACCAGCATCATGACCGCGACCGCGGTCACGGCCTTCGATTGCGACGCGATACGGAAGATGGCATCGCCGCTCATCTTGCGGCCTCGCTCGCGGTCCGCCCAGCCATACGCGCCCTGATACACCACTCGGCCGTGCTGCATCACCAGCGTTGCGGCGCCGGCGATGAAGCCTGAATCCACATACGACTGCATGGCCCGATCGATCCGCCCCACGCGGTCGGCCGAGAAGGTGAGCTGCTGGGCGTGGAGCGCGGTGGCGGCCGCGAGGAACGCGGCGGCAAAGAGGAGCCGGGATATCCGGCTGCCCCAATCGCGGCTGAGAGCCGCGGCTCGGCTAACTGTCAGTACAACTGACTGGCCGCACATTTCTGATTGAGTATGCGTATAAAGGACGCCGTTTTTCAACTGGTAGTCGTTCAGATTCGGGCGTGCGCCACCGCATCTACGTACACGTGACGTGGACCACGCGCGGTCGGGAACTGCTGATTGACGATCGGATCGCGCGTTTTCTTCGGAGGTTTCTCTGCACCGTCGCCCAGCAGGAACGTGCGCGTGTCATCGAGATCGGAATCGTCAAGAGTCACCTCCACCTGTTCCTGCGGCTCCACCCTTCGACGAGCATCCCGCGTCTCTTGCAGCGATTCAAGGGTGGCAGCGCTACGCTGGCCAATCGGGAAGGACACGCTGAGCACTGCGAGCGGAAATGGGCCAAGGGTGCACTTGGCAAGGCCCGATCCGAATAAACCAGGGTCCCCCCGCCACGCGGGGGGACCCTCCAATTTCACCTCAGATTATGCGTCAGAGCGGCGTTGGCGTTGTGCAGCCCGCCGGAGGCGGAGTCCGCGGCACGCACTCCGCCTGCGCGAGAGGCCAGTACGGGTAAATCCGATGGTTTGCCGCATACTTGGGCAGCTCCGCCAGCTTGCCGTAATGCCGCATGTCGATCCAGCGGTGTCCCTCCCACAACAGCGAGTACCGTTTCTCGTACAGCACTTCGTCCAGCAACGCCGCCGGCTGGTTGCCCACCGGTACGTAGGGGTCGCTGATGGCTGGGAGCCCCCCTGAGGCTGCACGGACGAAGTTGATGTCCGCAATCGCCGCCGAGGTGTTCCCCAGTGCGATGTTGGCCTCGGCCCGCAACAGAACAAGCTCCTCGTTACGAATGATGGGAACGGGCGCGCTCGGGCTGTTATAGATCGTGAACCCGAGGTCCGCGGTTACACCCTGGAGCGTACGCCGCGTGACGCGCGTGACCTTCCGCTGGTAGCGCAAATCGGCGGTGCCATCGGCCCGAAGTTGGGCATCGGTCTCCAGGGCGGCGTGCGCCATGACGATCCGGCTGGTGGGGTCGTACACGAACTGCTGCAACGCGACATCACCGGAGGCGGTGCCGAAGCTGTGGTAGACCCCCAAGTTCATGTTCGTCAGCGTCCCTTGCGATGTGTTGATGAACGACTCCGACACATCGGTGAGAGCCGCTGAATAGTTATTGGCATATATGTCTACGCGGGTCCTGAGCGCGCGATTGAACTGCAGGAATGTTGCGGGGGTGGTGAACCCCGCGAAACCGGGCGGCAAGCGGAACGCGAAGGTCGCGCCCGCCCCCTGTAAATGGGTCTTGGCCTGATCGAGCAGCTGGCCGATGTAGGTAAAGACCTCGGCTTTGCTCACCACCGGTGCCAAAGCGCTGCCGGGCTCGCGGTCCACGTCAATCGGCAGTCCGCTTTGATCGAACACTCCGATGAGGTAGATGAAATTCAGCGCCTTCATGGTCTTCGCCGCCCCGCGGACTCCCTCCTTCTGTTGGTCCGTAAGGCCGGCAACCCGCTCGACCGATTTGAGCACCACGTTGGCCATCCGGATCGGCACCCATGGGGGGTAGTATAGACTGGTAACCTCGTAGCGACCCGGGTCCGGACCCTCGATTAGTGGGTGAGTGACACAATCAGGGTTCGTCGGGTCCATGCAGTAGCCCTCCCGCCCCAGTTCACCGGTGAAGACGATATAGAATTGCGCCAATAGGTTCCGGGACTGGTCGAAAATCCCTTGGGTGGCCGTGGCTACGGCGGTCGCGGTCGGGTTATCTGCCAAGTCGTTCAGACTTCCGGCGTTCTTGTTGCCTACCGTCAGGTCCGGACTGCACGCGATCCACGTGAGCCCGGCCAGGAGCGCCGTCAGAGAAGGGAGCGATCGCATGGCGCGATACCTCGTTGTCGGGGTCATCGTCAGAATCCCAGGTCGATGGAGAACCACAGGCTGCGACTCGGCGGGTACACCCACAGGTCGCGGGTAGGTGCCGCCGCGGCCGCCCGGTGCTCGCCTTCCTCAGGATCTCCGCTCACATATGGCGTGAACGTCAGGAGATCCCGCCCGCTCAAGCTCAATCGCACATACCGCGCGCCGCTCCAGAATCCCTGCACCACCGACGCGGGCAGTTCGTAGCTGAGGGTCACTTCGCGAAGCTTGAGATAGGTGGTCGACTGGAGATAGACCTTGCTCTGCCTGGGAAATGCGGCGAAGCGCTGCTTCCCGGTGAGCTCTCCGGCCTTCCGCGGCGTCGCATAGTCCACCGAATTCTGCGCCAGGTCGTTGAACAGGAGCGTGACGTTCTGCAGCCACCCTCCCCTTTGGTGATCCCACAACAGGTAGAACCGCAGGCTCTTGGCCGTGAACTCGTTGGTCCACCCGATGTGGTAGTCCGGCCGCTTGTCGCCGACGATCTTGGTGACCCGCGTGCCGTCCGGCAGCGAGTCATACCCGGTGAGCTGGGTGGGCGAGCTGTCGGGCGCAATGCGGATGGCTCCCCGGTTGATGTTTCCCACCACGTAGGCCGGAATGGGGAGCGAGGTCATCTTGCTGCGGGAGAGGAAAAAGTTCGCCCGCGATGTCCACTGGAATCCCGCCCGTTGAATCGCCAGGACGCTCATCCCTAGCTCCAGCCCCCGCGTGCGCATAGCCGCGGCGTTGAAGATCTGGCTGCTGAACCCTTCCGAAGGGGCAAGCGTCCGCTGCAGCAGCAGATCGGTGATCTTCTTCTCGTAGGCCGTGATCTCGAGGCTGGCTCGGCTGCCGAACAACGTCGCATCAACGCCGGCCTCGATTTCCCGCTGGCGCTCAGGCTTGATGTCCGGTGCACCCGCGGTCCCCAGGATCTTGAAGGTGGGCACGCCGCCTACATTCCCGGTTCCCAGCTGGATGTACTTCTGCCCGAAGAGCGGCTGGTTGCCCGACTCACCGAACGCGCCACGGATCTTGAACTCGTCCACCAGGCCGCGCTTGAGCGAGGGCAGGCGGAACGACGCAGCGGCCTTGGGATAGACGAACCACTGGTCGGGGTCGCCATTGTTGCTGCTCTTGTCCATCCGCCCCCCGGCGGTGAGCAGCAGGCGTTCCCCGAACGTCAGGAATTCCTCCTGCGCGAAGTACCCGAAGTCCTCCACCCGCTCGATCTGCTCGCCGATCTGCACCGCCGTTCCGCTCTGGACGACTTGCAGGCCTCCAACCAACCCCTGGGACGCGGTCCGGTCGATGTCCAGATCCCGGGTTTCGTACTGGACGCCGATGGAGGTGGTTGCGGAGGTTCCGCCGCCAGTCTTGAACGTGTAGACGGCGTTGCCGTTCACGTTGAGATTCAAGTTCTGGCTAAAAGAGAGCGCGGACGTTCCCGCCAGTCCGTCAACCGGCTCGAACTGAAGTTCCGGCGGCGAAAACACCACGTTTTTCTGGGTCAATAGGTCCGACCCGGCGTTGGCGCTGAGTCGAACGTTGTGCCGCGAGGTGTTCACGGCGTCCACCTGGAGGCGCGCTGCTCCAATGAACCGCCAGAGGCTCTCATTCAGTTTCATGAGCGCCAGATTCTGGAGCGGATTGCTGGCCGAGTAGGGGTTGACCGGGAACGAGGGAACACTGCCATCGGGACAACGCAGCGCGGCCGTTTTGGCGCCGCCACAGCTGCCCCGCACGTCGAAGAATGTCGGGGTGGTGAACAAGATCCCGTAGAGGCTGGTACCCGAGTTGTCATTCTGGGTGAGCCCCCGGTTGCCTCCCGAGTTGATCACCTCCGAAGAGACGCCGAGCCTGATCCGGTTGCCCACCGACTGGTCGATGTTCAGTCGCAGGGAGCGCTTGTCGTAAAAGGTGGTGCGGATGATCCCGGCGTCCCGCTTGACCAGTCCCGAGACGTAGTACTGGGTGTTCTCGGTGCCTCCGCTCAATCCCAGCGAGGTCTCGTAGGAGAGGGGCTTGTGGAAGATCTCTTCTTCGTGATCGAATACCTGGCCCGCGGTGAAATAGTTGCCCGCACCGGCGAACACGGTGGTGGCTTCCGCCACGTCATTGAAGACCCGGAACCCCCACTTTCGCGAGTTTTCTGAAACGCCCAAACGTTGGGTGAGGGTAAACTGCGGCGCCCCCACGCGGCCGCGCTTCGTGGTAATGAGGATCACGCCATTGGAGGCCTTGGAGCCGTAGATGGCGGACGCCGAGGCGCCCTTGAGTACTTCGATGTTCTCGATGTCATTCGGATTCAGATCGGCGATCCGGTTGACCGGATTCTCCTGGTTGTTGGCGACCAGGCCCGCCCCGGCAGCCCGCGAGACCGGATTGGTTCCCGGAGAAATTTCCGCGTTGCTGACGACCACCCCATCGACGACATACAGTGGTTGGTAGGCGCCGATGATGGAGGTGACACCCCGAAGGTACACCGTCAATCCGCCGCCCGGGGCGCCGCTGTTATTCAGGATTTGGGCGCCGACCAATTTGCCCTGGAGTGATTGCTCCACGCTGGCCCGGGGGACCTTGACCAACTCGGCCGCGGTGACCGTGGCCACCGCGTTGGCGAGATTTTTCCGCTCGACGCCGGTAGCCTGACCGGTCACCACAATCGCTTCGAGCTGGAAGTAATCCCGCTCGAGGGCCACCGTGGCCGCGTTCTGGCTGGCGGGCATCGCCACCTGACCGCGCTTGAACCCGATGCTGCGCACCGACAGCGTGACATCCCGTGCCGGCGCCGCGACCGTGAACGTGCCGTCTCCACCGACGCTGGCGGTGATGGCGGTCCCTTCCACCATGACCTGTCCCGACGTGACGGCCTCGCCCGTCAGCGAGTCGGTGACTCGGCCGGTGATCAGCCGGGTCTGGGCGGCGACCTGGCCCACCTGGAAGATCATCAGACCGGTGACGAGCAGACTCCACACGGATCTCATGAGTGCGTGTCCCCCCTTCATGGATTGGAGCCCCCTGGCGAGTAGCGCGCTTGGCCTGGCCGCGCGCGCGTGAGCTCGTGCGCCTCGAATTTCGAGAGTTCGGCCGCCGGGCAATGGACGGTCTCGAGCTTGCCGACCGAGGCAGAGGGCCCTAAGATAGGCCTCGCTTAATGGCGCGCAAGATATTGTAAATCATTGAGTTACGAGCCAGTGATTCCCAAATTGCGGTAGCATTGACGCGGCGGATTCCAGAAAGCGGACGGTCAGATGAAGGAATTCGCAATTTATGGAAGCCTTTATGCTGCTTTACGTGTCGTCTGCCTCCTTTCCTCCAGATCTCACCGCTTCCGACACACGATCGGCGCTTCGAACCACGACTTTGCCAAGCCACGGGAGGTCGGCCTCGGCAACCCGGGAGACCGGCGCCGAAATAGACAGGACGCACATGACCCGGCCACTCGAATCCCGGATCGGCGCAGCGACACCGCAGGAGTCTTCGGACCATTCGCGCCAGGCAACGGCGTATCCCACCTTTCGTGCTCGCTCCAGGTCGCGAAGGAACTCCTCGAAGTCCGTCTTGGTGGCAGCTGTATAGCGCTGCAACCGTTTAGGGAGCAGCCGCTTCACCTGGTCGGTGTCGAGCCATGCGAGCAACGCCTTGCCCACCGAGGTCGGGTGCAACGGGTAGCGACGCCCGGGGTAGGCCACGATGCGAACCAGGTGCGGACTTTCCACCACCTCGGCATCAAAGGCCTCCGAGCCGACGAGAATGCCGAGGCTCGAGGTCTCCCGTGTTTCCGCGGCCAGCTCGTGAAGCGCGGGGAGCGCAAGATTGTGAACGAAGGTCGATCGCCGGGCGATTTCGCCGAATCCGATCAGTCGGAGGCCCAAGCGATAACGTCCAGTTCGGACGTCGCGATCCAGGAGGCCGGCGTGCTCCATGGCGGCCAGCCAGCGAGAGACGGTGCTGGCAGGTCGGCCGAGCAGCTCAGACGCCTCCACTACTCCGACATTGGTGCGATCGGCAGTGAATAGGCTGAGAACCGTAAAGGCTTTTTGCAGCATGTCGGTTGCCATCTTACGGGCCGGCACTCTCAGAATATGAGAACTAGCATGCGGCCTGGATCGCAGCTCGTCAATGATGATCAACCGGAGAGCCTTCAACCCCGAAAGGGCGGCTGATATAAGGATGTCGTTCCTACTTTCTTGTCCGAACTGCGGCCCACGCGACGTATACGAATTCCGATTTGGCGGTGAATTCCAGCGGCGGCCCGAGCCGACCGCGTCCCAGGACGCCTGGGTCGACTATCTGTATCTCCGCGCGAACGAGGCGGGCCCCCAGCGCGAGTGGTGGTATCACCGGATGGGCTGCAAGGCCTGGTTCCTCGCCGTCCGCGACACCCGGACGAACACGGTACTCCAGACCTTTCGACCTTCAACCGCCGACCGGATCACGTGAACCAACCCGAAGCGCGCCTATCCAGTCACCCCGCGCAGCGCGTAGACCGTTCCAAGCCGGTCCATTTCACGCTCGATGGTCGTCGCGTCGCGGCCTTCGCGGGCGAGACCGTCGCGGCGGCACTGTACGCGGCCGGGCAACGGATCCTGAGCCGCAGCTTCAAGTATCATCGCCCCCGCGGGCTGCACTGCATGGCTGGCCGTTGCCCCAACTGTCTGCTGACGGTGGATGGCGTTCCGAACGTGCGAACCTGCGTGCAAGAAGTCCGCGACGGCATGACGGTCCGCAGCCAGCACGCGTGGCCTTCGCTCAACTTCGACCTCTTTGCTGTCCTCGATCGCCTGGGGTGGTTCCTGCCGGTCGGGTTCTACTACAAAACATTCATTCATCCGGCGTGGGCGTGGCCTTTTTACGAAAAGGTCCTGCGGTTCTTCACCGGCCTCGGAAGGATGGATCCCACCCGTCACCTGCCGCGCGAAGGTGAGCGATTGCACCTGCATGCCGACATCGCGGTGGTCGGTGGGGGACCGGCGGGGATGGCGGCCGCTCTGGAAGGGGCTCGATTTGGAGCCGACGTCGTCCTGATCGACGACCAGCCCGCATTGGGCGGCCATTTGCAATGGCACCTGATTGGATCAGAAGCGAGCTCGAAGCCGGATTACGAGCTCGGCCGGGCGCTGGCAAACGAGGTCACCGCGCAGCGCAACATCCGCGTTTTCACCGGAGCCAGCGCCTTTGGCCTGTATCAGGGCGGGCTGTTGGGAGTAGCGCAGGGCAAACGGATGATCCGGGTGCGTGCCGGACAAGTCGTTGTCGCAACCGGTGGCTTCCAGCATTCGCTGGTCTTCCACAACAATGACCTGCCCGGCGTCTTCCTGGCGGACGGCTTGCAGCGCCTGTTGGTGCTGAACGGAATCCGCCCGGGCAACCGGGTGCTCGTCGTCACCAACAGCGATCGGGGCTTCCGCGCCGCTCGCGAACTGGCTGCGGCCGGTCTTTCGGTGGTCGCCGTAGCCGATACGAGGTCGGACCGCGGCGGGGCCACCGCCATCTCCACTACCCAGGGCGACCGCATCACGTACTTGCCGGCGCATTCCATCCTTGAGGCGCGAGGCCGTCGCCACGTCGAGGGCGCGGTTGTGGTGCGCCTGGACCCGGCCGGGAAACCGGTCAGCGGCTCGGAGCAGACCATTTCGTGTGATCTCATCGCGCTGGCGGCTGGGTGGGAGCCGGCAGCGGCTCTCGCGGCGCATGCCGGCGCTCAGCTCAAGTACCGGGAAGAGCTGGGCGCATTCATACCGGAAGAGTTGCCCCCCGGCCTGCATACGGCGGGCGAAGTGAATGGCGTCACCGGACTGTACGCGGTTCAGCGGGATGGCCGGCTGGCCGGGTTGCACGCGCTCGCCGCCGCCGGTCGCGGCGATCCCGCTGAGATAGCGCGCCTGGTTCAGGAGCTCGGCGGCAGGGCCGCGTCCGCGGTTCCAGGCGCCAGCGTCAGACCCTTCAGCGACGTGCCGCATGCCGGCGAGAAGCGTTTCGTCTGCCTCTGCGAGGACGTCACGGAAAAGGACCTCGCCCAGGCGATCGAAGAAGGATTCGATCACATCGAAACGCTCAAGCGATACAGCACGGTGACCATGGGACCATGCCAGGGCAAGATGTGCCACATCAACTCGATTGGGATCTGCGCCGCGCACACCGGCCGCTCCGTGGCGGACACCGGTCGCACCACGGCGCGCCCGCCCGCACAGCCGATCCCGCTCGGCGTGCTTGCCGGCCCTCACCACGAGCCGATTCGCCGAACCCCGCTGCATCACATCCATGGCAAAGCCGGCGCCACCTGGATGGACATGGGCGCCTGGAAGCGGCCGGCGGTGTACACCACCGTGGAGGCCGAGACCCGGCTGGTTCACGACGGCGTCGGTATTATCGACGTGGGGACGCTGGGCAAGCTCGATGTCAAAGGCGCCGATGCCGCCGGATTCCTCGACTGGATCCATTCCAACCGCATCAGCACCTTGCCGGTGGGCCGGACGCGCTATCGGCTGATGCTCGATGACGCCGGCGTAATTCTGGATGACGGCACCGTTGCGAGACTCGGTGACCAGCACTTCTACGTGACCACCGGCACCGGAACGCTGGAGACCGTAGAGCAGTGGCTCGATTGGTGGCTCGCCGACGGCAGTCGGTGCGTTCATGTCACCGACGTCACCAGCGCGTATGCGGCGATCAATGTGGCCGGCCCCAAGTCCCGCGCCCTCCTCTCCAGGATTTCGCAGGCCGATCTGGACAACGAGGCGGCACCCTATCTCGCCGCCGTGCAGACCGACGTCGCGGGTGTGCCTACGCTGCTGCTGAGGATCGGATTTCTCGGAGAGCTGGGTTATGAGGTGCACTTCCCCGCGGAGTATGGAGCCTATCTCTGGGACGTCCTGCTCTCCGAAGGACGGGAGTTCGGTGCCGCGCCGTTCGGCGTCGAAGCGCAGCGCGTGCTGCGGCTCGAGAAATCCCACATCATACCGGGCCACGATACGGACGCCGCTTCCAACCCGTTCGAGGCGGATCTCGCCTGGTCGGTCAAACTGGAAAAGCCGGACTTCATCGGGCGGGCAGCCCTGGTCGGAATCGAGAAGCGGGCGCCGCGTCAGCAGCTGGTTCGCTTTCGAATGGCCGACCGGGTGGTCCCCGGCGAGGGCGATGCCGTCGTCGCCGCCGGCGTGCCGGTGGGTCGGGTTACCAGTTCGAAATGGAGCGCACAGCTTGAGTCCAGCATCGGCCTTGCCTGGGTTCCGGCCGAGTTGGCACAGAACGGCCGGCGGTTCGACGTGCAGGTGAACGGCCGTCTTCGGGTGGCGGAGATCGTCCGCGAGCCCTTCTACGATCCTTCAGGCCTGAAACTCCGGAGCTGACGTGAACGCGATCAGACCTTTGAAAATCAGCGGGGTCCACGCCGTACATGAATCCGCTGGCGCCCGCTGGACCGAGATCGACGGATGGCGGCTGCCGGACTCCTTCGGCGATCCGGAACGGGAGCGGCAGCAGGTCCAGCGGGATGCGGGAATCATGGACGTGAGCGCCATGGGCAAGCTCGACCTGAAAGGCGCGGGTGTCGAATCGTTTCTGGCAGGGTCCGCGAACAACCGCGAACTTACGACGCTGCGATTGAAGCCGGGACACGCGCTGATTCTCACCATTCCGGGCGAGCAGCCCGAGCTTGCTGCACGGTTCGAGACCGACCCCGCCAAAGGATGCCTTCACGTGACCGACGTGACGTCCGGGTTTGCGGCCTTCGCCCTGGTGGGGCCAAAGGCCCGTGACATCCTGGCCCGGCTCGTCGCCGTAGATCTGCGGGACGGCATGCTGCCGCACGCGGCCACGGTCCAAGCCGGCCTGGCCAAGGTTCATGTCATCATCCACCGCGAAGACTGGGGTGAGATGCCCGCATTCTGGTTGTTGGTTACTCGGGATGTCGCCGAGTACGCGTGGGATGCCATCCGCGCGGCCGGGAAGGATCTCGGGTTGGTGCCGTTCGGGTTGGCGGCGCAACAGCTTCTCGGCGGCCCCTGGCATACCGCGGCCCTGACGGCGGCCCGCTAATCATGTGGCGCCTCTTCCAGCGCGAGCGCATGTGGACCAGGCGGCCGATGGCGGGCCGATACGACGTGGTCATTATCGGCGGAGGGGTGCACGGTCTGGCGACGGCGTACTACCTCGCGAAGCGCGGTGTTCGCAACATCGCGGTTCTGGAAAAGAGCTACATCGGCAGCGGTGCCAGTGGACGGAACACCGCAATCATCCGTTCCAACTATCGCACGCCGGAAGGCGTCGCGTTCTATGACGAATCGCTGAAGCTGTTTGAAGGATTATCGGCAGACCTCGGCTTCAACGTGCTCTTCTCGCAACAGGGCCACCTGACGTTGGCGCACAGCGAGCCCGCCATCAACGTGCTCCGGCTGCGGGCCGATGTGAACCAGGTGATGGGCGTCGACAGCCGTCTGATCTGGCCCAACGAAATCAAACGGCTGGTTCCGGCCATGGATACGTCGTCGCACCCCCGGTATCCCATCCTGGCGGCGCTGTATCATCCGCCCGGCGGGCTTATCCGGCACGACGCCGTCGTCTGGGGCTATGCTCGTGGGTCAGACCGGCTGGGCGTCGCGATCCACCCGCTCACCGAGGTGGTCGGTATTGCGCGATCGAACGGTCGGGTCACCGGAGTTCGCACCAACCATGGCGACATTCAGGCCGGTGTCATCGTCAACGCCACGGCCGGATTCTGCGCCAGGCTTTCCCGGCTGCTCGACCTCAAGCTCCCCGTGGTGATTCATCCGCTACAGGCCTTCGTCACCGAGCCGGTCGTGCATTTCCTCGACAAGGTGATCGTTTCGCAGAACCTCCACGCCTATGTGAGCCAGACCGATCGGGGAGAGCTGGTGATCGGGGCCGAGATCGATCCGTACGTGTCCTACAGTTATCAGTCCACGCTGCGCTTCCTGGAAAGCACCGCCGGTCACATCCTCGATCTGTTCCCCTGTCTCCGGGACGTGAGTCTTCTCCGGCAATGGACCGGTATCTGCGACGTCACGCCCGACTACAGCCCCATCATGGGCACGGTCCCGGGCGTCGAAGGACTGGTCCTGGACGTCGGCTGGGGCACCTATGGATTCAAGGCGGGGCCGGTCTCGGGCAATCGCATTGCGGAGCTGATCGCAACAGGGACGACGCCGGATCTCATCAAGCCCTACTCGATCAAGCGATTCTGGGACGATCGACTGATCAACGAAAAGGCCTCCGCTGGACCGGCATCGGGCAGCGGGCACTAGGAAGCACTCCCACCGATGACACTCCAGGGTCGGATCTTCATGGGGCTGTTGGGGGGCGCGGCGGCCGGCGGGGTCGCCAACGCGCTCTGGCGCGGTTCGGCGGGGCTGAGTTGGGCGATCGAATTCATCGCCCGGCCGCTGGGCCAGATCTTCCTGAGTCTGCTCTTCATGCTGGTCGTACCCCTGGTGTTCAGCTCGCTCACGTTGGGCATTGCCGGACTGGGGGACGTCCGGCGGCTGGGCCGCATCGGGGCTCGTGCCTTGCTCTTCTTCGTCGCCACCTCCGCGCTCGCCGCCCTGTTCGGTGTGGTGATGGCGGAGTTGCTTCGCCCGGGGAATGCGCTGGACCCCGGCACCCGAGCGGAGCTGATGCGCGCGTATTCGGAGCAGGCCGCCCAGCAGGCAGGGGCGGGCAAGCCGTTCAGCATCGACGTCCTGATTGGAATCGTTCCGCGAAATCCCATAGACGCCGCGGCGCGAGGGGACATGCTCGGCGTCATCTTCTTCACCCTGTTGTTTGGCCTTGCGCTCACCCGCCTGCCGGGGTCGGTCACGGCTCCTCTGCTCCGCGGAGTCGAAGCGCTGGACCGGGTAATCGCGGTGATGGTCGGATTTGCCATGCGGTTCGCCCCGTATGGCGTCGCCGGCCTGATCTTCGAAACGACCGGTCGCTTCGGGTTCGGGATTCTCCGTTCGCTCGCCGCCTACGTCGCAGCGCTGCTCATCGGTCTGGTGGTGCTCCAGTTCGGCCTCTTCTCGGCGTTGGTGCGGGTACTGGGTGGCATGAGCCCGATCGTCTTCTTCCGGAGAAGTTGGCCGGCCGTCGTCACCGCCTTTGCCACGGCGAGCTCGAGCGCCACCCTGCCGACCACCCTCCGAGTCGCCGAGGACGATTTGCTGGTGCCACGAGAAATCGCCGGCTTCGTCGTTCCGTTGGGAGCTACACTCAACAAGACCGGCACGGCGTTCTTCAGCGCGGTGGTAGTCCTCTTCCTGGCGCAGGTATTCGTGGTGCGGCTTGATTTCGCGGGCTACCTGGTCGTCGTCCTGATGGCCGGCCTCAGCGCTGTCGCGGCCGGTGGAATCCCCTTCGGCGTGATCCCCCTCCTGGTCGCCGTCCTGGCGCTGGTCCATGTCCCCGGCGAGGGCATCGCGCTGATCCTGGGCGTGGACCAGCTCATGGGCATGGCACGCACCGCGGTAAACGTGACGGATGACCTGGTCGCATCGGTGTACGTGGCGAGAGCCGAGCGCGCCGGCGGAGCCACGTACCCCGCAAATACCCCGCTTCATCATGTCTGACGCTTTCACAGCGAGGCTACCATGATCACCAGGAGCATTCTCTCGAGTCTCGTATGCCTGAGTGCCACATTGACCGTCGCTCATGTCCTGGACGCGCAACGTGCTCCGGGAACCCAGCGAAGCGCGAATGTCAGCCTGGTCGCGCATATCCCGCTGGATGGTAGCGCATTCAGCACGACCGACGTCGAGATCGAACAGGAACTCTCGCGGCCTTATGCCTACGTACCGAAGCGGTATGTACCGTCGGGCATCGTGATCATCAGCCTGAAGGACCCGGCCAAGGCCCACATCATCTACGACTGGCGCATCGAGAACGCCGAGTTGCACCAGGGCTCCGGGGCACTGGCGCCGACCTACCTCAAGAGCCGGGGGCGGTACTACTTCGCCAACGGGTTTCAATTCGCGGCGGGCGGACCGGACAACGATCTCGGTGCGATCGTGTGGGACGTTACCGCGCTACCCGACACATCCAAAGTCCGCGAGGTCGCCCGCATCAGGCACCCGGACATCCCGGGCGGATTCCACGAAACGTTCTCCTACAAGCACTCAAACGGTCTGGCGCTTCTGTTCGCCACCACGCAGTCGCCGTTTGCGCATGTCTACGACATCGACAAGGTCGTAGCCAACGGGCAGAACGGCGCCGCCGGGCTCATCGCCAAGGTCCCCGTGCCGGCGAACACTCAGGCGTCCCCGGTCGTGCCCAGCCTGACCGGATATCACGATTTCTATGTCGGATACGACCCGGTCAGTCACCAGGACCGCTTCTACGGGGCGGGCGCGCAGGGCTATTACGTGTACGACATAACGAACCTGAACGATCCCAAGCTGCTCGCCTCGCTCACTGGCATCGCCGGGGTCCCCTTCGGTCACACGTTCACCCCGACACCGGACGGCCGCTATGCCGTGACCGAAACGGAACACCAGTACCAGCCGCTCCGGTTCTTCGACTTGAAGCCGGCGCTGGACGGGCAGGTAAAGACCATCTCTCGCCCCATCGGAGCCTGGTCGGCGAATTGGAAGCACGCTCCTCACAATCATGAAGTCCGCTGGCCGTACGTTTTCGTCTCGTCGTTCGAGGATGGGCTGCAGGTCGTCAACATGATGGACCCAACGAACCCTTACACGGTGGGCTACTACGACACCTATGATGGACCCGACGGCAGGCGCTGCATTGGCGCCTTGGGTTGCATCTTCGACGGGGCGTGGGGCGTGGACGTTCGGAACGCCGACGGTCTGATCGTGATCAGCGACTTCACCACCGGTTTTTGGGCGTTCAAGATGGACGGGTTCGACGGATGGAACGGTCACCAATGGGGAATGCCGAACGTCTCCAGCGCCCAGGACTGGGACAACGGGCCGGATGGGGCACCCAAGCCCGGGCGGACGAGCTGAATGCGACGCAGGTGGGCCCGGGAGGGGGCTACTCCCGTTTCGACCGGCAAGACCCGTTTTCCCTGCTCACCAACTCGCGCTGAAGCGACCGCCGTTCCTCTTCGAGGGCCGCCAGTCGGGCGCGCAGCACAGCGCCTCGATCCGGAGCGGGTGAGTCACCCATGGCATGCCGACGGGGGAGCCGGCGTCCTACGGAGTTCCGCCTTCGTCGGCCGTCGCGGCATCGCACGCCTTCATCAGCGCTTCCCAGTCCGACGGCGGCGTTCCCCGTTCAAGCATCCGCCGAAATACCGCATAGGCGTCCGTCCGACTTCCCGCTTTCCTCAAGGTAGTCTCATCGTTCAACCATGCATACACGATGGTGCGCGATGCCGAATGGAATCGGAAAAACAACCGGAAACGCCGGTGGAACTTGGCTCGCCGCCAGTGCGAGTGCTCGCCGCCAAGCGTCTTGCCTTGCCGAAACTGCGGATGGTCCGGATTCGCCGGTATTTCCTCGAAGACGAGGTCGCGAACCGTTCTGAAGAACTTGACCGCCGGGGCGTGCCGATCGCCGTCCGGATCGGCCTCACGGGCGGCGCGGGCGGCGTCGCGGATTGCAGTCCACCGCTCACGAAATGAGCTCCAGAAGAGCAACCTCCAGCCGTTGACGACGACCGGCGCCTGGATCGCCGGGGTCGCCATCCCCGGCGGCGCCACTGCCTGTCGGCTGGCCTGTTTCTCCGGCTGTTGGCGGCGACCTTGGCGATCCTTACGACGATCACCCACAGTCGGCGATCAGCGAGACGGGGTCACTTCTTGGTCGTCTTGCGCGCGCGCTTGCGTGTCGGCGGTGTCGGCCGCGCATGGGGAAGCACGAAGGCATCTCCAAGGTCTTCGTCCGGAGCGGACTCGACGCCACCCAGGAGATCATCAGCCGAACGACGATCCGCGTCAGTGACGTTCGTGATCAGATCAGGCCGCTGCGCCATCTGGTGCTCCAGGAATCCGAGAAACGCATCGAACACCGGGTCGGTTTCGTCCGCGGGCGCATCGGACACCGCCTGAATGAGCATGCGGCCGGGTGCAATAACGCTGACGTCGAACTCGCCCACTGCAAACTCGGGATGGGCGCGAAACAGCGCGGAGTCCACGCGCAGTGCCCTGGAGTTTCCCACTGTCGCGGCTTTGGCGCGGTATGTCATCGATCCTCCACGTGTACGTACAAACGTAAGAACATCCGTCCAGACGGTCAAGAACCGGGTGGGCGTTGGCGGTTGCGCCACCGGCGCATCTCATCGATCCCCTGAATGGGGTTCAGGGGGTCCCGGGTTGAACGCGCTCGGGCCACTGACCCAAGCGCGTTCTTCGTCGGTACTCGCCTGCGGCTCGTACCATTCCGATCAAATCCCCGCGTCCCGATTTACTAACGCTCGATCTTGCTGATGCTTGCGGGGTCGGGCGTTTTACTTTGGTAACTGCGGGGGCCGTTTGGGGGCCGTTTCAGCGGGAGATCGAGCCGGCCTCGCGGCAGCGGTCCGCTCCTCGCTCATATGGTTTGATTTACTAACTTACTCCCCATCAATGGCTTAGCTATTTCAGACCCCCGTCCGCAACGGTTGCGTTAACCGAATCCGCCGAGTACCATTAGGTAAATCCGCCGTCATACTCTAGGCGAATCCGCCGGCAATAACTAGGAAAATCCGCCGGAGAGTTCGAGGCCGGCCACGAGGAGCCCCGAATGCCTACCCCAAGGGAAGAAGCACGCCAATGGGCTGACCGTATGACCTCTGCTCAGCAAGTGATCGGGGGCCCAAAAGATCTGCCCTCCCCTGCCGCCCTGGAAATCCTGCGACGGGAACGCCTTCTCATCGACGCTTTGGACGGAGGAGCGTGGATTTTCCGAGTCCCCAACGATGAGCCGGACGAGGTCGTCAGAATGAGAGGATACTGGCCATTGGTGGAGCTGCTCACCAAACAATACACCCCCGCCGCTCTAGACCGATTAGGCGCCGTTCGAATTCTTGTGGGAGATGAAACCCCCCGAGAAACACTTCTCATACGGCAAGGGATCAATCAGAGCAAACGCCGTTATCACATCGATCCTGCCCATGAGATTGTGATCGACCCGATGCCAGCGGGAACTGCGCCGGAAATCGCCGGTCTTCCAGGTACACCATCCGCTCCGCGGCCCGTCGCTGTGGCTGGAATCCAGCTTCCGGTGACCGCCCCCGCCTGGTTACTCCAAGCGCTCACCATCGGTGACTTGAGAGGAAACCTCCCCCTAGTTGGATCTTGGCTCCGAACACTGGTGGTCGGGTTGTCGGACCTCGAGCGAGTCTATGAAGTGCTGGGCAAGCCCGTCGTATTTGCTCGGATCGGCGAATTGGCGCGGGAAGCAGGAAATACCGATTTGGCGGATCGCATTGCAAACACGTTGCATGACCTGGGGGCCAAACGACCCAGCCCCTCAAAGACAGGTCGTGGTAGTCTCGTACTTCCGCCAACGCTCCGTGATGCCCCGCGAACCGGTACCCCTTGGCTGGATCGCTTTGCAGAACTATTCGGGCGCGGAGCAAAACAGCTCGAGTCCGCGAAGGTGCAACCTCAGAGGCAGGGGGCTCTCTCCAGGGTCGACATCTTGCGCATCGCGCGTGAGGCGAAGCGAGAGGACACATACCATTCCACAACCATTGAGGGCTACAAGGTCAGTCGAGACGAAGTTGATGCCGTGCTCCGTGGAACGGCTACCAGCAGCGGGCGCAGCGCCGAAGAGGTGAAACGGCTTATGGCGCTGAAAGGTTACGCGATAGCGTTCGACAAAACGCTCGATTTGCTACCCCAGCGAACGGCGCCCATGCAGCTCACTGAAGCGCTGATTCACGATCTCAACGCTGCCCTGTGGTTGCCATCCATCGACGCCGGGATCGTGTCGGCCGCGGATCTGCGAACTTGGCGCAACCGGCCGGCGTTCATCCGGAAAAGCCTCCACGTGCCGCCCGGGCCGGAAAAGCTTCCTGGCCTGATGACTCTGTTCTGCCGACTAGTGAACGAGTTGGATGTCCCGCCCGTGCGCCGAGCAGCGATGGCGCATTGGGCGTTCGAGACGATTCATCCCTACGTCGACGGCAACGGAAGAATTGGCCGCCTGCTGATGAATCTGATACTCGGTTCTGATGGCTGGCCCTGGGTGACCATCGTGGCAGAGGATCGGACAGAGTATTTCAATGCCTTAGAACGCGCTCAGGTAGACGAGGATTTTGTCCCTTGGGGTCGATTCCTCAACCAGCGAGCGGATCGGGTATGGAGGGGCACAGCGATGGGTCATTCAAGGTGACTTGAACATTTTCGCAGGCGTTCGCGGGGCCGTTTGGGGCCGTTTGGACCGGCAAGACCGAGTAGCCAGACAAGCGAGCGGCCTCGGGAAGATCTACCACGCGCGACAGGCCTACCTTTCGAGCGACCTAGGTCCTCCTGCTGTTGCCACTGGTTAGTAAAAAAATATACTTTACACTAAGCCCTTTTAGTGTAAAGGATATTATGCCTAGAACACAGCCGCCATTACCGACGCCTGTAAAGCGCGCCCTGAGGAAGCTCGGTCAGGATATCAGGTATGCTCGCCTTAGACGGCGTATTCCTTCGGCTATTGTGGCCGAACGAGCTTTCATCACCCGACCAACTCTCCTAAAGGTCGAGCGGGGTGAGCCGACCGTGTCGGTCGGTATCTATGCCACCGTCATGTTCGTGCTCGGGTTCATCGACGCCTTCGCGAACCTGGCTGACGTAGCTCGAGATGCTGTAGGCCTTGGGCTAGACGAGAAAAGACTGCCCATGCGCGCAAGACACCCGCGGACACCTCAAGGTTCCAAGCCGTGACCGACCGACGGATCACTGTATACGTGGATTTGAACGGCGTACCACATCTTGTTGAAGCTGGCGTGCGCGACCGAGTAAGAAGCCGTTGCGTTCACTCGCCGGCAATTTGGCCAGACGTTGCGGACGCGGCCATGTCGCACGCAGCTTAAGCGCAGATTCGTCAGGCAGCGCCAGGGAATCCCCGTTCCCGATTACCCGGAGAAGGGCACATGAAGAAGAGCGCGAATGCTCGATTCGCCATCAAGAACTGG
>JACQVB010000061.1 GCA_016209985.1 Gemmatimonadota bacterium | reverse complement strand
GATCGGTGTAATGCAGGATGCCTTTGGGCACGGTGCCGCTGCCGGAGAGGGTGGCACCGATGAGCGGCCCCCGGAGGTCGAACTCGCCAGTCGCCGTAAACGTGAGGAACGTCCGCACGTCCATGGCATCGAAGTCTCGCGCGGAAAGATGCAGGTCCAGCACCGGACGGGTCAGGTTCTCCAGCCGGACATTGCCGCCGACCGCGAGCGTCCCTGATCCGCTCCGTCCCGACATCCGCTCGATGTGCAACGTATCTCCTTGCATCACCACCCGGCCGCTGATGCCCTGATGGCGGACCCCCAGGCCGGGGTAGGTAGCGGCCCCGGAAGTGAGGTTCAGAGACCCGGTAAGCTGCGGGCGTTCCCAGCTCCCGGTGATCCCGAAATCACCATCGAGCCGGCCGCTGGCGTCACGGACCGCGGGTGAAACGGCCTCCAGAATCGCCAGGTCGACGCTGTCGGCCACCGCGCGAATCTTGAGCTGGCCCGGAAGCTGCCGGTTGGCGGCGGGGTCGCGTAACGCGAGGTCGATCGGGAGATCGGCCGTGATGTCCATGATCACATCCTGGGCGCGCCGCAGCTTGAACTCGCCCTGGAGGCGATGACCCGCGTAGTCGATGACGCCCTGGATGGCCGGAACCCGGAAGTCGCCGTAGGCGACGTCGATCATGGAGAGCGCGGCGTGCATTTGCGGTGCGCGGGCCGTGCCGGCCAGGTCTATCGTGCCCGCCAACGTGCCCGCCGCACCGCTCGGGTCCTTCTGGGCGAGCGCGAAGAGATCGGTGAGCGGGACCGTCTGCAGGGACAGCGTGAGCCGGCCGTGCCCCTCCATCGGGATCGACCCCACCGCCTCGATCCGGGACGCTCCGCTGGTCTCATTCAGGGTCAATGCTCCCAGATCAATGGCCGAATCACCGACCACGATCGTGGTCCGCTTTTCCAGAACCCAGGCAGCCGCGGCCAGTGTGAACCGGGCGGAGTCGAGAGGAACGCGGACCGTGGTGGAATCGGTCACCAGGCTTCCAGAAAGCATGATCGTTGACTGGGAGCCGCTTCGCGCCCGACCGATCCACCGGACCGAATCGCGAGCGCCCGAAACCCGAAGCGTGATGGAATTGAATTCCGGCGTGCCGCTGCGCAGTGAATCCATCACGGCGGCAAGCGTCACCGCGCCCCGGGCCTTGCTGCTCCAGCTGCCTTGCAGTTGGGCCCCGTGCGCCGACCAACGCTCCCACTGGAATTCGCTGGAGGCGACGTTTCCCGCGATGCGATAGTCGTCCAGCGCTCCGGAGATCGAGGCGCGCACTCGCACCCCGCCGCTAGGCGGCTGCCGCGTCGAATCATCCGGCACCGCAAGGATCCGGCGCAATGCAGGATCCAGGAACCGTAACGACCTCAGATCGGCGGCAATCATGAGGGAATCGCGGCGGGGAAGGCGAACGCCGAGCCCACCGGCCATGGTGAACTGGGCGTCCGGCGCCCATCCCATCAGCGTATCGATGCGAACCACGCTGTCGGCCAGGCTCACGGTACCGGTCATGCTGTCGATCCGCGATTGCTCGACCAGCGATGAATCGAGTCGCACCATGAAGGCCGCGGTGGATGCGCGCAGCGTGTCGGTTTCGATCGCGCCGCGCGTTTCCCCGTTCAGCCTGGTGGTCGGCGCCTGGGCGAACAACTGGTGAACGTCCAGGGCCGCAAACCGGACATTCAGATACCGCACGGCGTAATGCGGCGAAATGAGGATGAGAGATCCACTGCCGGCCAGATGACCGGACGGCCCGGCGAGGTCGCTGGTGAAGTGGAGAGAATCGGCGTAGCCCTCCAGCAGCACGTCACCGGCAAATGCGCCCTCGACCTTGAAATCCGGAAGCAACGAACGCAGCCCCGCCAGGCGCAGCGAATCGAACGACATCTTGGCCCAGACGCCCAGTGTGTCCCCGCGCGCATCGAGCTGGATCACCGTGTGCGCCGCCGTTTCCGGCGCCGGTGGGTCGACGTGACGGAGCGTTCCGTCGAACTGCACCTCGAGCCAGGGTCCGCTTACCCTTCCTTGCAGACCCAGCGACCCTCGCAGGGCGATGCCGGGGACCAGGCGCCGGACGGTGGCGAGGTCGATCTTCGCTTCGCCGAGGGAAACGTCCTGGAAGACCAGGCCCTCGGCGTCACCCACGCGGAGCACGCCTCCCGCTCGAGCGGTCGAGACCGGCCACCCGGGAACCAGAGAATCCCGGAACGCGACATCCGCCTCGACCGCTAGGTGATCGTGAGGCCCATCCGCCTTGACGGTCCCGCTCAGCCGGCCGGCCACCGGCAAGGTGTCGAAAATCCCACGCACGTATTCCAGATCGAGGTCGGCCAATTCGAGGTCGGCCCGGCGCACCGACCACGACCCACGGGGACCGAGCACTATTCCCGCCCGCCCGGTGAGGGAGCCCCCGCCGTGGCGCCCGACGATAGCCATTTGCTCGGCGCCGAGGGCGAGGACGTCGCCGGCCAGCGAATGCACCGTGAACCTGCCGGACCCGTCGAGCCCCCTGGGAATGGCGGGGACGAGCGGGCGGACATCATCCAACGCCGCATCCCGGGTTTCGAGCGCGAGGTTGAACATCAGGGTGTCCGCCGGCCAGCCGACCGTGCCACCGACCTTCGCTTGGGACGTGCCCAGTACCAGGCGCGGCAGATCCAGCCGGGCCGAGTCGCTCCAGACCTGCGCCCGGCCGGCCGCGCCGCGAATCACCAGCCGCGGGTCGGACAGCCGCGCGCGCAAGTCGCGGATGTCCGCGAGGATGGCATCTTCCCGGGGAAACGGCGAAGACAGACGAACGTAAGAGAGCCGGGCCGAGAAGTTCTCGATCCGCCGAAGCCTGCTGCCGCCGTCGAGCTCGAGCCCGCCTTCGTCGGTCGCGGTATCGCCGGAGTTGGCGGGCACCCGAATCCAGATGGTGCCACTGTCGATTTCGACGTCATGGAAGGCGACCAGGGGCCGCGAGCCGCCACCCTTCCCACCCCCGAGCCGGAAGATGCGCTCGAAGTTGAAACGTCCGTCGCGACCCTTCACCACGTTGACGCGCGGACTCTCCACGCTGACTTGCCCTAACACGAAGCGGCGGCTCACCAGATCGCGTAGCCGATAGCGGATCGATAAGGAAGGAATCTGGACCAGTGGGACGCCGTCGCGGCCGACGACGGATACCTGGCGAGCCTCGAGGCCGCGCCGAAGCGATCCGGTCACCCACCCGACCGTGAGCGTCCCCTCGATGGCCCCGTTGACGACCTGCAGAGCCGTGCTCACGACGATCGCGCGGCCCGCGCTGGTACCGAGCGCCACGCCGGTGGCGCCGAGGACCGTTCCGGCAACGATCGACAGGACGATTCCCGCCCACCGCAGCGCGTGCCTCATCAGAATGGCTGGCCCACGGAAAGGTGCACGTGGAAGCGATCGGACCACTTCTGCGTCGGCCTGAAGGCGTCCTCCACCTTGCGAAGCTCGGGAGGAACCGCCTCATAGAGCGGGCTGGGTGTCGGATCCTGCGGGTTGTATCCAACGTCGACGCGAATGGGCCCGATCGGGGTTGCGAAGCGCAGGCCGATTCCGGGGGTAACATGCAACACCTCGGCCGGAGCCCTCGGCTCGCCACCGTAGATCTCTCCCACATCGACGAACAACGCGCCCGACAGCCGCTGATAAATCGGAAAACGCAGCTCGGCATTGCCCAGCACCACCCGGTCGCCGCCCGTTGGCGAGGCGCGATAGAGGGTGTCTTCGACAACGACCCCGTTGACGACGCTGTCTTTTCCCTCGCTGTTCTGCAAAGGCTTGCGGGTCCGCACGCGCACCAGCGGGCCCAATTCGTTCTGCCCATAACCCCGCACCGTGTTCGGCCCGCCAAGATAGAACCGCTCATCCGGCGGGACGAACCGTTTGGTCGCGGCCAGGAACCCGAGCTGCGCGGGCAACAGGGCCCCCAACCGGACCCGCCACGCAAACACCGTCCGCAGACCGAGCGAATGGTAGGCCGCCAATTCAAGACTGCCCCTGGTGAACTGCCGCTGGTCGTCCGAGCCGATCAGCGGAGCGGCGTAGCGTAGCTGGACCGAGAGTACGGTCCCGCGCGAGGGGTCCATGACCGAGTTGGCGCGGTTCCAGTTGATGCCGGCGCCAAGGGTGGATTCGCGGCGGCGCGCACTGAAGATCGTGTCCTCCAACTGGCAGACGTTCAGCAGGGTGCAGTAGATGGCCGGGTCGGCTATGGTCCTGCCGGAGGAGAGATCGTAGGTGAAGTTGACCGGCGAGTTCAGTCCGAACAGCTGGGTGACGGTGAGCTCGCCACCTCGGGAGATTCGGGTGAATGTGTTCACCTCGGAATGTCGCTCGGCGAAGAAGGACAACGCACCGCTGGTGCTGCGGGTGAAGAGAAACGGCTCGCGGAAAGTGGCCGCCAGCTCGTAGTTCAGTGCCCGGCGCACACTGTCCTTGTCGCTGATCAGCCCCGGGCAGAGTTGGGTGCCCACCTTGGAGAGCCGGGCACTTACGTCGAGGCTCCGCCCGCCACCGAAGAAATTGCGTCCGGTCCATCCTGCGATCCCGCGGAAACAATCGAGCGCTCCGTACCCCGCACCCGCCCGCACCACACGCAGCTTTCCCTCGTTCACTTGGACCTGGATGGCCACCAGCGAGTCGTCGGGACTGTTGCGGACCGAGTCAACCAGGCTGACGCTCACGTAGGTGAAGAGATCGGTGCGATAGAGGTTGCGCTGGGTCTCGGCAAGGGCTGCCTGGCTGAACTTCTGACCGGACCGCAGCCCGACGGCGCGGCGAACCACACTCGGCTGTATCTGCCTGGCGCCGGTCACCGCGACCGCGGAGATGCGCGCCAGTTTGCCGGGATCGACGGTGTAGGTCACCTCGGCCGAGCGGGCGGCGCTATCCAGGTCGTACCCGCTGTAGACCTCGACGAACGGGTACCCGCTGTTTTGCAGAATCGTGCGGATGGTATCCGCCGAGGCCCGCAGCAGAAAACGGCTGAATGGCTTCCCCTCCCGCAGCGGAAGGTGCTGGACGATCTCCTTGGTCGGAACAGCAGTTTCAGCCCCGGAGACCAGCAGGCGGGTGACCCGGATCGGGGTTCCCTCGGTGATGATGAACTGGATGTGGACGTCTTTTCTGGTGCGGTGAACGACGGTATCCACCTTGGCTTCCAGAAAACCACTCAGGCGGTAGAGTGCCTGGATCCGGAGCACGTCCCGCCGAAACTCGGTTTCGTCGAAGTAGCGTTTCTCACCCAGGAAGTCGAGTGTCCGGAAAACGGGCCAGGTAGCCGCCCAGGACGAATTCGAAGTGGCGATGGATATACCGAGGGTGTAACCGTTGATCGCGTGATTACCTTTGAACGAGAGGCCTCGCACGATCAAATCCCGCGGCAGGCCTTGCTGGGATTGGCCGGAACTGGCCATTCCCAGGAGAAGCGTCGCGAACAACGCTGTCAGCCTTCCCACCCTCCCGATGCGGCCTCCCTGAATTGACGGCCAGCGCAGCAACCGACTACCTTGACCCGCCCTAACCGTATGATAAACCGTTCGTTGCACCGGCTGCACGTCGCGTGCCGCCGGTTCGCTCTCCCACTGCTGGTGGCGTCGGCCAGCCTGCACCTGGCCGCCGTGGCGCGCGCCCAGGGACCACTCGCCAAGCGGATCGACCGGCTGCTCGACCGCCCTCCCTTCGATCGCGCCACCTGGAGCGTTCTGGCAGCCGACTCGGCCGGCCGGGTGCTCTACCAGCGCAATGCCGACCGTCTCATGATACCCGCCTCGAACAACAAGCTCCTGGTAGGCGGGATCGGCATGGCACTGCTCGGTCCTGACTACCGGGTGACCACGAGCATTTACGGTGGTGGCCCGCTGGAGAACGGCGTCCTGCTCGGCGATCTCATCGTCTATGGCCGGGGAGATCCGACGTTCTCGGCCCACTGCTACGGAATCGACACGCTGGCCATGGGCGCCTGCGATTCGGTCTGGACCGGAATCGACGCGCTGGCCGACAGCCTAGTCGCACGCGGCGTGCAGCAGATAGCCGGGGCTATTGTAGGCGATGGAAGTTACTTCGACCCACAGCTGGTTCATGACGCGTGGGAGCAATACGATCTCAACTGGTGGTATGCGGCACCGGTGTCGGGGCTGGGCTTCAACGACAATAGCGTGGACGTGAGCTGGAAACCCGGTCCCAGGCCGGGCGCGCCGGCCCAGGTGAGCTTCGAGCCCGACCTCTCGTTCTTCTCGTTCCAGAACCGGAGTCGGACCACCCTCGCCGGCGTCCCCCGCACGCTGGATTTCTTCCGGCAACCGGGCACGATGTTCGTCTGGGCGGAAGGGACCGTACCGTTGGACAACTCCGGGCGCACCGAGTATTTCGCGTTGCCCGACCCGAACCTCTACTTCGCGCATGCGCTGCGTTCCAGCCTGGCGCGGAAGGGCATCAGTGTCGCGGGCCCGACTCTTTCCACCACCGACAGTTTGCGCTACCGCGAGGCGCGCGAAGCGCCCGCATTGGTGTCCCGCCAGTCACGGCCGCTCTCCGATTTCATTTTTCCCATTCTGAACAGCAGCCAGAACTGGTTCGCGGAAATGCTGCTGAAGATCATCGGTCGCGAGCGGGGCGCCGCTGGATCGTGGAGTGAGGGCCTGCAGGTGGAACGGCGGTTTCTGATCGACTCGGTGGGTGTCGACTCCAGCGCCTTCGCTCTGGTGGATGCTTCGGGACTGGCCAAGAACAACCTGGTAACCACCCGGACCCTGGCGCAGATCCTGGGCTACACCCGCAGCCGCGCCGGCGGGGATGCCTTCGTCCGCGCACTGCCGCGCGCCGGCCAGCTCGGCTCCCTGCGGCAACGGTTTGTGGGAACGCCGGTCGAAGGTCACGTGGTCGCCAAAACTGGGAGCGTGTCCCGGGTGAACGCCCTGTCGGGCTACCTCGAGCGCCCCAAGGGCGGACCCCTGGTCTTCTCGATCATCGTCAACAATCACACGGCACCCTCGCGGGCGGTGCTGGCGGAAATTGACTCCGTCGTGGTGGAAATGGCAAAATGATGGCGGATTGCGGATTTCGGATTTTCGGGTGCGAGCGAGGAGGGGCAAGTCTCGCGCAGCGCGTTCCGTTCGGCCGCGCAACCCTCGGAGCTCGAATTGATAGCGCGAGCGAGACTTGCCGCTCCGAGCTCGCGTTAGGGGTTACTTCTTTTCGAAAATTTCCATATTGGACGAATGCCCGGGGTCGATCTTCTTCCCGGGATTGACGTAATGCACCGCGTAGTTCACCGCGATCGCAGCTTCGGCGAACCCGGTCGCGATCAGTTTCAGCTTTCCTTCGTAGGTCGTGACATCTCCCGCCGCGTAAATCCCCGGAATGTTGGTCGCCATGGTGGTGGAGACCTTGATTTCGCCCTTGGTGATCTCGAGTCCCCACTGTTCGATGACGCCGAGCGAAGTGTGAAAGCCGAGCATCGGGAGAATCGCATCTACCGGGATCCGGCTGGACGCTTTGGTCTTGCTGTTGATGATGGTCGCGGCCTCGACCTTGCCCTCGCCGTGAATTTCCTTTACCTCGGCAAAGGTCTGCAGCTCCATGCGCCGGTCGCCGCAGTAGCGCATGACCTGGTCGATCGTCGCCTGGTGGGCGCGGAACCCGTCACGCCGGTGGATCATGACCAGCGACCCCGCGACATCGATCAGGTTCACCGCCCAATCGAAGGCCGAGTCTCCGCCGCCGACGATCAGCACGCGCCGTCCGGCGAACTGCTTGGGGTCGAGCACCCGGTCGAAGATCCCCCGCCCTTCCCAGCGCTCCACGCCGGGAACCGGAAGCTTGCGTGGGGTGAAGGCACCCAGGCCCGCGGCGATCACCAGCGCGCGCGAGCGGTATTCGGTGCGCTCGGTGACGAGGACAAACCCTTCGCGACCGTCTTCTATTTTTTCCCGCCGGAGGCCGGTCACCGTCTCGGCAAGATGGATCGGCGCGCCCCACTGCCCTCCCTGCGCCGCCAGATTCCTGACGAGGTCCTTCCCCAGGATCTTGGGAAAGCCGCCCACGTCGTAGATGTCCTTCTCGGGATAGAGCGCGGTGACCTGGCCGCCGACATCGTTCAGCGCATCCACCAGGCGACAGGTGGCACCCCGCATACCGGCATAGAAGGCGCCGAAGAGCCCGGTGGGCCCGGCGCCGATGATGGTGAGATCCTTCACGTCGTCGTCGGTCATGCGGCGTAAGGTAATGGCTTGGGTTGGTGAGTGGTGCGTGGTGCGTGGGGGCGGACGAGCGCATCGCGAGCACCGCACTTTGGCAGGCACCGGTCAGCCCCCACGCACCACGCACTCCTTGTTGCTTGCTCCCGCATTCGCGCAGGTCTAGCTTCTCCGGCGTGAAGATCTACACCCGAACCGGAGACCGCGGGGAGACCGCGTTGTTCGGCGGTGGCCGCGTTTCCAAAGACAACCTCCGCGTGGCCGCCTATGGCGACGTGGACGAGCTGAACTCTGCCCTCGGCGCTGCCATGGCCTGCGATCCCTCCGAGTTCGAGACAGCGCTCCTGGAATCCATCCAGCGCGATCTGTTTTCGATCGGGGGGCGGTTGGCCACCCCTGAGCCTGACAAGGTGGCCAAGGCACTGGCCAAAGCAGAGATCGCGGAGAGCCGGGTGCGCGACCTCGAATCAGCCATTGATCGCTCGGAGACGGAGCTCGCCCCGCTCAGCGCGTTCGTGCTGCCGGGCGGATCACCGAAAGCGGCCGCCCTTCACGTGGCGCGCACCGTGTGCCGCCGCGCCGAGCGCAGCGTGGTCGCGTTGGAGCGGGTGGAAGGTGTGCCGCCGGTGGTCCTCATCTACCTCAACCGGCTCTCCGATTTGCTGTTTACGCTGGCACGGCTCGCCAACCGACGGGCCGGAGTCTCCGACCGGATCTGGTAGCATGGCGCACCATCGCTTCTACCAGCTCGATGTCTTCACCCGCACTCCGCTCGCCGGGAACGCCTTGGCGGTATTTCCCGACGCCCGCGACTTGAGGGCCGAGACCATGCAGGCCCTGGCGCGCGAGATGAACCTCTCGGAGACTACCTTCGTCACCCCGTCGGCCGGCGCGACCCGCCAGGTGCGCTTCTTCACCCCGGCCGCCGAGATCCCGCTCGCGGGACACCCGACTATCGGCACCTGGTGGCTGCTGGCCGAGCGGAAGCTGATCGACCTTCCGGAGAACGGCGAGGTCGCGGTGACGCAGGAAACGGGAGCGGGGATCCTGCCGGTTCGGATCACTATGTCGGGCGGGCGGCCCACCCGGGTGGTCATGACCCAGACGCTGCCGCAATTCGGCGAGAGCGTTGCCGATCGCGCCGAGCTCGGTCGCGCGCTGGGCGGCGACGGCAGGACCGTCCCGAAGACTCCGGCACCGCAGGTGGTTTCCACCGCGCTGCCACAGCTCATGGTCCCCATCAAATCGCTCCCGGTGCTGCGGGGATTGCCCAGCGGCGGCACCGGAATCACGCTGGCGGCACTGCTCAGGACTTACGGCTCCGATTGCGCCATGTGCTACACGCTGGAAACCGAGAGCCCGGAAGCCACGGTCCACTGCCGGATGTTCGCGCCCGGATTGGGCGTGCCTGAAGATCCCGCAACCGGCAGCGCCGCCGGTGCGCTGGGCTGCTATCTGGTCTGGCACAACATCGTGCGACCGCATGGCGGCGTCGCCCGGATCGTCATCGAACAGGGCCTCGAGATCAACCGGCCGAGCCTGATTCAGGTGGAGATCACGGTCGGAAATGGTGGGGAGATCACCGAGGTCCGGGTGGGCGGCGATGCGGTCACCGTGATCGAGGGCGAGGTGCGGCTATAACTTCGACCGTTGTTCCGGTTCCTCTCCCCGGCGCTTCCTACAACATCGTGATCGGGGACGGCGTGCTGGCCGAGCTCCCGGAGTTGCTGCGGCAACACTGTCCCTCCACGCACTACGCGATCATTACCGATAGTCACGTGGCTTCGCTCCACGCGGAGCGGCTGCGTCAGGCCCTCCAGTCCGCTGCGACCGTGACGGTCGCATCGTTTCCCGCCGGCGAGTGGAACAAGACCCGCGAGACGTGGGCCGCGCTCACCGACCGCCTCCTCGCGGCGGGCATCGGCCGTGATGGCGCCATCCTCGCGCTCGGCGGTGGAGTAGTGGGCGATGTCGCCGGTTTCGTCGCGGCCACCTACCTGCGCGGCATTCCCTACGTTCAGGTGCCCACCACCCTGCTCGCGATGATCGATAGCTCGATCGGTGGCAAGACCGGCGTGGACACTTCGGCGGGCAAGAATCTGGTCGGAGCGTTTCATCAGCCACGTCTGGTCGTGGCCGACGTGCAGACGCTCACCACCTTGCCGCGAAATCACATCGCCGCCGGCCTCGCCGAAGCGTTGAAACACGGCGCCATCGCGGACCGGTCCTACCTCGATCGACTGGTGGCCGCGCGCGAGCCGCTCCTGGGGCGGGACACCCGCGCGCTCGCCGAGGCGGTCGCCGAGAGCGTCCGCATCAAGGCGCTGGTCGTCCTGGAAGACGAGCGGGAGCACGGACGCCGGGCGATTCTCAATTTTGGCCACACGGTCGGGCACGCGATCGAGGCGGCCATGGGCTATTCGCTGCTGCACGGGGAGGCAATCGCCATCGGCATGGTGGTCGAAGCCCAAATCGGCGTACAACTGGGACTGACCGAGCGGACGGATGCCGACCAGCTCAGATCCGTGGTCGAGCGATTCGATCTGCCCAGCAGCGTGCCCGAAGAGGCGAAGGTCGCGGGGCTACTGGATGCCATGCGCCACGACAAGAAATCGCGCGCGAGTACTATTCGGCTGTCCCTTATCAAGCGACTCGGCGAGCCGGCCATGGACGGGTCGGGGCAATGGACGACTGCCGTTTCGGCGGAAGTGATTGAAGATTCGCTTAAGAAAGCCGGTTAGGCACATATCCATCCACAGGCTCCCACATCCTTCCACATTTCTCTGTGTCGCAACTAGCATGCTGGAAAAGACTTAGCCACCAAGACAGTCCAGTTGAGTTGTCGAAGATTTCAATACTTGGTGGAAAAACTCGGGAACCCATTAGAAACAAATGATTTGTGATGTGGATAAGTATTTTTCTTGACGGTCTTTTCTGCTCTTCCTATATTCGCGCCCTCTTAGCTGAGCATTTCCGGCGGGATTCCGGTCCTCTCCCGTCCGCCTCCTATAAGGTTCTGCCATCAACCTACGGGGTTTGTATGACCCAGCTTCGTGCCGCGAAATCGAAGGCGTTTTTTCGCAGCAACGCATCCGGCGCCTTCGATCAGTACCTGCAGGACATCCAGAAGCTCCCCCTTATCCGAGATCCCCTGGAAGAACGACGGTTGGCACGCCGCGCGCAGCGGGGAGACGAGACGGCCGCCGAGCGGCTGGTGACGGCCAACCTCCGATTCGTCATTTCCTACGTCAAGAAGTACCAGGGTCACGGGCTCGATCTTTCCGAGCTGGTGGCGATCGGGAACGAGGGACTCCTCAAGGCGGTGAAGAAGTTCGACCCGGACCAGGGTGTGAAGTTCATCTCCTACGCCGTATGGTGGGTACGGCAGGCCGTCCTCAAGGCACTGGCCGAGCAGACCCGAAGTGTTCGCATCCCGCTCAACCAGAACAGTCATCTCATTCGGATGTCGCGCACGGAAACGTATCTGTCGCAGGAGCTCGGTCGCGAGCCGACCGACGCCGAAATCGCCCGGGCACTGGACGATTCGGTCGACAACGTGCGCAGCGCGCGGCGCATGACGGCCGCCGAGGTCTCGCTGGATGCACCGGTCGATCGGACCGACAACAACGCCGCGACGCTCGGCGAGCGCTTCGCGGGACAAGAAGGCAGCGACATCGAGGACCACACCGAGTTCAAGCTGATGCGGGAATGCATCGACGGGATTCTGCGGAAGTACCTCACGCCGCGGGAACGCAAGATCCTCTACCTCTATTACGGGCTGGAAGAAGGCGCCGAGGGAATGACGCTCGAGAAGATCGGCGAGCTGATGGGTGTGACTCGCGAGCGCATTCGCCAGATCCGTGAACGGGCCTTCGAAAAGCTGCGCGAGAGTCCCGACGGGCGCGCGCTGAAGGGATTCTGGCTGGCAGCCTAAGGTGCCGATTCGCCGGCGATCCAGCGGGGGCTCGGAGAGTTTCCGAGCCCTTTCTTTTGCAGGTATCTTCTTACAATGCCGTTACTCCAGCTGCCGATTTTCCCACTCCCGCTCGTGCTCTTTCCCGGGGTCCCGCAGCTGCTCCACATTTTCGAGCCGCGCTACCGCCAGATGCTGAGCGATTGCCTGCAGGGCGATCGGCGCTTCGGGCTGTCCACGGTGGAGTCGGATACCCCAGGAGATTCGGGGCCGGCCCGCGGCACAGTGGGGTGTGTGGCCTACGTGCAGGCACGAACCAGTATGCCGGACGGCCGCTCGAACATTCTCGCCGTGGGTGAAGACCGCTACGTGCTGCTCGATTACGTAGAGACCGACCGTCTCTACCGTGTGGCGCGGGTAGACACGTTCGACGACGACCCGGAGAACCTGGACGGGCTCGCCGAAGCCAGCGCGCGAGTGGGCGACATCTTCCTGCGGTTCAGTACCGTGATGAATGCGCTCAACGACGCGGCCACCTCGGCCCCCGAGCTGGCCGACGATCCCAAAGCGCGCTCGTTTCAGATCTCCTCCGCGATCGAGATGGAGCCGCGGGTGAAACAGGAGCTCCTGCGGCTGCGCTCGATCCGGCGCCGGCTGGAAGCGTTGGAGCGCGTGCTTCGCGCCGCCATCACCGAGCTGGGCCCGCGCGCCGAAGTGCATGTGCGCGCACGTCGCAACGGCAAGGGAGGCGCGAACCCCGCCATTGTCCAGGGGCCGCAGGGATCATGAGCGACCTGGCATCTCTGCTGCAGGAACTGGGAGCGGTAGTGGGCCGCCGCTGGGTACGGTCCGCGCCGGCCGAGCTCGATACCTATGCCAGCGATGGATTGCCGACCCGTTTTTCGCAACCGATGGCGGTGGTGCTTCCGGGGGACCGGGATCAGGTCGTTCAGCTCGTCAGATTGCTCGCGCGTGAGCGCGTGCCCTTCGTCGCTCGCGGAGCAGGCACCGGCCTCTCGGGCGGTGCCGTGGCCGGGGGCGACGCGGTGGTGATCGCGCTTACCCGCTTGAACCGCATCATCTCGGTCGATGCGAGAAACCGCCGCGCGATCGTCGAGCCCGGAGTGGTAAATTCGCGGCTCGGTGAAGCGGTCCAGCCGCACGGGTTGCAGTACGCGCCGGATCCGTCCAGCCAGGCGGCCTGCACCATCGGCGGCAACGTGGCGGAAAACGCCGGCGGGCCGCACTGCCTCAAGTATGGGGTCACCAGTAATCACATTCTCGAGCTCGAGGTCGTGCTGCCGACCGGGGACGTCACCACCCTGGGATCCCCCGGCGGGGATGCCTGGGGTCCCGACCTCGTGGGGTTGTTCGTGGGAAGCGAGGGCATGTTCGGCATCGCGACGCGGATCACTGTGCGGCTGGTCCCGCTCGCGCGGGTGATTCGCACCATGCTCGCGGATTTCGATTCGGTGCGCCGGGCAGGCGAGGCCGTGTCCGCGGTGATCGGCTCGGGCCTGGTGCCGGCAGCGCTCGAGATGATGGACCAGAGCTGTGTGCAGGTGGTGGAAGCATCGATCTACGCGGCGGGCTATCCGACCGACGCGGCGGCGGTGCTGCTGGTGGAGCTGGACGGCGCGGCGGCAGGGGCGGTCGCCGCGGAAGGGATGCTGGTCGAGCGAATCCTGCACCAGCACGGGGCGCGGTCGGTGCGGGTGGCCGAAGACCCGGCCCAGCGCGCCCGCCTCTGGCAGGGCCGCAAGAAGGCCTTCGGCGCGCTCGGCCGCATCAGCCCCGATCTGGTGGTGCAGGACGCTGTGGTTCCGCGCTCCACCCTGCCGGACGTACTGGAACGGGTGGCCGAGATCGGTAAGCGATATCACCTGCGCGTCAGCAATGTGTTCCACGCCGGCGACGGCAACCTGCATCCCAATCTGAGCTTCGACGGCCGCAATCCTGACGAGCGGCGGCGAGTGGAAGAAGCCGCCGCGGAAATCATGCTCGCCTGCATCGAGACCGGCGGCACGATTACCGGCGAGCACGGGGTGGGAAGCGACAAGCTCCGCTACATGCCCCTGGTGTTCGATCCCGAAACGCTCGCCGCCATGCAGGACGTGCGCCGGGCGTTCGACCCGGAGTCGCTGGCCAACCCGGGCAAGGTGGTGCCGACCTACATCTGCCGCGAGTGGACCGGTGCGACGCGCGCGCGGCGCCAGGCCGTGGCGTGATGCAGATCCCGACCCGCTGGCGTACGGCGTTCGAGGAGCAGCTGGACGATGCGGCGCGCCGCCTGGAGCTGGCCCAGACCCATCTCGAGCAGGGCGACGGCGGACGCGCGCTGCAAGCCGCCTATCCCGCCGTGGTGGCGGCGGCCACGGTGCGCGTGTGGCTGGAGCATCCTCCCTGGACCCGGCCGCTGGCGGCCAGCGAGATGCAGCGGCGCGCGCGGGAATCCTTTCCGGCTCTGTTCGCCGCGATTGCTTCGCTGGACCTCAAGGACGTGCTCAACAGCCCGTGGCAGCCGGCAGCCGTGCGCCCCTACATCGAGGAGGCGCAGGCGTTCGTCCGGGAGACGCGGGAGCGGGTGAACACGTGGCTCGAGCAGGGGTGAAGATTCTCCGCCGGGTACAGACGCTTCTGGGTCAGGATGCGATCGTCGACACCCATCCCGACGGCCTGCCGCTGGTGCGGCCGCGGACGACCGAGGAATGCGCCGTGCTCCTCGAGGCCGCGAGCGCCGAGGGCTGGAAGGTCCGCATCGAAGGTGCGCGCACCTGGTCGCCACCGAATCCGCACGCCGATCTCGCGCTGAGCACCACGGGCCTCAACCGGGTGGTAGCGGTGCATGCCGCAGACCTGGTGGCCACGGTTGAATGCGGAGCCGCATGGGAATCGCTGCGCCAGGTCCTGGCCGATCAGGGCGCCTGGATCGCCGCCGATCCTCCCGGATCGGGCCGCACCCTGGGCTCGATCGTGGCCACGGGCACGAGTGGGCCGTTGCGCGCCGGGTTCGGCGGGCTGAGAGATCACCTGCTGGGTCTCACGCTGGTGACCGGCGACGGCCGCATCCTCAAGCCGGGCGGGCAGGTCGTGAAGAACGTCGCCGGGTTCGACCTCACCCGGTTGGCCGCGGGCAGCTTCGGTTTGCTCGGGGTCATAACGTCCATGCATTTGCGGCTGCGAACCGTACCGCGGGCGGACGCGACCCTGCTGCTTGCCGGCGAGCGGGACAACCTGGTGGAGACCGGCATCCGGATCCTCGACGCCGGTGAAGCACCCGCCGCGATGGAGCTGATCTCGCCCGCTGCGGCACGGCGCGAGACCTGGGTGCTCGCCGTTCGTCTGCTCGGTTCCGAGCCCGCGGTCGAGGAGGCACGCCGGTCGGTCGCGACCGCCGCCGGTGTGCTGCTGGACGATCCGGGACCGGTCGATGCGCCGGCCTTCTGGCGCGAGGTCGCTTCAGGCGCCTCCGGTCATCCCACCACTCTGCGAGTCGGGGCGCTCCCGAGCAGCCTGGCCGACGCGCTCGACCTGGTAACCCACCATCTGGACGGCATATGGCTCACCGCGAACATCGCGCTGGGCTCGATCCGCTGGTGCGGCAGCACGAACGCGGAACGGATCAAGCTGCTCCGGCATGCAGCGCTGCAGTACGAGTTTCCGGTCACCCTGGAGCGCGCGCCCTGGGACGTGATGGAAGCGGCAGGCCATTACGGGCTGTATCGGGAGGGCGTGGCACGACTGGTGGCATCGATCCGGCGCTCGTTCGATCCGCAGCAGGCGCTGGTATCGGCACCACGCGACCCGGAATGAGCCCGCCCGATTTTTCGGGACTGGATCCCTGCGTTCATTGCGGCTTTTGCCTGCAGGCTTGTCCCACCTTCGTGGCGACCGGCGACGAGGCGGACAGCCCGCGAGGCCGCATCGTGCTGATGCACGCGCTCGCCCGGGATCATACGGCGGCCGCCGATCCCGAGCTGCGACTGCACCTCGATCGCTGTCTCGGCTGTCGGGGCTGCGAGCCGGTGTGCCCATCCGGAGTCCGTTACGGCCCGTCACTCGAGGCGGCCCGGCAGGTTCTGGCCGGGAGACGCCCCCTGCCGCTCGCGGCACGGGTGGTCCTGGCAACCATGGCCGACACGGAACTGCGAAGGCCGGCGATGGCCGCCGCTCGGGCAGTGCGCACTCTGGCCGGGAAATTTGCGGGGAAATCCCGGTTCGGGTTTGCGATGGGGATGCTGAGCGCGACCAAGCCTCAAGAACGGCACAACGGCACGACGGCATTACGGCATGATGGAAGGGAGACCTTCGATGCCGTTATGCCGTTATCCCGTGATGCCGTCGCCGTCTTCCGCGGCTGCATCATGGAAGGTCTCTTCTCCCACGTGCATCAAGCCACGGCACGTACCCTGGCCGTCAACGGGTACCGGATGATCGACCTGCCGGGCCAGGGATGCTGCGGAGCCCTGCATGCGCACGCAGGATTGCATGAGGAAGCAAAGGAGCTGGCCAGAGCGAACGTGCGGGGATTCGCGGCGGCTCCCGCTGCCGCGATCGCGGTGGACAGCGCCGGATGCGGGGCAACCATCAAGGAGTACGGGCACCTCCTGGCGGATGATCCATTGGCCCAGGCCGCGGACGCGATGGGCAGGCGAACGAAGGACGTGACCGAGCTGCTGGCGGAGCGCGGGCCACGGCCCGGGGTGGAGCTGCCGTTGCGCGTGGCGTATGACCCGCCGTGCCACTTGTTGCACGCCCAGCGGGTCGCCCGCGAGCCGATCAAGGTGCTGGAGGCGATTCCGGGACTCGTGCGAATACCGCATGCTGAATCCGAGATGTGCTGCGGCAGCGCGGGAATCTATTCGCTGCTCGAGCCCGAGCTTTCCCGCCTCGTTCTGGCGCGAAAAATCACGGCGCTGGTCGAGGCGGGACCCGACCTGATCGCTACGGGCAACCCGGGATGCGCCATGCAGATCGGGGCCGGGCTCCGGGCCGAGGGCTCCCGGATCCCCGTGGTCCACCCGGTCGAGCTGCTGGACCGCTCCTACCGCGCGGCCGGCTTCTACGATTCAGAGATCGATGAGGGAGTCGCGAGACCGTGACGAGTCCCGCCACGACGGTTCCCTTCGTACTGCGCCCGACCGATGTCCCCACCCGGGAAGCGGAAGCGTTGCTCGACTCTGCCGTCGTGGTCCGGGTGGAAGACATCGTCGCGGAAGTGGCGGGTGCCGGCGCGGTCGCCTGTATGCAGGGACTCCTCACCAACGATCTCGAGGGCCCGGGAGAAGACGCCTTCATCTACGGCGCGGTCCTCACGCCAAAGGGAATGATCGTCTGCGATCTCTGGAGCGCCCGCAGCGGCGCCACGGTGACGATCACCTATCCGCCCGCCGGCCGCGCCGCATTGCTCGAGATCCTCGAGCGCTCGCTGCCGCCCCGGCTCGCCCAGACCACCGAGCGGGCGGAGGACCGGGCCGTGTTACGGCTCGCGGGGCCTCGAGCGCTCCAGGTGGCCGAGGCAGCGGGAATGGTCATCCCCCAGCCCGGCCGTGCGGCGCGCAACGCCTTCCGGCCATCAGACTGTTACGTCGCGCGCCCGGCGAGCGGGGAGCCTTTTGCGCTCCAGGTGCTGGTCGCCGCACCGGACGTGGGCCTGGTCACCGGCGCACTGGAGTCCGCCGGTGCCTTGAGTGGCACCACCGGAGTGCTCGAGCTGGAGCGGATCCTCACCGGGTGGCCGCGCCTGGGCGCCGAGATCGACCAGAAAACGCTTCCCCAGGAAGTACGCTACGACGAGATCAACGGCGTCTCGTATACCAAGGGCTGTTACACCGGCCAGGAAACGGTGGCGCGTCTCCACTTTCGCGGGCACACCAACCGCTACCTGGTGGGGCTGGCCTGGCAGGATGCCCCGGACATCGAGCACGCGGACGTTTCCCAGGACACCCGGAGCGTGGGTCGGGTGAGCAGCATCGCCTGGATGGGCGCCCTGGAACACTACGTCGGTCTGGGACTGGTGCGGCGGGACACCGACCTGTCGCGGCCGGTGATGGCAGCGGGGGTGCCGGCGCGAGCGACGGAGCTTCCCATGCGACTAGCCACTTGAAAGGGCGATAAGGACTTCCGCCCTGGCCGCCCCTTTCGCGTGTACAACCGCCCTTTACTCTTTCGGGGCGGCCTTCGCGGTGTCGCGCATCATGGTGGTGTCCGCCCGCATAGCGGCGGAGTCAGCGGCGCGGGCCGAGTCCGCCGACATCGTCGGCGGTTGGTTGGACATTCCCGCGTTCTCTTCCTTCTTCTCCTTCGCGCACGCCACGGCCAATGCAATGGCGAGCAACACGCCCCAGCGCTTCATTTCTCGCTCCCTGTGGGTCCGGGGTCCGGTGGTGGTAGACTACGCCCATAATGTACTTAATGGACCGGAACAAGTGACGCTTACCATCCAGCGCAATGAATCGTAGAGACTTTGTGGCGGCCCTCGTCGCGGTCGGGAGCAGGCGCGCGATGGGCTCGACCACGCTGGGTGCCGGCGCCGCACCGCGCGTCAGCGCGATTCCTACCGTCTTCTTCGCCCAGCCGGACGCGCGAACGGCGCTGGTCCGTTTTATCGTGGAAGGCGCGACCGCGGTGGCCGGACGGCTGCGGGTATTCGACCGCGCCCACCGGCAACTCGGGACGGCCGGCGTGATCGGTGTCGGCGGACGGATGCTGGGCGAGCTCTGGCTGCCACTGGACCGCGACACCGAGATCATCTCCGAGCTGGAAATGCCCCAGGTGCGCGGCGTGGTGCGCACCATGCACGGGCTCAGTCCTCGACGGCGGTGGACTGTCTACTGGATGGTGGCCAAGGAAGGCAGCCGGCCGGCCGGGCCCGAACCCGAGTTTCTCGATCACGACGAATTCCTCCGCGTCGCTCAAGGCGTCGAGCCCGGCGCGATGATGCTCGACTCGACTGGGCTGCTGGAGCGGCTGGCGACCTCGCCGCTCGTGCTGGCGGGATCCGGCGTCCGCTGGGTTGGACTCCGCGACGCCCGGGCGCCGCTGGCGCGGTTCGCCTCGCGAGACGGCTCGGATGTCGTGGCGGTAGCGATCGCGGACGTGGGGACCGCCGAAGGACTCGGCACCAATGGCGGACGAAACGAGATGGCACGCCGGCTGGAGCAATGGCTGGATGGTCCCGGCAGCCAGCTGGCGGACGAATCCCATGCCGTATCGCTGATGGTGGGAACGGCAACGGAAGACGGCACACTCGCCGAACGTATTGCCGACTGGAACTCCCGATACGCCTATCCGCGAATTGTCACTGGCCGGCCGGAGGAGCTGTTCGGGATCATCGAAAGGAGAGCGCCGATCGCGACGGGCGGGCCGGGCGGGCGAGACGGGCCGGGCGGGCCAGATGGGCCAGGCGGGATGGGCGAGATAGAACGGCAAACGGGAGATAATGCGGCGCGGGCCGCGCGCGTCTTCGAGCCGTTGGTTACGCGCCTCCAGGCGTCCAGCCCCGGCCTGGCCGCGATCGCCGAGCAGTTCGCGTTCGCCACGCCGTCGACCCTGGTCGTGAATCCGACTCCGTTCGCACAAACGGGGATCGCGGTAATGCCGGATGGCTCGGAGCGGCTGGTCACCGACGTGCCGGCGTTGGGCTACCTGTGCCTGCCCCACCCCGGCCGACCCGGCGCAAAGGCCCCGCCGGACGCGGGGCGCTGGGTGGGTGTGCCCGGCAGCGACAACGATCTCACGCTGGACTCACGTCACTTCGAGATCCGCATCGACCGCGAGACCGGAGCGATTCGCTCGCTGGTCACACGTGCGAACGGACGGCAATGGGTCCGGCGAACCGGCGCCTTGAACGCCGCGGCGGGTTTCCGGCTCGTTACGATACAGAAGGCACGAAATGGCGAAGTGGGAACGCGCGTCATCGTCACTCGGACATCGGGAGAAGGTCTGCCACTCGTCTCCAGCATCACGGTCTACGAAGACCTGCCCTGGGTGGACTTCTCCAATGAGCGGGCCAGCGACGCCGGACCCACGCGATACAGTTTCGCTTTTGCGCTCGAGCGACCGACACCGTCCTGGGAGGTCCCGGCAGGGTTCGAGGAGCGTCCCGCCCGCGCCGAGATCCGCCGGCTGGTCCACCTCCGCTGGCTCAGGCTCGTTTCGGGAGGAGATATCGTCTTCTTCCGCGGCCTGGACGCGCCGGTCGCTTCGCTCACCGCGGATGGGGAAATCCTGAGCCAGGCGCCCCCACGGCAGTCGCGCTACCGGCTCGGCTTCGCGTCCGGCTACAGCGCCGCCGACGATCCTTGGCGCTTCGGCTGGGGAACCGAACCGTTGCTCACCGTGCCCGTCCCCGGCACCGGTCGGGCCCGGCTCGCGAGCTACGGCTCGCTCCTGCTGGTGGATCAATCCGGAATCAGCGTCACCGAGCTGCGGAAGGATCGTGGAGGCGACGGCGTCGTGCTGTTCCTCCAGGAACTCACGGGAGTGCCAAGGGATATCACGGTTGGTCCCGGAGTGCTCACCTTCCGCGGCGCGCGTCGTATCGATTTTCTCGAGCGAGACCTTGGGGCTCTGCCTTTGCTCGCCGGCGGAGGCGTGTCTGCGCCGATCCGTGGGTACGGAATTACTGCTATACGGCTCACGGGCGTGGAGCTTGCCCGGGGGTGAGTGTAAGGTGTAATTAGGAATGCAATGACTTAGCCATCAGCCGTCAGCCATCAGGGTACCGCCTTTCTGATGGCTGATGGCTATTGGCTGATGGCTCCATGACGTCCCGAAGGGAGATCGCGTAGTGTCGTCACTCAAACCACGCACGCTGGGTGAGCTCAAACAGACCGAATGGGGCAACGAGATCCGCTACCGCCGTTCGGTGAAGGACGAGATGCGGGAGAATCTCATCTGTCTGCTCGAGGCAGGCGCGCAGATCTTTCCCGGGATCATCGGCTTCGAAGAAACGGTCGTTCCGCAGGTCATCAACGCCGTGCTCGCGCGCCACAACTTCATCCTGCTGGGACTGCGCGGTCAGGCGAAGAGCCGGATCCTGCGCTCACTGGTGGCGCTGCTGGACGAGGAAATCCCGATGCTCGCAGGCAGCGAGGTCAACGACAACCCCTTCCAGCCCATTTCCAAGTACGGGCGGATCATGCTGGAAGAACAGGGAGACCGCGCGCCGATCGCCTGGCTGACCCGGGATCAGCGCTACGTGGAAAAGCTGGCCACACCCGACGTCACCATCGCCGACATCATCGGTGACGTCGACCCGATCAAGGCGGCTCGCGGCGGCCACCTGCTGTCGGACGAGCTGACCATGCACTACGGTCTGCTCCCCCGGAGCAACCGCGGCATCTTCGCGATCAACGAGCTGCCCGATCTCGCCGGGAAGATTCAGGTGGGTCTCTTCTACATCGTCCAGGAAGGCGAGGTCCAGATCAAGGGCTTCCCGATCCGCCTGCCCCTCGATGTCCTGCTGGTGTTCTCGGCCAATCCGGAGGACTACACGGCGCGCGGCAAGATCATCACGCCGCTCAAGGACCGGATCGGCAGCGAAATTCAGACCCACTATCCGGCGACGATCGAGCACGGCGTAGCCATCACCCACCAGGAAGCCTGGCTGGACCGGGGTCGCCAGGTGGCAGTGCCGGATTTTATCGCCGAGATGGTCGAGCGGATCGCGGTGGAGGCACGCAGCGACAAGCGGATCGATCGGCGATCCGGTGTCAGCCAGCGGCTGCCCATCAGCGTACTGGAAAACGTCGTATCCAACGCCGAGCAGCGGACTCTGATGACGCGCGAGAAGCGCGCGGTCCCGCGGGTATCCGACGTCTATGCCGCGCTGCCCTCCATCACCGGCAAGATCGAGCTGGAATACGAGGGCGAGCTGCAGGGCGCCGAGACCATCGCCAAGGATCTGGTGCGACGCGCGGCGGGCAAGACCTTCGAGGAGCGGGCCGGCGGCGCCGACTGCGACTCGATCGTCCGCTGGTTCGACGAGGGCGGCGCGCTCAAGATCTCCTTGCACGAGCGTTCGGACGCCTGCATCAAGGGGTTTGGCGCGGTACCCGGCCTGCTGGATCTGGTCACCCAGGTCGGCCTGGCGGCCCGCGACGACGCCGGAACGCTGGTTTCTGCCTGCGAGCTGGTGCTGGAGGGCCTGGTGGCGCAGAAGCGGATCTCCCGCAGCGACGAGCTGGGCTACAGCCGCATGCGCCCCGACAAGCCGCCGTTCGGGAAGAACCCCGGCGCCGGGCCGAATCTGTTCGCGTGATGAAAGGTGCGTGGTGCGTGGTGCGTGGTGCGTGGT
>JACQVB010000060.1 GCA_016209985.1 Gemmatimonadota bacterium | reverse complement strand
GGAGCGCACCACGCTGCCGCGCTGCCAGAGCGCCGCGATCCGGTGCAGGTCCAGCTTGAAATCTTTCGAGGCGTGGAGGATCTCGTAACCCTCAGCATACGCTTGCAACATGCCGTACTCGATCCCGTTGTGGATCATCTTCACATAGTGACCCGATCCGGCAGGACCCACGTGGGCATATCCGCCACGAGGCGCCAGGGTCTTGAAGATGGGCGCGCAATGTTTCACGGCAGCATCCGACCCGCCCACCATGAGGCAGTACCCATTTTCCAGTCCCCAGATGCCGCCGCTGGTGCCCGAGTCCACGAACTCGATCCCATGACCCTTGAGCTTCTCGGCACGGCGCATGGTCTCGCGGAAGTTCGAATTGCCGCCGTCGATGATGATGTCCCCCTGCTGGAGCATCGGGATCAGCTCGTCGATCGTCTGCTCGACGGGCGCGCCCGCGGGCACCATGACCCAGAGGATGCGTGGGGGATCCAGCTTGGAGACGGCGTCCTTGAGGCTTCGCACGCCTTCGGCGCCGAACGCGACGTGCGCCTTCACCGCTTCGTTGCTGCGATCGAACGCCACCACCTCATGCCTGCCCCGGAGCAATCGCTGGACCATGTTGCCGCCCATCCGGCCCAGCCCAACCATGGCGAGGCGCATGATATTGGCTTTGCGGGAAGTTGCCCGGCGCCCCGACTTCGCGACCCGCCGACCCGCCGACCCGCCCTTTTTCGTCACCCGCCGTCCCGCCGTCCCGCCCACCCGCCGTTTCATATTGCCTCCAAGAGGTCCAGTCCTTCCACCCGAATGGCCGGCCGGCCGCGTTTCCGCAAGGCCTGCAGGTCGCCTTCCGCCTGTGCCGCTTCCAGCTTCCCGAAGGTGAACTTCTCGCCCGGGATCGGAAGGTCCTCGTCCGAAGTCGAGGTGATTTGCAGGAAGTGCCCGATGGGCCGTCCACCTTTGTGGAGCTGACCCGTGGAATGCAGATACCGCGGGCCGTATCCGAGCGTGGTTGCCACCTTGAGGCGGTCACGGAGCTTTGCCCGAATCTGCTCCAGCCGGCGGTCATGCTCGGGCGTGGGCGGGAGGTAGGCGGTGATCGCGAGATACTCGCCGGGTTTGATCCGGTCCAGGAAGCTCCTCGCCTCGGAGGACGAAGCAGCCGGCGCGAGCTTGATGCCCTTCTCCAGCACCGCCTTGGTATTCGCTTTGCTTTCGGCCACATTCGGCTGATCGAAGGGATGAATGCCCAGCACCGCGCCGGCGACCGCGGTGGCGAATTCCCAGCGGAAAAATTCCTGACCGAGGTCGTAGATGTCTTCCAGCACCAGCCGGACAATCGGATGCCCGGCTCTGGCGAGATCGTCGAGCTGGCCTTCGACCGTCCGGTCCACCTCGGACGCCAACGCCAGGTAGACGAAAACCCGATCGTCGGAATAGACCTCCGGCGCGCCCAGGGGCTCACCAGCCACGGGGAGCATGCCTTTGCCGTTCTTCCCGGTACTCTCGGCGATCAACTGCTCCACCCAGAGTCCGAAGCTCGCCATCGATTTCGACAGAACGAAGGTGAGTTTATCCCGGCCCGCCAGCGCCGCTTCGCCCATGATCGCACCGAGCCATGCGGCGGGATTCTGGAACCCGGGGACGAACTGCCCGCACGCCTCCTCCATCCGGTGCGCCCGATGCAGCAGCTTGCCCACATCCATCCCGATGAGCGCGGCGGGAACCAGCCCGAAGTACGACAGCGCCGAGTAGCGACCGCCGATGTCGGGCGGGTTCGCGAATCCTTTCAGAAACCGGTTCTTGTTGGCCAGATGAACCAGCGGGGTTCCGGGATCGGTGATCACCACAAACTGTTTGCCCTGACGCCCCGTCTTCTCCCAGAAATAGCGGAAGAAGCAGTCGGACTCCAGCGTGGTTCCGGACTTGCTGGCGATCAGGAAAAGCGTTCGGGCGAGGTCGCCCGTCTGCTCCACTTGAGCGACGGTTCGGGGATCGGTGCTGTCGAGTACGAAGAGCGAGGGATAGTTCTTTTTGTGGCGGAAGGTGCGCCAGAAGACCTCGGGGGCCAGGCTGGACCCTCCCATGCCGCACAGCACCACTCGATTGAAATTGGTCCGCACTTCTTCCGCGAAGGCGGTGAGACCCTCGACGTCCCGCACCATCGCTTCTCCCACCCTGAGCCAGCCGAGGCGGTCGCGGATTTCCGGCGTATTCGGGTCGTCGACCCAGACGGTGGGATCCTTGGACCAGATGCGCTTGGTGACGTGGTGCGCATCGAAGGAGTCGAGCCGCTGTGCGACCCTGGCATCGAAGGTGCGAAGCTGGGCCGACGGCCGGGGTCCGGCGGGGCTGGCGAGCGTCTTCCGTTTCTTGGCGATGACCCCGAGCAGCGCCTCGAATGATTGCGCGAACTTCTTGATGCCGTCCTCCTCCAGCACGCGGGAGACATCCGCCAGGTCGATGCCTGCGGCGCTCACGGCGTCGAGCGCCTTCCTCGCCTCCAGCCCGAACTCCGGAAGGGTCCGCCGCACGACGCCATGATCCTCGAATTGGGTCAGCGTCGCCGGCGGCATGGTATTGATCGTGTTCGGTCCGATCAGGGTATCGACGTAGATCACGTCGGAATAAGCAGGGTTCTTGGTGCCAGTGCTGGCCCACAGCAGCCGCTGGGGCCGCGCACCACGCTTGGCCAGAGCCTTCCAGCGCGGCGTGCGTGAGGTCTCGATGAACCGGGTGTAGGCCAGGTGGGCGTTGGCGACCGCCGCCTTGCCCGAGAGGTTCGCCGCCTTCGGCCCGATCTGCTGGAGTCGCTTGTCCACCTCGGTATCCACGCGGCTGACGAAGAAGGACGCCACCGAGGCGATCCGGTCGATCGGGCGTCCCGCCTTGAGGCGCGTCTCCAAGGCCTGCAGGTGCGCCTCGGCGACCTTGGCGTAGTGCTCCAGCGAAAACAGCAGGGTGATGTTGATGTTGATGCCTTCCGCGAGCAGCCGCTCGACGGCCGGCCAACCTTCCTTGGTGCCGGGGACCTTGATCATCACGTTCGGCCGGTCCACCGCGCCCCAGAGCCGGCGCGCCTCAGCGATCGTTCCCGCCGTGTCGCGGGCCAGCGTGGGTGAGACCTCGAGCGAGACATATCCATCGGCCGAACCGGTGGCGTCATAGACCGGCCGGAAGAGATCGGCCGCCTCCCGCACGTCCTCGACCGCGATTATCTCGAACACTTCGGCGTCGGACCGGGATTCCGTCGCGATTTCAGCGAGCGCGTCATCGTAATCGTTGCTGCCGCCGATAGCGTGCTCGAAGATCGTGGGATTGGAGGTCATCCCGCGGAGCCCCTGATCGATCAGCCCCTGCAGCTCGCCCGAACGGGTCATGCCCCGGCGCAGGTAGTCGAGCCAGACACTCTGTACCAGATCGAGTAGCTGCTTCATTTTCGTCTTAGTAGTAGTTCCTGTCGCGGACATGATTCCTCGCATGAGCCATCAGCCTTCAGCCATCAGAGCCCGCGAGGCAAGATCACTGATGGCTGATGGCTGACGGCTGATGGCTGGTTCAGATCAACGCCTGCGCCCTCTTCACCGCATTCTCCACCGTCAGTCCATACTCCTGATAGATCCTCTGGTAGGGCGCCGAGGCGCCGAATTTCTCGATGCCCAACACGTCGCCGCCGTCACCCACCAGACGATACCACGACATGGGATGGGCGGCCTCGATGGCCAACCGCGCCTTGACGGCCGGAGGAAGAACCTGGTCTCGGTATTCCCGGGGTTCCCGGGCGAAGAGCTCCTGGCTGGGAACGCTCACCACGCGCGTCGGGACACCCTGGGCTTCCAGTTTGTCCTTGGCCCCGAGCGCAATCGAAACCTCCGAACCGCTGGCCATGATGATCACCCGCGGCTGACCCGACCCCGTGTCAGCGAGCACGTAAGCTCCCTTCGCCACTCCTGCCGCCGGCGCATACTTGGTGCGATCGATGAACGGCAGCTTCTGCCGGGTGAGGGCCAGCGCGATGGGACCGTGGCGGTGTTTGATCGCCACGCGCCACGCCTCGACCGTTTCGCCAGCATCCGCCGGTCGCAAGACCACCATGTTGGGAATGGCGCGGAGTGCGCTCATCATTTCCACCGGCTGGTGGGTCGGTCCGTCTTCACCCAATCCGATGGAGTCGTGGGTGTACACGTAGATGACGTGCTGCTCCATGATCGCCGCCAGGCGGATCGGCGGCCGCATGTAGTCGGAGAAGATCAGGAAGCTGGCGCCGTAGGGCATCACCCCGCAGTGCAGCGCCATGCCGTTCAGCACCGCGCCCATGCCATGCTCGCGAATGCCGAAATGCATGTTCCGGCCGGCCGGTGTGGCCGCCTCGAAATTGCCGGCGTCTTTCATCAGTGTCAGGGTAGACGGAGCGAGATCGGCCGAGCCACCCATCAATTCCGGCAGCTTGGGCGCGATGGCATTGATCACCTTGCCCGAGGCGGCGCGAGACGCGACGGAGCCGTCCTTGTCGGTGAAGGTGGGCAGGGCGCTCTCCCAGTCCGCGGGCAGCTCGCCCTTCAGGCGGCGTTCGAATTCCTTCGCTTCGGCCGGAAACGCAGCCGCGTAGGCTTCTTGCACCTTTTTCCATTCGGACTGGTGGCGCGAGCCGCGGCGCTTGGATTTGCGCCAATGGGCGAGCGCTTCGTCGGGAACGTAGAACGGCTCGAGCGAGGCAATGCCCAGATTCTGTTTGGTGAGTTTTACTTCGTCCACGCCGAGCGGCTCACCGTGAGCCTTCTCGGTGTCCTGCCGGTTGGGACTGCCGTAGCCGATGTGGGTCCGCACGATGATCAGCGAGGGCTTGTCGGTGACTTTCTGCGCCTTCCTGATAGCACGATCGATGGTCGAGAGGTCGTTGCCGTCTTCCACCCGCTGCACGTGCCAGCCGTACGCGTCGCAGCGTGTCCTGGCATCGTCGCTTGAGGCCAGTGCGGTATTGCCTTCGATCGTGATGTGGTTGTCGTCGTAAAAGCCGATCAGTTTGCCGAGCTTCAAGTGACCGGCGAGAGACGAGGCTTCGTGCGAGACCCCCTCCATGAGGTCGCCATCGCTGGCGATGAAGTAGGTCCGGTGGTCGATCACCGGGTGATCCGGCCGGTTGAACTCGGCCGCGAGGTGCGCCTCGGCGATGGCCATGCCCACCGCATTGCCCACCCCCTGTCCCAGCGGGCCCGTGGTCGTCTCCACTCCCGGCGCGAGGCCGTACTCGGGATGACCCGGCGTCTTGCTTCCCCACTGCCGGAAGTTCTTCAACTCCTCGAGCGGCAAATCGTAGCCGCTCAGATAGAGGAGGCTGTAGAGCAGCATCGAAGCGTGGCCGCAGGAGAGCACGAAGCGATCG
>JACQVB010000057.1 GCA_016209985.1 Gemmatimonadota bacterium | reverse complement strand
GTTCATGCCGTCCATCAGCGGCCCCTCGATCACCTCGATGGCGCGGAGTTTCTTCTTGCGGGCCTCCTCGGTGTCTTCCTCGATATAGTCGACGATGCCCTCGACCAGCGCGTGCGAGAGCCGGGTCTCCACCGGCTGGTTCCGCCAGGCGAGGTCGACCTCTTTGCTCGCGGTCTTCCCCTTGAACCGCTCGGCCAGATTGGTGAGCCGCTCGGTCGCATCGTCGCGCCGGTTGAGCAGCACGTCTTCCACAGCGACCAGCAGCTCGGGATCGATGTCCGAGTAGACCGCGAGCTGGCCGGGATTCACGATCCCCATGTCCATGCCGGCCTGGATCGCGTGATAGAGGAAGGCCGAGTGCATGGCCTCGCGCACCGCGGGCGCACCGCGATAAGAGAACGACACGTTGCTCACCCCGCCGGAGACCAGCGCGCGGGGAAGCGTTTCCTTTATAGTGCGTACCGCCTGGATGTAGGTCAGGGCGTATTCGTTGTGCTCCTCGATCCCGGTGCCCACCGCGAAGATGTTGGGATCGAGGATGATGTCCTCCGGCGGGAAGCCCACGTCCTGGGTCAGAATCCGGTACGCCTCGGTACAGATCTCGACCTTGCGCTTGACCGTGTCGGCCTGGCCCTGCTCGTCGAACGCCATGACCACCACCGCCGCGCCGTAGCGCCGGACCAGCTTCGCCCGCTCGATGAAGGCAGCGATGCCTTCCTTCATGCTGATCGAGTTGACGACGCCTTTGCCTTGGATGCACTTGAGCCCCGCCTCGATCACCTCCCACTTGGAGGAGTCGATCATGATCGGGACCCGCGCGATGTCGGGTTCGGACGCGATCAGATTCAGGAACCGGACCATCGCGGCTTTCGAGTCCAGCAGGCCCTCGTCCATGTTGACGTCGATCATCTGCGCGCCGTTGGCCACCTGCTCGCGTGCGACGCCAAGAGCGGCGTCGAAGTCGTCGGCCTTGATCAACGCCGCGAACCTGGATGATCCGGTGACGTTGGTGCGCTCGCCGACATTCACGAACAGCGTGTCGGGGTGAATCACCAGCGGCTCGAGTCCGGAGAGCCGCGTGTAGGGCTCGACCGTCGGGAGCTGCCGAGGTGGGAGACCGCGCACCGCGGCGGCGATGGCGCGAATGTGTGCCGGCGTGGTCCCGCAGCATCCGCCCACGATGTTGACCAGGCCGCTCTGTGCGAATTCGCGAATCAGGGGCGCCATGGTCTCCGGCGTCTCGTCGTAACCGCCGAATTCGTTGGGCAGCCCCGCGTTGGGATGCACGCTGACCGGGATGTCCGCGATGCGTGCCAGCTCGGCGACGTAGGGCCGGAGCTGTTTGGCGCCGAGTGCGCAGTTCAACCCCACGCTGAAGAGGTTGGCGTGGCGAATCGAGTTCCAGAACGCCTCGGCAGTCTGCCCCGAGAGCACACGACCGCTCGCGTCGGTGATGGTGCCCGAGACCATGAGCGGAACGTCCACTCGAAGGCGCTGGAAGAGACCGGTGACCGCGAAGAGCGCCGCCTTGCAGTTCAACGTGTCGAAGACCGTTTCGACCATCAACAGGTCGGCTCCGGCCTCGATCAACGCCTCGGCCTGCTCGGCATACGCCGCCACCAGCTCGTCGAACGAAGTATTCCGCAGGCCGGGGTTGTTCACATCGGGCGAGATGGACGCGGTGCGGTTGGTAGGCCCGAGGACCCCGCAGACGAACCGCGGCTGGTCGGGCGTCTGGGCGGTGAACTTGTCGGCTGCCTTGCGCGCGAGCTTGACCGCCTCGCGGTTGAGTTCGGCGACGAGATGCTCGGTCCCGTAGTCCGATTGCGAGATTGCCTGTGAATTGAAGGTGTTGGTCTCGGCGATGTCGGCGCCCGCCTCGAAATAGGCGCTATGAATCGCCTCGACCACGTCGGGGCGGGTGAGGTTCAGGAAATCGTTGTTGCCCTTGAGGTCGCGAGAGTGCCGGGCGAACCGCTCCCCGCGAAAGTCTTTCTCGGAAAGGCCGTAGGTTTGAATAACCGTGCCCATGGCCCCATCGAGGATGAGGATCCGCTCGGTCAAGGCCTTGCGAAGTTGGGAAGTGCGAGACGGGATGCTCATGACGATCGAGCAGGGGGAAGAGGGAAGAGGGAAGAGGGAAGGGTAACGCACCCGCCGCGCGATGTCTGGATCGCGCAGCGATGTTTACGGAACGTGTGTAGTACGCTTCCCTCTTCCCTCTTCACTTTTCCCTTCTTTCTCGGGCGAAATGAAAACACCCGTCGCAGGGGACGTCGCGGCGGGGTCAAAGGCCTTTTAGCGATTTATTTAGCGTGGCTGCAATAGCCGCAAATCACCACGAATCTCGATTGTGAATGGAATGTAACGGGTTGGTCCTCCGCGTCAAAGGTGAGGGCCAGTTGGGCGGGTCCTTCGGGGCTTCGCGAGTAGTAAGCGACTATGCGGTTCTTGTCGGGCATCGGCAGGTTCTTCGGCGCTTCGCGCGAGTAGTCAGCGACTATGCGGTTCTTGTCGGGCATCGGCAGGTCCTTCGGCGCTTCGCGCCTCAGGATGACGGCTCGCGTTTTTGAGGTGGGCTAGGTAGGGGAAGATTTAGGATGGGTACCCGGCCTTCCGGGAGCATACCATCTTGCGGCGAGGTCTTCCCAGGTTGGGTTCCGGTACTCGATCAGTTTCACCTTTCTCTCTCTTACCCATCCCTTCAGTTCCTTCTCTCTCCTGATTGCGGAGATCGCGTCGGGAAGTGTCTCCCAGTATACCGGGTTGGTGACGTTGTATTGGCTGGTGAACCCTGCGAAGAGTTTCTTTTTGTGCTCGTAAACGCGCCGTTCGAGGTCGCTCGTCACTCCCACGTAAAGGGTGCGGGAGAAATTCGACATGATGTAGACACAAAAGATCTTCGATTGCATTGGCCGAGGATAACAGCATCCAACCTCTGTCTCGACATCGTTTTTACGCTTTCGTAAGCAAAATGTTGCCCTACCTTCTACCCTTATCCCCTGCTTCAAACAACAACTCGCGCTGTCATCCTGAGGCGCGCAGCGCCGAAGGACCTGCCGATGTTCACCCAGCACCGCGTGATGGCTGGCTACTGGCGCGCACGCCGAAGGACCTGCCGATGCTCACTCAGCACCGCGTGATCGCTGGCTACTCGCGCGCAGCGCCGAAGGACCTGCCGTACGAATTGACGCCAACGGAGGGCGGTGGTCGAAGAAATGCTTGTTCAACCGTGGTCCCGTCGAAGGTCAGCTACGCCGCACTGCTTTCAGCAACCGCGCCTCCAGCGTCGCCCGGTCGATCCCCTCGACCTCGACGGTCTTGCGCCGGCCCGATCGCCCCGCCGCGATGCTGACGGCGGAGCGTGGCACGCCGAGCTTGTCTGCGAGGAGCCGTATCAGCTCTTCGTTCGCCGCTCCGTCGACCGGCGGCGCCGCGAGACGGATCTTCACCGCGTCCCCATGCATGCCCGCAACTTCGGTGCGCGAGGCGCGGGGCTGAACCCAGATGACTAGTCGCGCAAGTTTCGCCATGGCCCCGTAAAGATAGGGAAGAGCGAAGAGGGAAGAGGGAAAGGGGGAAGAGTGAGACACTCGATCAGTTCGATTCGTTGAGCCCAGGACTCGCTCCACGCGCGTGTAGTACTCTTCCCTCTTCCCTTTTCCCTCTTCCCTCCTGTTAGAGCACCGACATCACCCACCGCAGCACGATCTGAATGCCAAACCACGCAATCAGCGGCGTGAGGTCGATCATGCCGACCGGCGGAATGATCTTGCGGAGCGGCTCGATGATCCAGTCGGTGATCAGGTAGACCGGCCGCATCCATTTGCTGAAGCGGAATGCGCCGAACCAGGAGCCGATTACCCGGATGATCAGCGCGAGCAGGATGAGCTGCCCCGTGTAGTAGACGATCAGGCGGACGATGCCGCGTCCGCTGGTGGCGGTGTGGGATGCAACCGCGAGCGCGCCCACGATCCAGGTGGCGAGGGTGATCATCACGATCCCGCCGATCAGGGCAATGCCAAAAATCCACCAGGCGGCATTCTGGGGATTGCCGCCGCGCTTCAGCAGCCAGTGCTCCGTCGGGCGCACGAACGGCTCGCTGATGCTGCGCAGCGCGCGGCCCAGGGCACTGAAGGGGCTCACCTGGCGGGTACGGACGGCCCACGCCGCGAGAGCGATCACGGCTCCGGCCAGGAACATGGCGAAGACCGCGTACCGGATAAAGACGAGCTCGCGCACTAGGGAGTGAATACTTCCACGACATCGGTCTGCGCGAAGCCCGCCTTGGGGCCTCCACCGATCACGTAGATCTTCTGGCCGATGGTCGTGACGCCGAGTCCGTGACGAGGGGTCGGAAGCGGAGAGAGTGTCGTCCAACGGTCGGCGGCGGGATCGTAGCGCTCGTGGTTCTCGAAGACGTCCGGATTTTCACCGCCGACGGTGTAGATCTGCCCGCCGAGGACCGCGCTTCCGAGGCCGCCGCGCCGGCTGGGCATGCCGGCGCGTGCGGCCCACCGGTCGTTCTTGAGGTCGTAGGCCTCAACGACGTCGAAGTTCTGGCTTCGTCTCCCCCCAATGGCGTAGAGGATGTCGCCCACCGCGCCCGCGGTGAGATGATCGCGCAGGGTAGGAATCGGTGCACCGTGCCGCCATTCATCCGTGGCGGGGTCGTAGATCGCTATGGAATCGAGATGCTTGCCGTCCATTCCCGTCCCGCCGACCACGACGATCCGGCCTGCGACGGCCGCCGCGGCGCTGGCGCCTCGTGGCTCGGGCAGGAACGCGCGGCCGAGCCACGCATCGCGGGTTTCATCGTAGACCAGCACCATGCCGACGGGCGTGAATCCGGGAGGCGAGTAGCCGCCCAGCGTGTAGAGCGAATCGTTCAGGACCGCCAGGGGCATGTGGTGACGATAATCGGGAAAATCGTGCAGGCGCTCCCACCGGTCTCCGGCGGGATCGTAGCGATAGACCGTCCGGGTGGCCTCGTTCTTCGTGTTGATGCCCCCGATCACGTAAACGCGACCGTGCAGGGTAGCGGCGCTGATCTCCTGAAGCGGCTCGGGCAGACGGGCAGCGGTGGACCAGACCCCGGCAGAGCTCACCACGACGCTAGTGCAGGCAACGACCCCGAGAGTTACCAGGCTCTTCCCTCTACACTCTGCACGCTTCACGTTTTTCTCAGGCCAGCGTTTCCGCGACGAGTCGTTCCTGCTCGGCCTGGTGCGCCGCGGGATAGCCCTCCGCCGGGCTGGAGCGTTCCGGGCGGGACACCCAGCGCACCAGGACTCCCTTGGGGGCGGCCTGCTCGAGCTGCGGGACGACCCATTTCCGCGCACCGAAATTACTCGGCTCTTCCTGCAGCCAGACGATCTCGCTGGCGTGCGGATAGAGACGCATGAGGTCGACCACTTCGCCCAGCGGGAAGGGATACAGCAGCTCGATCCGGGCGACTGCCACGTGCGCCGCCTTGTTACGGCGCGGGTTGCTTATCACGTCGTAGAACACCTTGCCGGAACAAAACACCAGTTTCGTCACATGGTCGCGCGCGGCCTTGCGGGTCGGGTCGTCGAGGACCGGTAGGAATCGACCATCGGAGAATTCCCTGAGCGCCGAGGTCGCGAGCGGCAGCCGTAGCAGGCTCTTGGGCGTCAGCAGCACCATCGGCCGGACTTCGGCGTGCTTGGCCTGGCGGCGGAGGAGGTGGAAGTATTGGGCCGGTGTCGAGCAGTTGGCGACGCGGATGTTGCCCTCGGCGCTGAGCGCCAGATAGCGCTCCAGCCGCGCGGAGGAATGCTCCGGGCCTTGCCCCTCGTAACCGTGCGGCAGCAGCAGCACCAGCCGCGAGGTCTGCCCCCACTTGGCCAATCCGGCGATGATGAATTGGTCGATGATCACTTCGGCGCCGTTGGCGAAGTCGCCGAATTGCGCCTCCCACATGACCATCGTGTCCGCCGCGGCCACGCTGTAGCCGTATTCGAAGCCAAGCACTGCATACTCGGAGAGCGGACTGTTGTAGAGCTCGAACGCGGCCTTGGCACCGGGGATGTTCTGAATCGGCGTGTACTGTTGGCCGGTGTTGGCATCGTGCAGCGTGAGCTGCCGCTGGCTGAACGTTCCCCGCACACTGTCCTGGCCCGACAGCCGCAGCGGCACGCCTTCCACCAGCAACGATGCAAAGGCGAGCTGCTCGGCGTGACTCCAATCCAGCGCCGCGCCGCCGCCGAACACCTCCAGGCGGCGATCGAGCTGGCGCTTGAGCTTGGGATTGACGTTGAATCCTTCGGGCACCGTGAGCAGCAGCGTGGTGAGCTCCCGCAGGGCCGGCTCCGGAACCGCGGTCGCGGGCTCGACCGGCGGGCGCCAGGAGTGGGAGATCCGGTCGGGCTCCTCGCCCGGGTCGGCTCCGGTCAACCCCTTCCGGAGCTTCTGCTGGATCTCGGTCAGCTCGCGATACCGGTCGTCCGCCATTCGCGAGGCGTCCTCCGCCGTGATCGCCCCTTCCTTGATCAGCCGGTCGGCGTACAGGTCTCGTACCGGAAGATGGCTGTCGATGTGCTGGTACATTACCGGCTGCGTGTAGCGGGGCTCGTCGCCTTCGTTGTGGCCGTAACGGCGGTAGCCGACGAGGTCGATCACGAAATCGCCGCCGAACTCGCGGCGATACAGCATCGCCAGGCGAATCGCGGAGAGGCACGCCTCCGGGTCATCGGCGTTCACGTGGACGATGGGAACGTCGAACCCCTTGGCCAGATCGCTGGCGTAGTCGGTCGACCGCGCCTCCTTGGGATCGGTGGTGAACCCGACCTGGTTGTTCAGGATGAGATGCAGCGTGCCACCGGTGCCGTACCCGTTTACCCGCGCGAGGTTGAAGGTCTCAGCCACCACACCCTGCGCGGCGAATGCGGCATCACCGTGAATGAGGATCGCGAGCGCGGCGTCGGCATCCCACGTCGCGGAACGTTGATTGCGCCTGGTCTGCGAAGCGCGGGCTCGCCCTTCAACCACCGGATCCACCGCTTCGAGGTGACTCGGGTTGGGCATGAGCGTCACCGGCAGTGAAGCGCCGGCGGGGCTGGTGTAAGTGCCGGCGGCCCCATGGTGGTATTTGACGTCGCCGGTGCCGCCTTTGGGCGTCAGCGTTTCCTCGACCCGGCGCCCACCTTCGAACTCGGCGAGCAAGGTCTCGTAGGGCAATCCCAGGATGTGCGTCAGCACATTCAGACGGCCGCGATGGGCCATTCCCATCACGGCTTCCCGTATTCCCTGCGCGATCGATTCATCCAGGGTCTCGATCAGCATCGGCACGACGGCGTCGACCCCTTCGATGCCGAAGCGCTTGTGTCCCAGGTAGGTGCGGTGGAGGAAGCGTTCCAGCGCATCCACCCGGGTCAGCATCTCCAGCACCCGTCGTTTCTCTTCCGCCCGCAGCGCCTTCCGGTGCTCACCTGATTCGATGACCCGGCGCAACCAGACCCGTTCCTGGTGATTGCTGATATGCTCGATCTCGTACGCGATGGTCCCGCAGTAGGTCTCGCGCAGAATCGGCAGCGCTTCCGCGAGCGTGCGGCCCGGCACGTGGATGCGCAGCACTTCGGCCGGGATGGCGGCCATCACTTCCCGAGTCAGGCCGAGCGGGGCGGGGTCGAGCGCGGGATCGCCGGGTGGCTCGGTGCCGAGCGGATCGAGCTTCGCGGCATGATGCCCGTGGGTTCGGAATGACTTGACCAGCGATACCGCCGCGGCGACGTGGAAGAGCAGGTCGGCGGGAGCGGCAGACTCGGCGGGAACGACGGATAGGGCGGCACCAGCGGAGGGCTGAAGCGCTGCTCCCGGCGGCTTCTTTCGTCCCACTTCCTCAGCGACTGTCTCTGGCGAGAGGCCGAACGATTCGGCAATCTCCTCGTAGAATTGCTGTTCGCCCTGCACCAATTGATCGACCAGTCGCAGGAAGCTTCCCGATTCCGCGCCCTGGATGATCCGGTGATCGTAGGTGCTGGTAATGGTCATCACCCGATCGCCGGCGACCTCGCGGATCATGCCGGTGGCGATGATCGACCCTTGGCCCTTCATCAGGCGGGGCACCGAAGCGGAAGTGCCCAACGTCCCAGGATTGGTCAGCGTAATGGTGGCGCCGGTATAGGCGTCCGGCCCAAGTTCGCCGTCCCGGGCGCCAAGCACCAAGCGCTCGTATTGCGCGTGGAACTGCGCGAAACTCAACTGATGGGCCCGTCGGATGACCGGCACCATCAGGCCACGCGTCCCGTCCTTCCGTTCGACATCGACCGCGAGCCCCAGGTTCACCGCGCCCGGGTCCAGCCGTTGCGCCGTGCCGTCCACCTCGAAGACCGCGTGATACATCATCGGAAACTTTTCCGCCGCGCGGACGATCGCCCAGCCCATGATGTGGGTGAAGGAGAGCTTGTGATCCTTCGGGATGGACTGGTTGAGCAGTGACCGGACTTCCCACAGTCGACCGACCTCGACCTCACGGAACGATGTCGCAGTGGGGACGGCGAGCGAGGATTCCATGTTGTGGAGCAGTCGAAGCGCGGGGCCGGCGATGGGGGTGAGGGTGCCGGCGGGAAGGGCAGGGGGAGAAGAGGCAGGAGGGGCAGCAGAGATGGCGCCCGGCGCGAATCTCGGAGCCGGCTGGCCTCTGGTCGGCGCGGTCGCCGGCCGCACGGTGCTTGTTGCTGGCCCTTCTGCCCCTACCGCCCCTGCTGCCTCTCCTGCCCCATTCGCTGTCGGCGTCTCCCCCTTCAATCCGTTCTCGAACAGCGCCCGCCACTCCGCCGGCACGGAGGCGGGGTCGCGGAGGAAATCTTCGTAGAGTGCTTGTGCGAAACCGGAATTGACGGTTTCGAAGATGTTCTCGAACACGTTGGCTCGGATGATGGTTCTAGGCGGAAGATAACCGGTTTTCTGCTGGGCTCGCGGGCGGCAGGAGAAGGCAAACGCAGCAGCGCGCAGCTGCGGGCGTGCCGAGCGGCTGGAGAAGCCAATCCTACGTCCCCGATCCCCTCAAGTAGCGCTCCAGGAACGCGATGATCTGCGTGTATCCCTTGATCTCGTTTTCCTTCTTGACGAACCCGTGCCCTTCGTCGGGAAAGACCACGTATTCCACCGGCACGCCGTTCGCCTTGGCCGCGGCGACGATCTCGTCCGACTCGACCTTGAGGACCCGCGGATCGTTGGCACCCTGCAACACCATGAGCGGCACCTTGATGTTCTTCGCGTTGAACAGCGGGGAGATGCGCCGGAGCCGGACGCTGTCGGTCTGGGGATCGCCCATCTCCACATAGAGCGCTTTCTTGAACGACTCCCACCACGGCGGGACGTTGATCAAGGTCCGAATCCAGTTGGAGATACCGAACAGGTCCACGCCCACCTTGAATGCGTCCGGCTGCAACGTGAGCGCCGCCAGCACCAGGTAACCCCCGTAGCTGCCCCCGATGATGCCGATGCGGGAGGAATCCACCCAGCCGGTGGCCGCCAGCATGGCCTTGCTGGCCACCACGTCGCCCAGATCGGCTTCACCATGCTTGCGGTCGTCCATTTTGAAGAACGTCTTCCCATAGCCTGAGCTGCCCCGATTGTTGATGTCGAAGAGGACGTAGCCGTGGTTTACCAGCGCCTGGATCACGGGACGGTAGCCCAGCATCGCCTGGCCACCCGGACCACCGTGCACCATCACCAGTGCCGGCGCGCGACTCCCTCGGCTCACCTGCTGGGGGCGATACAACAGCCCGGGGACTTCCAGCCCGTCGTAGGACTTGGACCGGACGTGCTCGGGGATGACCAGATCCTCGCGCCGGATTCTGGGATTGAGGGCGTCGGCCAATCGGTGCGGGGCCTGCCCCCAGTGTCCTGCCCAGGGTTCCTCGGGTGTGCTCCCGTCGGTGTGGTAGAACGCGAAGGCCGAATCGTCGCGCGAGAAGGTGACACCGCGGACCAGACCCGACGGCATCCCGGCGAGTACCACCGGCTTGACCGTCGCGACGTCGTAGACCTGCGTGACGGCTTTCGCCTCTTCATTGGTCCACACCACGAGATAATCCCGGTGAGCGCCGGCGCATGAACTCGAAGTTCGGCCGGAGTCTTCGATGCTACTCTCCTGGCGCTCGCTCGATCGCCTGAGCCCGCTTCGCCGCGTCCCCCCGAGTCGCGTCGTCGCCGAAAATCCTCTCGCCATCATAGCGCCCGTTCTCGATGAAGATCTCCGAAGTGAATCGCCCCGCCGTGACACTGCCAGCGACATAGACGCCTGAGACAGTGGTCTCCAGCGTGTCGGGGTCATATCTCGGCCTGCAGGTCCCCGCTTCCAGCTCGAGGCCAATCCGCTGGAAGAGATCGAAATCCGGATGATACCCGGTGAGCAGGTATACCAGATCGGCTGGCACCCGCTCGATCTCACCCACTGCGTTCTGGAGGGCGACGTCGGCGGCGGTTATTTCGCAAATGGTGCTGCTCCACCGCGCGGCGATCTCGCACGCCTTGATCCTGTTCTCCATGTCGGGCCGCAACCAGTATTTGACACTCGGTTTGAGCGTAGTACCGCGGTAGGCCAGCGTGACCCGGGCGCCCGCGCGATAGGCGCCCAGCGCCATCTCCACGGCCGAGTTCTTGCCGCCGACCACGACCACGTCGAGTCCGGAAGTACGATGCGGTTCTTCGGAATAGTGCGAGACGTGCGGCAGGTCTTCGCCCGGTACCTGCAGCAGGTTCGGATGCTCGAAGTAGCCCGTCGCGAGCACCAGGCGATCGCACGCGAGCCGCTCGCAGCGCGGCTCACCGAGGGCGGATTCGAGCTCCGCCACCACGTGACTCCCCGAGCGCGCCGCGCCGGTGAGCTGGGTGTAGGTGCGCACCCGCAGCCCCTCCGCCCGTGCCACCCCGCGATAGTACTTGAGCGCCTCTTCCCGGGTTGGCCTGGCGCCGCTCGAGACCACCGGATGATTACCGACCTCCAGGCGTTCGGGCGTGGTGAAGAACGTCATCCCAACCGGGTAGTGGAGAATGGAATTGGCGACCGCGCCGGCATCGATCACCAGCGGATCGAGTCCGCGGCGCCTGGCCGAGATGGCGCAGGCGAGACCAATGGGCCCGGCGCCGACGATCAGGACCGGTTCGTGTAGGGGGGCATTGTCTCAAGGTAGCGACCGAGGCGACAGACTGCCGGCTATCCTACTCTCTTGGTCTTCCGTCTCATGAAATCCATGAGAATGAACTGCCCCAGCGTCATCGTGTTCGTGAAGTACGCCTTCCCCCGGCAAATCTCGGAGACCTTCTTCACAAACTCGATCAACGAGCGATCCCGGGCCAGCATGAACGTGTTGATCATGATTCCGGATCGCTTGGCGATCGCCACCTCGCGATACGTCGCCTGCAGAATCTTGGGATCCAGGCCCATGGAATTCACGTAGACCCGCCCATCCGGCAGCGTGAGCGCCGACGGCTTACCGTCGGTGAT
>JACQVB010000056.1 GCA_016209985.1 Gemmatimonadota bacterium | reverse complement strand
GGCCTTCTGGACCGCGTCCATCGAGAGGACCCGGATCGCATTGATGCAGAGCTGGTCGAGGGTGGACTTGTCGGGCGCTACGACGTCCGTCATCGGGCGGAACTCCTTGGCAACGACTGGGTCCATAGGGCGACTGGTGAGTGGTGCGTGGGGGCGGACGTGCGCGTGAAGGGATTCGTTCGGCACCACGCACCGCGCACCACGCACCTTGTGGCTGTGAAAGCTGACTGCGCGTCCCGCCCTATGCCAGCCCGCCCGCCGCCGCGCGATCGAGGATCCAAGTGCCTTCGCGTGCCAGCTGCGCGGGGAGATCGCGGGGGGCCATCGGGCCCTGGAGCGCCCGCGCCAGGGTGGCCGCCTTGTCCTCGCCGGTCACGAGCACCACAGCCTCGCGGGCCGAGCCGATGACCGGAGGGGTGATCGTCAGGCGCGCGGCAGGAGGTTTGGGGCCGATCACGGGGACCACACGTCGCTCCCGCTCTTCCATGGCGCTCGACCCGGGGAAGAGAGACGCAGTGTGCCCGTCGGGTCCCATTCCCAGGATCAGAATATCGAGTCGCGCGGGGAGCACCCTGGCGTACTCCTCGGCCGCTGCTTCCCGATCGGCCCGTTCGGCCTCCATCCGGAATACCTGGGTCTCCGGCACCGCGACGTGCCGAAGCAACGCTTCCCGGGCCGCGCAGAAGTTGCTGTCGGGATGATCGGGGGGAACTGCCCGCTCGTCTCCGAAATAGACCCAGAGACGCTGCCAGGGAATCGCACTACGAAACGGCTCCTGCGTAAGCGCCCAGTACACCGGGCGGGGCGTGGAGCCGCCGGCCAGCGCAATCGAGCAACGGCCCTGCGCCTCGACCGTCCGCTTGATCGCGGAGACGATCCACGCGGCGGCGGCCTGGTCGAACTCCTCGCGGTCGACGATGATGCGGCCTGGGTCCATGCTTTCAGGTTGTAAGGGTTGTAAGGGTTGTAAGGGTTCTAAGGGTTCTAACCCTTCTAACCCTAGATTCCGAGTTCAACCGTCCCCCGCCCCATGCCCACCGGCCAGCGCGGGGTGAGCGAATCGCCCTGGAAGGTTTCGTCGAAGCCGCGCTCCGATTTGGCCATGGTCTGGATGGGGAACGACCAGATTTCGACCTCCGGCGTGACCTTCACCGACAACGGGTGCCCCAGCGACAGCTCGGTCGAAAAGAACGAGTCGGCCGGAAGCCCGATGGGGTTCCAGCGGTAGGAAATCCGGAGGCGCCCGTCGGCATCGAAGCGCAAACGCTTCTCCACCAGCGACCGATCCTCGGCGTTCACCGGACGGCAAACGATCTCGATGGTAGTCTCGGTCATCTCCACGTCAGCGCTCAGCGGGGCGTGGGACCAGGAACGCACCGGGCGATAACTGCCGCGGCAGTATTCCTCGTGCCGGAGCACGCCGGGCAGGACCCGATCGACGAAGAGAACCCGATCTTCGCTGTCGAAGGGCGGCAGGCTGGACAGACTCAACGCATGCTCCAGGTCATGAATACTCGGCGTACCGCCGGCGGCGCTTCGTTGACCCGACTCGGCGGCGGCCAGCGCACGCTCGTGGTACGCTTCTTTGCGCCGCGTGAGCACATCCGCGTGGTTCAGCCCCGACGAGAAGATCGTGTACTCCTCGATCGCAGCGCCGCGCGCCGGGCTGATGAGGGCCGAGAAGGCGGGCGAATGGACCCAGATCTCGTTGTACCCGTCGCTGTCGAAGTCCACCCATTCGTATCCGATGGTCTCGTCGCGTCGCAGCTCCTGCTCCGCGATCGCGAGCTGCCGCCAGATCGCGTGGCGCAAGTGTGGCAGGTATAACCCGCCAAACACGCCATGCCAGTAGGCGTCATTGCATTGCGCCCGCCCGATCGCGCGCCGCGCCGCGGGAGGGTCACCCTTTTCGCGGCACCAATACGAGAGGCGCTGCATTTTCTTGTGCATGCGGTTCGATTCGGGGTACTTGGCGAGAAAGTTCCGCCAGTGGCCTCCGCGGATCAGCGTTCCGTCGAGCCCCGCCATCCGCTCCTCCCCCAGCTCCGCCACTAGCCGGGCCAGGCGGGCGGCGCGGAAGGGAGGCAGCGACCACTCCTCCATTTCCCGGTACGAAGCAGTGGGCAGGTAGGCGAGCCCGTGGGAGGGCACTTCGCCCAACGCCTGACTGAAGGTCGTCAGCCGCAATGACCCGGTGGCCATCAAGGCGGACAGGGCATCCAGGAACTGGGAGAGCCAGCCCCGGTCGTAGACCCATTCCTTGGTGCCCGGCCAGCCGCCGAACTTCTCTCCATCGTCGGCGAAGACGGCAAGCCGGTGTCCGCCGGCGCGCAGGTCCTCGAAATAATCCACGATCTCTTCCGGTGGGCGGAAGGGAATGAGGTAGCGGAGCCGCTCGTCGATGGGAAACAGCGCGACGCGTTTCCCTTGCGCCTCGGTCCAGAACGGGGCGTGGAGATGATCCCGGCGGAAGCCGGTCACGAGAAAATGCCGATCATCCACGAGCACATAGCGGACGCCGGCCTCCGCCAGATCGGCCGGGAGCTCCGGTTCCCACACCCGTTCCGTGAGCCACAGGCCGTCGGCGGTGACTCCGAAGCGGCGGCGGATCGCTTCCCGCATCCATTGGATCTGCTCCACCCGGTCGGGCGGCGGGATGGAGACCAGGATCGGCTCGTACATGCCGGCCAGCAGCATCTCGATCCGTCCTTCCGCCACCAGCCGCCCGATCATGTCGAGATAGGTGCCGCCCCGCCGCTCCAGCCATTCGAGCAGCGGGCCGGAAATGTGCAGCGCGATGGGGAGAAACTCCCGCTCCACCAGCCGGCGGAGCAGCGGCTCGTAGACGTCGTTGACATGCTGCTCCAGCACGTGGTCGAAATTGCCCACCGGCTGGTGGATGTGCATCCCGAATGCGAAACGGATCGGCTCGCCTTCCCGCGGGTTCATGGGGTCACGAATCCGAGCCGCTCAGCCAGGGGGGCAAGGCGCGCCGCGTCGCTGCCGGACAAAGACGCCCGCGCCCGATAGAAGCGCGTCTGCGCTTCGAAGGAGACGACCAGGCCGAGGAGATCCACCAGATCGATGAGATCGGAGACGCGCTCGATAGAGTCTTTCGAAGTATTTCCGGTCAGCTCGCCGACCGCATCGGCGAGCGCGAGCTGGGCGAGGCCGCGCAGATCCCGGGCGCCGGACGCGAGGGAATCGAGATCGCGTTTTGAAAACCATGTTTGGGTGATGGTGCGCACCAGCTCCCGGCGGACGACATGCTGGTGGCGTTCGGGGAGATGCTCCAGAGAAAGAGCGGCGGGCCGGCGGGCCGGCGGGCCGGCGGGCGGCCCCGACCCGCCCAACGTCACTTCGATCCGTCCCCGCGCGGGCCGAATCACCGAGATGCTTACCTGGTAACACCGGCCGGTTCGGCGATCCGTCACTTCCACACCGCCCTCGGTGTCCTGCATCTCGTAGCCGGCGAGCTCCACCTTGGTCTGGGACGCTACCAGGCGGGCTGCGGCGTGGCCTGCACCGGCCCGTTCAGGGGCCGGGAGCCGTGTCTTCACGCGCTCGCGATACAGGTTTGCTCCGTCCCCCACGGCAGGATCGTTGCTCTTGGCCTCGGCCAGGTATTGCAACAGGCCCGCCTCGAGACGGTCGCTGCTCGCCCCGGCCAGCTCGATCGCGCGCGCCGCATGCCGCAGGACCAGCACCGTCTCCCCG
>JACQVB010000055.1 GCA_016209985.1 Gemmatimonadota bacterium | reverse complement strand
GCCCTGTTGCAGGCCATGCAGGAGCACCAGGTGACGGCGGCCGGGGTGACCTACCCGCTCCCGGCGCCGTTCTTCGTGCTGGCCACGCAGAACCCGATCGAGCAGGAAGGCACCTATCCCCTTCCGGAAGCCCAGCTCGATCGCTTCATGCTCGAGCTGGAGGTTCCCTATCCCAGCCGGGCGGAAGAAGAGGAGATCGTCGAGGAGACGACCGGCGACGACGAACACCCCGTCAAGCCGGTGTTGAACGCGGACCAGCTCCTGATGATGCAGCATCTGGTGCGCCGCATCCCGGCACCCAAGCCGATCGTGAAAGCCGCAGTTCGGCTCGCGCGCATGACCCGCCCGAAGGACAGCGAGGCTCCGGACTATGTCCGGGAGTACGTGAGCTGGGGGGCGGGACCACGGGCGTCGCAATTCCTGGTTCTCGGGGCCAAGGCTCGTGCCGCGCTGGACGGCAGACCCATGGCCGATCTCGATGACGTCAAGACGGTCGCTCTGTCGGTGCTCCGCCATCGGGTGGTCGCCAATTTCGCGGCCGAGGCCGCCGGGCGGTCCGCCCAGGATATCTGCCGGGACCTGATCGAAACCGGCGGGTGGATGACACAGGCGTAGAACAGGTCGGTAAGAGTCGGTAAGAGTCGGAAAGGGTTGTAAGCGTAATGCGTGACCGGGCGGCCAAGTAGTCGCCCTTCGCTTTTCACCCTTACCGTCCCTTACCGTCTATTCCCGACCTTGTTCTAATCCGAAACTATTCCTCCGTGCCTCCCGTAAGGCCCGCCAAGAACATCAGAGAGCACCGAATGAAGCCACGCGCCCTCATGGGTTTAGGCGGCCTCGTCATCGTGGCCGCAACCGGCGTTTTTTTCGCGGTCCGCTCATCCAAAGCCGACGGCAACAAGGCCGGCGGGAGCACCGTCACGGTCACGCGCGGCACGGTCGTGGACAAAGCGTTGGCTGTCGGCAAGATCGAGCCGGACGTCGAGGTCGGAGTGAAATCCCAGGTGTCGGGCGTGGTTCAGAAGCTCTATGCCGATGCGGGCGATTTCGTGAAGATCGGTACGCCGCTGATCCAGATAAAGCCGAACCCCACCCCGCTGGAGCTGGTGGAGAGCCGCCGGCAGATCGAGCTGCGGGAAATCGAGCTGGAAAACCTGCAGCGCGACATCGACCGGAAGCGGTCCCTCAAGGACCAGGGACTGGTTTCCACCCAGGAATTCGAGGCGGCCCAGCAGCGCTTGGCCGAGTCGAAGCTCCAGGTCCAGATGGCAAAGGAGCGCCTGGAGCTGCTCCAGCAGGGACGGGTGCAGATCGCCGAGGACCGGATAGAAAGCGTCATCAAGGCACCGATCACGGGCTATGTCCTGGAAAAGGCGGTCCAGATGGGCGACCCGGTGGTCCCGCTCACGTCGTACCAGGAAGGGACCGTGCTGATGCGGATGTCCGAGATGAAGCGCCTGCTGTTTCGCGGCACCGTGGACGAGATCGACGTCGGGCGGCTCAAGGAGGGCATGCCGGTGGAGATCAAGATCGGCGCCCTGCCCCAGGCGAAGATCCGCGGCGTGTTGTCCAAGATTTCACTCAAGGCCAAGCAACAAGAGAGTGCCACCGTATTTCCGGTGGAAATCATACTCACCGAGACCGGCGGCACCACTCTCCGTGCGGGTTATTCCGCCAATGCCGACATCATTATCGCTCACCGCGACAGCGTACTGACCATCCCCGAGCGGGTCGTCACTTTCGCGGGTGACAGCGCCACGGTGACCGTCGCGCTGCCCAACGACCGGACCGAGGTCCGCACCATCAAGGTCGGGTTGTCGGATGCCATCAATATCGAGGTGACGAGCGGCCTGAAGATCGGCGAGCAGCTCGCTGAAAAGCCGGTAAAAGAGCTGAAGTAGCGTGTTTCGGGAATTCCTCGCGGACCTCAAGGCCCAGAAGCTTCGCACCGCGCTCACCATCCTCGGCATCACCTGGGGTACAGTGGCGGTGGTCGTCCTGCTGGCCTTCGGGATCGGGCTCGAGGCCCAAACCAAGAAACGGTTTCACGCCCTGGGCGAGCGGATCGTCATCCTCTTCGGCGGAAGGACCACCCGGGCGTATGCCGGTTTCGGGGAGGGGCGCTACATCCGGCTGCGGGAAGAGGATGCCGCCCTGCTGGCGCGCGAGATCCCCGACATCACGCAGATCAGCCCGGAGTACAGCTGGCGGGGGCCGGTACACCGCGGCGCCCAGGCGGCCAACCCCAACATCACCGGGATCTACCCGGTGTATGAGGATTTGCGGAACGAGATCGTCGATTCGGGCGGCCGCTTCATCAACCAGCGCGACCTGGCGGAGCGCCGCCGCGTGGCGGTCCTGGGCGACGAGCTGAAGACCCTGCTCTTTGCGGAGCGGCCCGCCATCGGAGAGCGGGTGTACGTGGGGGCCGTTCCCTTCACCGTCATCGGCGTACTGGTCCACAAGGACCAGAGCTCGTCCTACAACTCGCGCGACAAGGACCGGATCTTCATCCCTGCCAGCACCCATCACTCGGTGTTCGGCCAGGAGTACGTGAATAACATCATCTACCGGACCCGCGACGCCCGGATCACCAAGGACGTGGAGCGACGGGTCTACCAGGTGCTCTCGCGCAAGTATCGGTTCGATTCCGGGGACAAGAACGCGATCAGGATCTGGGACACCAGCGAATGGGAAACGCGATTCGAGTATGTCTTCCTCGCGTTCAACGCGTTCTTCGCGCTGGTGGGAAGCTTCACGCTGACGGTCGGGGGCATCGGTGTCGCCAACATCATGTACATCGTGGTCCGTGAGCGCACTCGCGAGATCGGCATCAAGCGCTCGGTCGGCGCCCGCCGGAAGGACATCCTGCTCCAGTTCTTCTCCGAATCGTTCCTGATCGTGGCGGCCGGCGCGGTGCTGGGATTCCTCCTCTCAGTCGGCATCGTCTGGGGACTCTCGTTCGTGCCCATGCAGGAGTTCGTCGGCACGCCGCGCATTTCGCCGCTGGTCGCCGTCGTCACCATGACCTTGCTGGCCGGCATCGGGTTCCTGGCGGGACTCTTCCCCGCGCGCAAGGCGGCAAACTTGGACCCCGTGGAATGTTTGAGATACTGACGCGCGCAGCGCGTCATTCTGAGCCGCGCAGCGGCGAAGAATCTTCGGAAGATCCCTCGCTTCGCTCGGGATGACAGCATGTGGCGCATCCTCCTCGAGGAATTCCTCGGCGATCTCAAGGGTCAGAAGACCCGCACCGTGCTCACGCTCCTGGCGATGATCTGGGGCACCATCGCGGTGGTGTTGTTGCTCGCCTTCGGTGAGGGCCTCAAGGTCGCCATCAGCAGCGGCCTGCTCAACGCCGGCGAACGGATGTACATCATCTGGGGTGGCGAAACGAGCCTGGTGCACGAAGGGTTACCCAAGGGACGCCGTATCCGCCTCATGCCGGGCGACATGGAGATGCTCAAGCGCTCCATACCGGATGTCGACCTCGTCAGCCTGGCCTACGGCCGCAGCAACACCAGTCTCAAGTTCGGCAGCAACAAGACCAACACTTACATGGAAGCGGTTACGCCGGAATTCGGGGAAATGCGGCATATGTTTCCGGCGGCCGGTGGGCGGTTCCTGAACCAGCGGGACCTCGAGCAGAAGCGGCGCGTGTTGTTCCTGGGAGACAAGATCGCCACCGAACTGTTCGGCGACACGGCACCCGTGGGCCAGACCGTGACGCTCGACGGGCTGCCGTTCACGGTGATCGGTGTGATGCAGAAGAAATTTCAGGACAGCAACAACAACGGGCCCGACGAGAACCGGGCCGTCATCCCCGCCTCCACCTACGCCGCCATCTACGGCGGCACCTATGTGAACCAGTTGCTGATACGCCCCCGGCAGGTCGACGCCGCTCTGCGGGTGAAGACCGAGGTCTACCGGATCCTGGGACGCCGCTACCAGTTCGCTGCCGCGGACGAGCGGGCCCTCAGCATATGGGATTTCTTCGAGGGCCAGAAGATCACCTCGAGCATCGGTTTTGGAATCCAGATCTTCATGGGCATGGTGGGAGTCTTCACTCTGATCGTGGCCGGCGTGGGTGTGGCCAATATCATGTATGTGGTGGTAAGGGAGCGGACCCGGGAGATCGGCATCAAGCTCGCGGTGGGCGCGCGGAAGCTCCACATCATGAGTCAGTTCGTCTTCGAGGCGATGATGCTTTCCCTGAGCGGGGGGACGGTGGGTCTCCTCTTTTCGGCGGCGGTGGTCTGGCTCATCAACCAGATTCCGCTGAGCGGCGACAACGCCGCGATGCAATACATCGCCCGCCCGGCGCTCTCCTGGCCCATCGCGTTCACCTGTGTGAGCATCCTGGTGTCCATCGGACTGCTCGCCGGACTGCTCCCGGCGCGAAGGGCGGCGAACGTGGATCCGGTGGAGAGTTTGAGGTACGAGTAGCAGGGGTCAGGGACCAGAGGTACGGTGGTGGATCGGCGAGACCCCCGCGAGAGAGAGTGTGATCCGAAGCGATCACTGACGGCGCAACTACTTCCCTTTGCGCGCCTTCCGTACGGCTTCGGCGGGCGCCTCGCCTCCGAGACCCGGATGCGGCCGAGTCTCCCACTCGCGCTGCCGTCGCAGCAGCACGGCACGGGCGCGGGCCGGTTCCGTCACGCCCGCCGCAAGCACCTCCTCGCGCCAGAACAGCCACCGGCGCGAGAGCTCATCGTGAAGCGTGAACAGAATCGAGAGAGCCCATTCATCCTCGTCATCGCCGATTTCCGGCACGATGCCGGGCTTGAGCCATTCCCCGCCTCCGGCCATCGCGACGTCCGGTAGCAACACGCGTGCACTGAGATCGTCGTGGAGAATCCGGCGCCACTCGATCATGCGATCGTCGTCCAGGGCTCCATGCGGGTACGTGCTCCAGCGCCTGGCCAGTGCGGCCTGATCTGCCAGGATGCCGGCCGCCCAGGGATAGTACACCTCCTCATGCCGGGACAGGTATTCGAAGAACTGGCGCAATGCCGACAGCACTACGTGTGGGCGGCGCTGCGTACGCAGCGGTCGCTCGGATGGGACGTAGTCATAGAGGTAGGTCCGGAGGTCGCGCTCGCAACATCCGTAGATCGTCAGCAGGCACTCATCCAGGTAGTTTACAAAGTCCTCCGCCCATTCAACTGCGGTGAGATGAGGGTGGACCGCGAACTGCTGCCGTCGCAACCAGCGCTCGAACCGTAGACTCAGTTCGACGTCCTCCCATCCGTCACGGCGCTCCGGTAATCCCAGGCCACATGGATCTTCGTCTGGTTCGAAAGTGTCCCGAACCACCAGACGTTGGAGACCCAGATTTGGATCAGACCGAGTGCCCTGGGGCGCCGCCGACACCAGGCGCTCAGGCGGTCGCGAAAAAGGATGCTTCATGGTCGCCTCGCGGGCTTCACGTTAGGTGCCCTCTATCGCGCCTTGCGCGCGTATGCATTGCGGACGCGCGTGCTGATGTAGGTGCTCAATCCCCTGCCAGCAATGGCCAGTTCCTTCAGGCGCTCCACATGTAGAGGCCCCGGTCGCGTGTAGTCATACACGTAGATCGAACCGTTGCGGAATTGCACCGCGACGGACTCTGTGCCGATCTCGTAGTACGTGACGCCTGAGTCGCCACTGAGATTCTGATATGGCTCCCCGTGCCCTCCCGGCGGAAACAGGGTCATGGGGCGAGTATAGTCCGCGCCAGTGATGCCGTCTAGCGATGACCCGAGGCCGGAAGCGCGTTGCTGCCGCTGCTGCGGGTCGGGAGCGGGAGTGTCACACCTCAGTCGCCCGCTCGCGCGCGGGCGTGGATTGAAACCGCAACGTCTATGACTATATGCTGATTGAAACGGACGGCTGTAAGGAGAGTTCCAAGCCGAAGGGGCGGGGCCGCTGTTGATACGCGGTTGACGCGCACAGCCGAGCTTCCTGGTCATGGAAGCGGCTCATTCATACCTTGGAAGCATGACCTCTTCAGCGCCGATGACGGCTGACCAGCTGCTGCAATTGCGGCTTCCCGGCAAGCGTGCCGAGTTGGTGAAGGGTGTGTTAGTGGTACGACAGCCGGCCAGCTACCGGCATGGCGAGGTCACGGTCCGCCTCACCAAGGCACTGGTCCTATTCGTGGACGCCCATGACCTCGGCCGCGTCCTCGCGGCGGAAACCGGGTTCAAGCTGGAAACCAGTCCCGACACGGTCAGGGCGCCGGATGTGGCGTTCGTTAGCAAGGCCCGGATCCCTTCACCGGCTCCCAAAGGATACGCTCCGTTTGCGCCCGATCTCGCCGTCGAAGTCCTTTCGCCCGATGATCGGCCGGGAGAGGTGCTGGCCAAGGTGGCGGACTGGCTCAGGGCGGACAGCCGGCTCGTCTGGGTAGTTGATCCCGGGCGGAGGCTGGCACGGGTATACCGGGCGGAGGGAACCGAGTCCCTCCTGGAGGAAACCGATGCGCTGGAAGGAGAGGACGTCCTGCCGGGATTCTCCTGTCAGCTCGCAGAGGTGTTCTCTAGACTGGCGGCCTTCGCCCGGCCTCTGTGGCGACCTCAGCCCGCCCGCCACACGGGCGTCCCAAGCGCGTGAAAATGATCGTCGTATGTCCACAAGGCGAGGCCCAAACGCTCGGCGAGGATGGCAGCCACGCCGTCGAACAACGACAGCCGGAGGTCCCGATGTTTCGCCAGGCGGGTAAGCGCTTGGCCGTAATCCTCCGGGGAGGGATTCAAGAGGGCCGCCCCGGCGACCAGCTCCTCGCTGAACCGAACAGCGCGCCGCGGCCCCAGCCGATGGAGAACGAGGGTGTAGGCCTCGGCGAAGGTGGAATAGGCGACCGCGACACCGATGCGCTCACGGTTGAGCACCTCCATCTCATCGCGGGCCCGGACGTGGTATTGATCATCGGGGTCAACCGCCGCGTACAAAGGCCCCGCGTCGGCCAGCACTGGCCGGCCCGGCATGGGTTGCCTATCCCGCCAGAACGGCGTCGTGGTGGGTGCTGGTGGATCGGGTGCCACTACCCCGGCGAGCTACCGTGAGCTTGAGCCGCCGCGGCACGCCGGGCAGATATCCCCGCTCGGCCAAGAAGGCGGCGAGCGCGTCGTGCACCACCGCGGTGAGTGCAGGCGTCGGCCGCTGGTCCGCCAAGTAAGCTTTCAGGGCCGGGGCGATGTCATCCGGAATCGTTACGCTCGCCCGTTTCATAGTTCCAACGTATCACCAATTGGTGAAGGCAGCAAGCTTGGCTGCCACGGGCGCCGCGGAAACCGAATCGTCCGGCGAAGGCCCAACCGCGCGACTCCCGCCCCTACACCCTCGAGGTCGCGATCCTCAGCGGCCCGATGTCGGCGACGACCGGTGGCACAAGGTCGGTCGTCGCGATTGCCGAGAGCGTCCCCCCAGGCCGGTACCCCCGAGTGACCCAGCGGGTGGGGGACAGCCCGCCGCAGTATGTGGATTGGGAAGAAAGCGAAGAAGAGTGACCCACGCGGTCAGGATGCCGAAACGAACAACAAAAAACGGTGACAGGTGACAGGTGTCAGGTGTCAGGGCTCCATGGTCGGACCCTGGCACCTGAAACCTGACACCTGAAACCTTCAGTTCTGACTCACCCTCCATCCGTAGATCTCACCTACGAAATTCTGTGCCAGCACGTCGAGGTCTAGCGGCGGAAGACCGGGCTTGTCCTCGTGCCCGGAAACCCGCGCCAGGTTGTCGATCGCCTTCTGGTAGGAACTGTCCTTCTCGACTGCCGCCTGGTACGCCTTGCCCGCGTCCACGAAGTACCCGTTCAGCTCGAGCGCCATGCCCAGGTTGTTGCGGAACAGCGCTTTTTCGGGCTGGAGTTGCACCGCGCGTGACAGCACGCCGACCGCTTCGCCGGCGCGGTCCTGGCTGATGAAATTGAGCCCGAGGTTGTTCATCGACCAGAAATCCCGGTTGTCGCGCTTCAGCGCCTCACGATAGGCCTGTTCCGCCTCCTTGAGGAGCCCCAGCTCGTCGCGGGCGCGGCCCAGTAGCCGGAAGCCTTCGGCAGAGGTGGAATCGATCTTCAGGGCGGACTCGATCTGCTCCGCAGCCTTCGCCGGCTCCTCCTGGTCCAGATAGACCCGTGCCAGGTTGTATCTGCTCCTCACGTGCGTCGGATCCAGCTCGAGCGCGCGCAGGAACTCGCTTTCGGCCTGGCCGAAATCCCTGGTCTTCCACGCCGACAACCCCAGCATGTAATGCCCCCAGGCGTTCTCCGGCTTCTGCGTGGTGTAGCCCTTGAACAGCTTCACCGCGTCATCGAACTGTTTCTGCTCGTACGCCGCCTCGGCATCGTTGAAAGAGACCGGACCGGTCACTTCGCCGGCAGGCTTCCGGTCCGGGATGCTGCTGAGCTCGACCGACCCAGAGCTGGTGAACGATTCCGCCGCTTTTCGTTTCTCACTCACGCTCGAATCCTTGCACCCCGCTAGCATTCCCGTCGTCGTGGCCAGAAGTGCCGCCGCGATAATCCCGTTCGTCCCCCGCTGCCGCATATTCTCCTCCTCGATTGGCGCCCCGAAAGGCGCGGTTGGTGATGGGCTGCAGGCGAGGAGAAGGGCAAGGGTGCTGCCGCAACGAGGAGAGGAAGCGCGATTAGGCTAATCGATGGTGTTGGAAGTACTTGAGGGAAAAGGTGGAGCACGGAGAAAAAGGTGAATCGTGTTCCGCCGAACACGATTCACCGGCTATGGTGTTCGAGCGGTGGTCAACTCCTCGCTGGCCCGCTTCTTTGCAGGAAGGTCTGCAGGAGCCGCAGTGCGCCTTCCCACCCCTTACCGTAATCCTTGCGCGCAACCGGCAGCTGCGCGAGTCCGCTGTGCGTCACTCGTACTCGCGTGCCGGTTTTCGTCGGCTCGATCTCCCAGCGTACGACGGTGCGCTGGTCGGGCCGATCGTGCCAATTCGCGATCCAGCTCCAGACCAGCAGCCGCGGTGGAATCGACTCCAGTACTTCGCCATGACACTCGTACTGAGTCTCCCCGCCGCGACGCATCTGCTCTTCGACCGCGCCCTGTACGTGGCCGGGGCGAGGTTTGCAGGTGTATCGCCACTGCCCGCCGCGGTTGGGATTCATTTCGAAGGTGGTGAGCTCGACCGACGGCTCCGAGCCCCACCACGCCACGAGCTGCTTCTGATCGGTGAGAGCCTGGAACACCCGCTCCGGCGTCGCGGAGATTTCGATGTCGGCGGTGACGGCGTCTTCCGATGTGATGTGATTCTTGGCCATTGGATCTTTTCCTGGTTGGCTCGGCCGGTCGCTACGACCTGGCTCGACGGAGATCGACATGATCCGTCGTCTGCGTGCCGCTCTGGTCGACAAAGGTCCAGTCTTCGGTGTGGTGGTCAGGGGCGACTGATCGCACTACCAGGCGAAGCATGTGCCCCTCCTGCGACTGCCTGAGGTTGGTGACGTGGAGAAACTCGAAGCCGATGGTCTTGCCGTCGGGCGAAATAGTGGCCGACATGCGTGGCTGATTTCCGGCCGAGCAGTAGTGGGTCATCAGAAGCTGGTCGCCATTGAGATGGAACATGGTGATCATCTCCTCGCCCGTGGAGGACTCGATCAGCTCCTGCATCACCGCCGACCCGCCGGAAGTAACGCGGAAGGTCACTCGTGAAGTGTGACCCTCGGCGTTGGTCCCTTGCCATCCTCCCTCCAGCGATTGCAGCAGGGCGAACGACTTCCCCGCCGGCGACTGCGCCTGGACGGGGTTACTCGCCACCAACCACGCGCCCAGGGCTGCCAGGACTTCTGCTCTCATGTCTTCCTCCCCTCGGCAAATGCCTTCAACTGGTCGAGCCTGCCCGTCCAGAACACCCGGTACCATTCCAGCCAGCTGTCCACCGCCTTGAGCGGCTCGGGGGTGAGCTCGTAGACACGGTGCCGTCCCTGGCGCGTTTCGCGCACCAGGCGCGCCTGGCGCAGCAGGCGGAGGTGCCGGGAGATGGCAGGCCTCGAAACGGGAAATGAGGCGGCGATATGGCTCACGGGCTGGGCGCCCTGCGCGCGCAACAGGTCGAGCACCGCGCGCCGGGTGGGATCGGAGAGGGCCGAGAACACCGCTTCCCGTGCATGCGTAACAGAACGGTTACTCATTATGGGTAACAATACAGTTACGCATCATGGATGTCAACTGTCGCGGGAGATCCCCAACCTTTTCATGATCTTGATCAGGCTCGCGTGATCGGCGAGTCCCAGCTCTTTGGCCGTGCGGGTGATGTGCCAGGCATTCTGCTCCAGGGCGGCGCGCACAATCTCCCGCTCCGCGTCGGCCTTGAGCCGCTGCAGCGACCCGGCTTCGCCAGCGGATTCGTGAGCTTCCCCCCGGATTTCGGCGGGCACCTGCTCGAGTGAGATCACATCGCCGTCGGCTGCGATCAGCATCCGCTCCACCACGTTCCGCAGCTCGCGGACGTTGTTCTTTTTCCAGTCATAGGATTGGAGAACCCGGAGCGCGTCGTCCTCCAACCGTTTGGGCTTGATCCCGAACCGTACCGCGAGCACGCCGAGGAAGTGCTCGACCAGCTCGGGCAGGTCCACCAGCCGCTCGCGCAGCGGCGGGACCTTGATGACGTGCACGTTCAGCCGGTAATAGAGATCGTGCCGAAAACGCTTCTCGACCGTCTCCACCTCGAGGTCCCGATTGGTCGCGGCGACCACGCGCGCCGCAATCGGGACCGTCCGATTCCCACCCAACCGGGTGATCTCCCGATTCTCCAGCACCCGCAGCAGCTTGGCCTGCGCCAGGAGCGGCAGCTCGCCGATCTCATCGAGAAAAACCGTCCCCTTGCCCGCCTCCTCGAACGCGCCCTTGCGCAGCGTGGCGGCTCCGGTGAAGGCGCCCCGCTCGTGCCCGAACAGCTCGCTCTCGATGAGCTGCTCCGGAAGCGCGGCGCTGTTGACCGCGACGAACGGGGCCTCCGCTCCACCGGGCCCCAGACGGTGCAGCTCGTGCGCCACCAGCTCCTTGCCGCTCCCGCTTTCGCCCGTGATCAGCACCGGACTCGGTAGGGGAGCCACCCGCACGATGGTTTCCTGCAGTCGCCGCATGGCCGGGCTCTTGCCGGCCAGCGGCGTGTCCGGGCCCAGACGGCGTCGCAACCCGGCCACTTCTTCGACCAGCCGCCGCCGCTCGAGCGCGTTCTCCACTTCGCGAGCGACCCGCTCCATCGGCTCCGCCTTGTCGATGAAGTTGTAAGCGCCCAACCGCACCGCCTGCACGCAGCGATCGAAGTTCCCCGTTCCGGTATAGACGATCACCGGGACGTCGTTCTTGCTCTGCTTGAGTGCCTGCAGCACGCCGAACCCGTCGGTGCCCGGCAGCTCGAGATCCAGGATCACGCAGTCGACCGATTCGCGGCTCAGGACGTCGAGCGCGTCCCTTCCGCTCCCGGCGATGATGGTGTCGTAGCCGCCCAGACGCTTGAGGTCGTAGGCGTACTGCTCGGCCATGGCCGCAACATCGTCAACCACGAGAACCAGAGTCATGATCCTGGCTCGAGGGACGACCCGCCGACCCGCCGACCCGCCGTTTCCGCCACCGGGAAGTCGATGATGAATCGGGTTCCGGACCCGGGTGCGGTTTCCACCCGCATGGACCCGTTGAGATCCAGCACCAGGCGCCGCACGATGGACAGTCCCAGACCGGTCCCGGCAGCCTTGGTGGTGTAGAAATCCTCGAAGGCACGTTCCAACTGCTCCTCGGTCATGCCGCGACCGGTATCGGTGACGGTGAGGCGAATAGGGCGGGACTCATGGCTTTCGGCCGTCGGCTGTCGGGGATCGGCATCACCGTTGAACGTAGCAATGGTGACTGTTCCGGAGCCCTGAGGCAGGCTCTCGACCGCATTGCTCACCAGGTTCTCCAGGATCCGACGGACGACCAGCGGGTCCGCTGCGATCCGGGGAAGCGACGGCGCCAGAGCCAGCCGCAACCTGTCCTGCGAGGCAGTACCCGCCGCCACCTCGGCGATGACCGCGTTCAAATCGCAGGGTTGCCGCCCGAGCTCCGGCGAGAGCCGCGCGTAATTCCTCGCGAGGTTCTCCAAATACTCGATGCCCGCTTCGACGGTGCGCTGGCGCTCGAGCAGCACGGCGGGAAGGTCGGCCGGGCTCTCCCTGGCAACCTGCGCCAGGTGACGAAAGACATTCCGGATAGGCACCAGTCCATTTTTCACGTCGTGATTGAGCTGCCGGGCGAGATCGCCGACGGTAGCGCGACGTTCGGCTTCGCGAAGGCGGGCGGAGCCAGCGCGCAGGCGCTCGGTCATCTGGCCGAGCAGACGGGACAGGGCGCCCACTTCATCCTCGCCATCGCTCTCGAACTGCACATTCAGCCGGTCGAGATCGATTTGCGAGGTTTTCTCCGCCAGCTCCTCCAGCGGCCCACCGATGTGCGCGGCCATCCATCCGGCGAGCGCGAGTGCCGCGGCGGCCGTCGCCAACGCCACGATCGCGAACCACAGATTCACGTCGCGCCGCAGTCGAGCCAACGGAGCCAGTGAGTGCATCACCACGACCTGCGCCGTGTCGAGTCGCGACTCGCCCTCCCGGGCCGCATCGATGTACGGCAGTGAGAAAGGCGAAACGATGACCGAATCACCCACCGCGCCGCTGTCGTCCGGTAGCCGCAGAGTCACCGCGATCTCCGGATCGCGATAGAGCCGGTTCAACCATCCGCGGTCGATGCGCAGGCCGCCGATCACCCACAGCCGCTGGCCGAAAACCTGAATCGAATCCAGCCGCGCCAGTACCACGACGAACCCTTCGGGGGTCCGGGCCCGCAGCAATGCGGGCCCGTCCTTCGCGCGCGCGAGCAACGGGACGACCTGCGGCTCGGAGCGGTCATATTCGTTACGAAAATGCCCCGAGCTGAGTATGCGGCCGGCCGAATCCTGCAACTGGAGCAGGGCCATGCCGGCCCGCCGCATCGCCGATCCCGCGTAATCCAGGAGGTAGCGGCGCTCCGCGGGCGCGCGCAGCGCCAACCGAAATGAGTTATCGGAAGCCGCCTCCCGGCTCAGCGCGTTCAGCCGGCTGGTGAGCGCGGCACTCTGTTCCCTCAGATCGGTGCGGATGATCGACGCGAGCGCGCTCACCCGCTCGCGGACCTGGAACGTGAGCCTCCGGTCCACCTCCCGCCGAACCCCGAACAGCAGCACGGCGAGCGGCACGAGCACGACACCCGCGTAGGACAGAAACAGCCTGGTGCGGAAGGTCACCGGGGATCGCGCAGGTGAGGTGTCCCGTTCCAGTCGAGGTACATCGCACCGCCCCCCGCCCCCGGCCTGGCGATCAGCCGTGCCCGCGTCTCGATCAGCGGCACCCATGCTCCGACGGCCGGCTGGGGAAGCACGCAGCGAGCGACCGAGCGCGACGGAACCGCGAAGACGTAGGCCGTCTCGTCTCCACGCGCCAGCGCGCGCCGCCACGCAGCCCGGTCCAGGCCGGCGGCGAAAGGAAACGTCCGCGCGTTCCCGGCGGCCCGGAATGCGTCGGAGAGCCACTCGCCGCCCTGGACCGGCGTGCCGGCGAACGTCACCAGGCGCTGGGCCAGCTCCCTCGCGGTCTGATCGTCGCTCGGGTAGACCACCCGCCGGAGTTGCCGCGAGGGATCGGCTTGAAAGCCCGGTACGGAGGTGCACGCTTCGAGCTGCCAGCCGTTCTTGGGTTCGGCGGCTCTGGCTTCGACACTGACAGCTTCACGCGCCAAGCCCCCGAGAAACCCGGCTGGCGGAGTTTGCGACGGCGGGCCGGCGTTTCCACTGGAAGGCACAAAGAGCACATAGGTACGGTCCCATGGCAACGTCGCCACCGTATAACCGCTTCGCGCTTCCGCGTACTGCTGAACCGAGGCATCGTCGGTGATCATCATATCCACGCCTGCGTCCAGGAGATCCCGCGCGCCCGTTCGGTTCGCCCACAGGAATAAGACCGACCCGGGAAGACCCTGTCTGCCGCGGATGGCGGGATTCCACCACTCGAGCTCGAGGCTGTCTTCCTCCTCTACAATCGGGCGGTACGGCCCGGTTCCCATGGGCCAGCCCGAACGCGTCGGGCGGGTGACCGCGAGCCGGGGATCGGCCAATACCGGCGGTACCGTGGTCCATAGCGAGTCGGAGTACACCGCCAGGCTTCGCTCACCCACTTCCCGGGCGAACCGAATGCCGGCCCACGGCACCAGAAGATCACCGCTTTGATACCTGGTCCAGGCGGCAACGATGTCCGCCGGCCGGACCCCGTATCCATCCCAGAACCGGGCCGAGGTGCGCAGCGTAAAGGTCCAGCTCCGGCCGCCGTCCTCGGTGGCCCACGACTCGGCCAGCGCCGGTACCACGGCGTCATCACAGGTCAGACGAATCAACGGGTCGTAGAGAAAGCGCGAGACGATCTGCGTCGTCCGGTTTCCTGATCCGGGCAGGGGATCAGGCGTGGCCGAATCGGTGAACGCCACCACGAAATGCTTCGGGAGGGATCCCGAGTCGGGAAGCACGGCGCATCGATCCGGCGAAGTGGGAACGGCGGTCGCTACCGGTGCCGGACGACCATGGCAGGCGGCGAGCGACGCCCCTAGAAGGATGTGCAGAATGAGGTCGAGCCGCGCGCGCATCTTGATCCGCCCCTGTCCACGAATGTAATGCGCGCGGGAAATTGTACATCGCGGCAATGCTTTGCCTATGCATTCTGCCGAGCGTACTATTAGAAATGGCGCTCCATTGGAAGAACGGGTGCTCATGCCGGTGGCGGCCAAGTTTTCGGAGGAGTTCTACGCCAGATTCGGCCATCCGGCCACGGACGAGCTGGTGAACTACCTCAACGCTCTCGATGCTGCGCACAACACCGATTTCGACCGCCGCACCGAGGCCATCTGGCGGCGGTTCGAAGACCGGCTGGACGAGCGGACCGCCGAGTTGGAGGCGAAGCTGGGAGCCCGAATTGACCGGCTGGAGGCGAAAATGGAACAGCGGCTGGCGGAGTTGCGGGCCGAGTTGCTCAAGTGGATGTTCTTGTTCTGGCTGGGGACGATCGGGACGGTGATCGCCCTCCAGAAGCTCTAACCCACCTCGGTTTTCCCCACCTCAGCCACTGCCTGCTTGGTCTTGATTACCGAGGCGATCACCGAGACCACCAGCACCAGCCCGATGAACAGCAGCACGATGCCGATGGGAATCCGGACCCAGTGCGCCAGAATCATCTTGATTCCGGTAAACACCAGGATCACCGACAGCCCGTAATGCAGATACGCGAACATCGGCATGATGCCGGCCAGCGCGAAGTACAGTGACCGCAGGCCCAGAATGGCGAAGATGTTCGCCGTGTAGACCACGAAGGGATCCAGCGTAATCGCCAGGGCGGCCGGCACCGAATCGACGGCGAAGACCACGTCGGTGGTTTCGATCACCAGCAGCACGACGAATAGGGGGGTCGCAAAGAGGCGTCCCGCGCGCCGGATGAAGAAGCGCGCATCGACGTAGTCCTCGGTGACCGGCAACACCCGGCGGAAGAGGCGCAACACCGGGTTGCGTTCCGGATGGACCTCCTGTTCCTTGACCACCCCCATGCGGATTCCCATCACCACCAGCAGCGCGCCCAGCACATAGGCGAGCCACTGGAACCGCTGGACGACGGCGACGCCGGCCGCGATGAAGACCGCGCGCATCACGATCGCCCCGATGATTCCCCAGAACAGCGCCTTGTGCTGAAGGCGCGGCGGGACCCTGAAGTAGGTGAAGAGAACGAGAAAGACGAAGAGATTGTCGACGCTGAGCGATTCTTCGATCAAGTAACAGGTGAGGAACTCGAGGCCGACCCGCATGCCGCGGGTCGCGATCAGCAGGCCGAGAAAGGCCAATGCCACGCCGATCCAGACCCCGCTCCACAGCAACGCTTCCCGCACTTTGACTTCGTGAGGACGGCGGTGCAGCACGCCGAGATCGATCGCCATCATCGCCAGGATGACGATTGCGAAGACTGCCCAGAGCATCAGAGCTAGGCCGGTTCAGGCCGCGGCGGACGGCTCCGGATTGGGGACTGCCTCACGGCTCGCGAGCTGGGGGTCCCACCCTCCCTCGGACCGGGCAACGTAAACCACGGCCGAAAGGTCGCTGCAGACGTTCACCGTCGTGCGGGACATGTCGAGGATCCGGTCCACGCCAAGAATGACGGCGATGGCCTCGGGCGGCACTCCGACCGTAGCGAGCACGACCATGATGAGGGGAAGCGATCCTCCCGGCACCCCCGCCGCGCCGACCGCCGTCAGCACCGCGAGCACCACGACCACGAGCTGGGTGCCGAGGCTGAGGTGCACGCCGAACACCTGCGCCAAGAACAGAACGGTTATCCCCTCATAGAGCGACGTGCCGTTCATGCACATGGTAGAGCCGATCGGCAGCACGAACCCGGCAATTTTCGGCGGAATCTTCAGCTCCTGCTCAGCCACCGCGATGTTGGTGGGCAGCGTCGCGTTCGACGAGCTGGTGGAGAACGCCGTGACGATGCTGGGACGGATCTTCTTCCAGAACACCAGCGGGCTCAATCGGCCGAAGGTGCGGACCAGAAGGGAAATTACGATGATCGCATGGATCAGGAGACCCGCCACCACGACCGCGACGTAGAGGCCGAGCGAACGCAACAGCTCCCAGCCGAAGCGTGAAGTGGTGAAAAAGATCAAGCCGAACACGCCGAAGGGAGCGAGCTTCATCGCGATATCGATGATCTTGATGACGATGTCGCCGAGCGCCTCGAGCAGCTGAATGAAGGGCTTCGCTCTGCCCTCCGGCATCAGCGTGAGCGCCACGCCGAACATGATCGACACGAAGATGATGGCGAGCATGTCGAGATTCGCGGCCGCCTGAACCGGGTTCCGGGGCACGATGTTGACGAACGTATTAATGCCGAACCCGCTCTGCATATTGGATTGGAGACCCTGCGCCTGGCCCCGATAGGTCTCCATCAGCTGCTGTTGAACCGACGGATCGATCCCCTCGCCGGGCCGGACCAGATTGACCAGCACCAGTCCGAGCGTGGCCGAAAGAGCGGTGGAAAAGAGGAAATAGGCGACCGTCTTGAACCCGACCTGCCCGATCCGCCGCACGTCCCCCAGCCCCGCGACCCCGAGGGTGAGTGAAGCAAACACCAGCGGGATCACCGTCATCAGTAACATGCGCAGAAAGATCTGCCCCACCGGGTTTGCGACATTGCTGTTGACCCAGGTGAGCCAGGGTGCGCCGGGAGCTAGCCGGTTCGCGGTCACTCCTGCCGCGGCACCGAGGACCAAGCCGAGGATGATCTTGTTGTGGAGCTTCAAAGGGCCTCCCGGGAGGGGAGAGAGACGACTCAGAAGGTTGTAAGGGTTGGAAGGGTTGTAAAGGCAACCCTTCCAACCCTTGCAACGCTGTTAGACGAAGAGTGGAGCGAGCACCAGTGTCACCGTGCTCAGCAACTTTATCAGCACGTGAATCGAGGGTCCCGCGGTGTCCTTGAACGGATCGCCCACGGTGTCGCCGACCACGGCGGCCTTGTGCGGGTCGCTACCCTTGCCGCCGTATTCCCCCATCTCGATGAACTTCTTGGCATTGTCCCAGGCGCCGCCGCCGTTGTTGAGCAGCAAGGCCAGGAGAATCCCGCTGATGGTACCCACCATCAGAAACGCGGCAACCGTCTCGGCACCGATGTTGAACAGGAATTTGAAGCCCAACCCCACCGCGATCGGCATCCCGACGGCGAGGAGACCCGGTGCAACCATTTCCTTCAGGGCGCCAACGGTCACGATGTCCACCGCGCGGCCGTAGTCCGGCTTGGACGTTCCCTTGAGAATGCCCGCGTCCGCCGCGAACTGCCGGCGCACTTCCTGGATGACGCTGACTGCGGCGCGGGTCACGGCGCCAATGGCCAGGGCCGAGAACCAGAACACCAGCATCGCGCCGAGCAGGCCGCCGACGAAGACCTCGGGCTTGGAGAGATCGACCGCCTGCAGCGGTGAGCCCAGCATGGCGACTTCATCCAGATACGCCGAAAAAAGCAGGAAGGCCGCCAGGGCCGCCGAGCCGATGGCATATCCCTTGGTCAGCGCCTTGGTGGTGTTGCCCACCGCGTCCAACCGGTCGGTGCGTCGCCGGATTTCCTCCGGCTGGTGCGACATCTCGATGATGCCGCCGGCATTGTCCGTGATCGGCCCGAACGTGTCCATGGCCAGGATGTAGGCG